>NZ_AUKA01000008.1:0-154598 GCF_000424505.1 Butyrivibrio sp. XBB1001 | reverse complement strand
TTATAGGATGGCTTTTGAAGCACATAGCTCCACGCATATGAGTTATGTAAAAGTGCATCTACCTCTTCATTTCTAAGCGCTTTAATGCAATCAGCCATGGAATTGTAAAGGTTTATCGTTATTCCAGGGTATAACTGCTTTACAGTTTCTGCTACTCCGCCCTGTGATTTTAGCATGCCTACTCTGATGGTATTTATGTCAGAAATAGAGTGCTTATCTGTAGTCACAAGGGTAAATGGGGTCTGGATGAGATTGTCCGATACGATGGTCGCTTGACCAGATGCACTTGAAACAGCACTTCCAAAGGGCATAACAAGATCGTACTCAGTACTATCAAGGGCTTCCTTAAGATTTGATTCACTTATAGCTTTGAATGTGACATTGAAACCAGCCTCTTTGGCAGCGGATTCCATAAGATCAACGCCGATTCCTGCAATCTCGCCGGTGGCTGTATCAAGATAGAACATAGGACATCTATCTACAGGCACACCAATTGTAAATACTGTAGCAGGAGAATCAGACGAAGCAAAAACAGGCGTCAAAAAGACGCCCAGACAGATTACCAGGAAAAGGAGGGCTATGCTGATAGTAGTATAGATCCTTTTTGATTTCATGATACACTCGCCTTATCGTTGTACTTTGCCTTAAATGTTCATATTTAATTCTATCATTATTATGTTAATATTCGATAAAATATGAATAACAAAACGATAAAAGCAATCCTTTATTTTAGCTTTGTTTTTTACCAAACAATGTTATAAGCCACAGCATAGCAAAGATCAACAAAAATCCCAATGCATCAAATACAGTAAACGACGTTCCAAGCACAGTAACGGAAATGATTGCTGCAGTTATTGGCTCTGCGAAGCTATACAAGATTGCCTTTTGTGGGCCTATCTGCTTCACACCACTGATATACAAAGTAAAAGCGCAGATATTTCCTATGACAACAACAAAAGCGATACCAAGTAAGCCCATAAATCCTGGCTTATAATCTATAGTCCATGTTCTGAATAACAGCGCAGTTGCGATGCCTCCCATAAGGAATGACCATCCCTGGGCCACAATGACCGGTATGTCATCTGAAAGCTTTGGTGCAAGAACGTTGTAGACCATAACACAAAACGCACTTCCGACTCCTGCAATAAGCGCCGGCGCTGAGACAGACATGTTATCTATACTTCCATGAGTAGTTAAAAGAAATACTCCAAGCATCGCCAGTATGATTGATATAACCTCAAAAGCCCCCGGCTTTCTTTTCATGGTTATGCAGGTATATCCCAGAATAAAAAGAGGTGCCAGATCCTGTAAAATCGTTCCTATAGCTGCATTTGACAGCTCAATCGTAAGGAAATACAGGAACTGACAGGCCGATACGCCCAGAACGCCATATACGACCATAAGAACCGCCCTGTTTCTGGTCTTCCAGGGATTAAGAGTTGTTTTACCATATTTTATAAAACAGTAAATCAGTATGAGTATTCCCGATACTCCAAGCCTTATCGGCACCAGCCATCTGCTGTCCATCCCCTGAACGTCAAATAAGTACTGCCCCACGGATCCGGACAACCCCCAGCAAGCTGCTCCGATTATTGTAAGAAGAATGCCTTTGATATTTATCTCTTTCATGTTTTCTGCGCTTTCTTCGCAGTTGCACTCTTTATACTAACTGGCGATGCCATCTTATCTTCTCCTGCGTCTTCTCTTGGTCTTTTTAGTAAAGTTATTACTCTTTTCAGCCTGTTCTACCATGAGTTCAAGCTTTTTCTTAGGATCAGTCTCTTTTTCTATAGCCTTCTGAAGCTCTCCCTTGCGGTACTCTGTAAGGGTTTCCGCCACCTTGCTGTAGTCTCTTTCAAAGAGAATATTGCTGATAGTACCGGACAGGGCCTCCATAGTAACAATATCCGGAACAAGAGCGCTGATCTTATCAATTACAAAAGACTTGCTCTTTTCCTTGTACTTTGCCATTCCATACTTTTCCTGAATAAGAGCAAGCTCAGGTCTCCAAAGGATCTTAAGCTTATTCTCAAGCTTCATGTTTGGGTTGGTTTCAGGCTTTCTTAGCATGTAAAAATCAGGTACTCCATCCACCTCTTCAACGGTGATTATGCCCCAATGCACCGGAACATGCTCTTTTATATGGATCCCATGGCTGGAACCAACTACAGCAATGTTGTAATCATAGTACTTGTCGTAGTCCTTTACCTGAGTCACCAACCTTGCATAGGTATCAGCATCGCTCTTTATCTCAATACCAACGAGGCTGTCTTCTGTAACCATCACAAGATCCGCTCTGGAGCGACCCATGGTCTTTTCTTCAATTATCCGGACTTTCCCATATGTATCCTCAAGGAAGTCAAAAAACGGTTCCCGAATATCTTTATCTTTTAGCATTATTCTGCACTCTTCTGGGATGTTCAATACATATCATCAATGCCGATTAGCATGCACGTTCCTGCATTTTCCTTTACGTACTTTGTAAAACCACCAAGAGAAAAAATACATATCACTGGAGCTGACGCAGGTATGTATTTAATTTTGTCCATGAACCATTCAAACTCTTCTTTATCGAACGGGGAATTCTTAAACTTACACTCGCCAACCAACATAATGTTCTTGTCGTTCTTTCCAAGAAGATCGATCTCTATCTGCATCTGCTCCTTGTTCTCATCAAGAACTGATGCCTGATAATCAGTTATCTCTGTCAAAACCGGCAATCCATTAAGTCCGGCATTCAATATAAGATACTCTTTAGCCATCTTTTCAAATACTTTTCCCATGAAATCATGCAGATGTTCCTTAACATTGGAATGATAATATGTTTCTCCTCTGCCTGCATTTATGAGACTGGTTGCCCTGTTAACATATCTAAACCAAAATTCCAGCATGCTATCATTTAGTACATAGTACGGCTTCTTAGACATCCTTTTTTCCAGTATTTCTGCACCAACAAGGACCTTTAATGGATACGTTACATCATCAGAACCGATATAAGTGGCTATTTCTCCATTCTTTGTATGCCCTGTAGCCACCGCCGAAATAATCGAATTATAAAGAGCAGGGCTCTGTTTTTCGCTTGAAACAACCGTCTTAACCTGCTCTTCAGAGAAATAACCTCCTACAGAGTAGAACTGGTCTATAATGTTCTCTTCTAATGACAAACTCGTATCAAATTGTTCTAGATATTTCGCTACACCATTCGTTAGCCCATAGCATATAGCTTTGTCTTCATTCGAAAATCCCTCGAGGAAATCTGCTGTCTCCAGATAATTGAATGGTCTGAGCTTAAGCTCTAAATTGCTTCTGCCATGTAATGGAGCAGACTCTGCAAGTACCTCTTCTTTCATGAAACTGACAAGAGAACCACACAGAATAAAAAACAGATTCCCCGTGTTCCACCTTGTATCTATGGTCTTCTGCAGAACTGACTGAATATATGGACATTGCTTTGCCAGATATGGGTATTCATCTATAAAGAAAACTATTCTCTCCCTTTCAGCCTGTCTGCCGATGAAATCAAATAATTTCTCAAAACTGTTAAAGCTGATATCTCCAAGCATATCCGGTGCTAGCGCCGTAAGGACAGCCTCTGTCATCATTGACAGTAATTCAGACTCTTCTCGCTCGACTGCTGTGAAAGAGATGCTCTTACAGTCATGATCCTGAATAAACTTATTAACCAGTTTCGTTTTGCCTACTCTTCTTCGGCCGTACAAAACCGTCATTACAAAGCCCTTTTGTTTGAATTTTTTATCAAGTATCTTAAGCTCAGCAGATCGACCTCGGAATATATCCTTCATGTTTATCCTCCATCCACCTAAATGCAATTAACCGAAATCAATTTAGCCCAAATCCATTTCGGTTAATTAGAATTATATACAGTTTTTCCCAAAAAGGCAAGATGTCCTGCAGTTTAGTCATTTCTGTATTCATCTTTAATACTTAAAAATCTCTTTTCTTAGTTCCAGATATCTTTCAACCGATATTTCCTCGTCTCCAAAATGGCATACAGCAGCATCCGCAGTAAACTCTACGTAGTCCCAGTATTCAGCTGTAAGCGACGTAGATTCTACGATTGCGCCATTCCCATTGTACTGGTCCATCAAAAAGATCTCTCTGCCGCCATGAGAATTGTCCACGTGACAGATATATGTCTTTCCATCATATTCCGCGTAATACAGCTGCCCAGCAGTTCCTTCTCCCTCAGCGAGCTGATAAACTCCGCCGTCCCTTGCATCCAGGTATTTGCCGCCATAGGGTCCGTTTAGAATAAGCTCATTAACTCCGTCGTTATCAAGGTCTACTCTCTCGCCAACAGAATAACTGTCCCACTCCTCAGGGTCTTGTGGCAGATCAGGTATCCAGAAAGAAATATCAGTCCCGTCCTCGTAGACTGCATTGACAATAATTTCCCCGTTTATAGCCTGCTTAAACAGAGCATCTGCTTCTTCAGGTGTGGCAGATCCTGTTGAAGACTCAATGCCTGATACCTTGTCCGCTTTATCGTAGGAACTGCCATATGAGTAGTCACTCCACTCACTATATTCCCTGTTTTCACCGTCTCCCCGGTAAGCTCTTACCTTAATCCTGAAATCAAAGTCATCCTGCGCTCCGGTAACATAAGAGGTATCAGTGATAACAGATGTGCTATCCTCGGTCACTTCTCGATACTCATCTTCTTCACAAAACTTATTCTCTTCGAGGACTTCGTAGCCATCTGCACCATCAACAGGATTCCACTCAAATACAACGTTTATGGCATCTTCTCCCGGCTCCATCACTCCGTCCTTTACTACCGGCGCCTGAAGGCTCTCTTTTACTGAATCCTCCGCAGTGGCAGTCTCTATTGCTGTTTCTTTACCCGACACATCTGCAGGCTTGCTGCCACAACCTGCAGACAATACTGTAATAGCACCTATCAGCGCAATAATCTCAACTTTTTTCATACAATCTCCTCTCAAACCCTGTTATTCCAATATTTTAATGATTCATCTATGCTAAGATAATAATACTGCGAGTGATTTCCAAAGCATTTAGATGTGCCACACTTCACACGATAAGTCTTCATTTCCCATAAGATACTGGGGTCTTCTTCTGTTCCTCTATTCTCCCTGGCTTCAGCTCCCTCTGGTAATTCATCCAGGCTGCTACAAAAGCCATATTTTGCATAACTCTGCGCCAGCCACGGTTTCTCACCGCAGAATGGGCATGGTTTTAAGCGATCATCCTCTATCCTGGTTACGTTCATTATGGTCTCCTCTCCGTTAAACATGTACCTAGACTGCAGCAATATCAGTCTTTATCAAGATCCATAAGAAACGAGCAGATGATTAACAACACACAAGATACGAGGATTGTCTTTTCCATGTATAGCTCTGATAGATTGCCGCCAAATCCGGCTCCTATTGCAAAAGTCACTATCACTGCAAAATAGTCTCCTGCTTTTCTGATATCCTTAACATCCTTGGTCTTAAGATACTTGGAAAAAGACACCACTCCGCTCCTTATGTTTCCGATGCACATGGTGCTGGCATACACATTTCCATGCACTTTCTTAAAGGACTGCACCTGCAGCGCGCAGGAAAAAGAGATGAGACAGTTACAGAGCATATTCAGGTTTTGCGGAAGAAATGCCGCAATCAACATTATCAACGCTTCTACAGCTACTATCCCCTGTCTCCAGTGTATCTTTTTCGCATTCCGATAATAAAAGCCTACGTTATCAGAGATAAATATACCTGCCATGAAGGAAAACAGCGGAAACAGGTACATCAGTCCTCTTTGCCACAGTCCCTGCATGAGATAAGTGCTCATAAGCACTACATTTCCGGTCTGAGCATTGGCAAATACATTATCCCTCACCATGTAGGTGTATGCGTCCTGAAAACCGCCGCTAAATGCCAGGATAAGATTCAGAAAAAGAGCTTCTGACATCTGCTCCTGCTTTGTAAAGATCTTTCTTATCCGTTTTCTTACTGTCACCTTACCATCGCCTCTCACTCTATTACCTTCATCCCTGTCGTAAAAGCAAAGGGATACATGAATATCCTCTCATTCCCAGAATCAAACTCCACGGTAAACTTCATAGGAATCTCATCGTCATCCCAAACAACATCAGTAATGGTGCCTTCTCCGTACCTGGGAGATGATATACGCTCACCTATAATAAGACTATCCGGGACATTATCCTTACTTGTAACCGCGGGCCTTTTCTTTAAAAGAGGAGTCGGCTTACGAAGTACATTCTCCTTCTTCCGTTTTACCTTCTCTTTCTTTATGGGCTTTTGCTCAGGATTTATCTCTGAGACAAATATGGAAGCCTCATCGCCGTACTTGAATATGCAGAGCTTATCCTTTGCCCTGGTAATTCCAACGTAAAAGATCCTTCGCTCCTCCTCATAATCACGCTTTTCCTTTGGGGAAGCCGACTTAAAGCCAATGATCTTACTTGGGAATACACCATTTATTACGTCCATCAGGTACACAGTGTCATACTCAAGGCCCTTGCTGGAATGTATGGTAGAAAGTATCAGCTTGCTTTTGTAATTGACCTCACCATCAGTAAGGATCTGGCGCAGTTCTTCAAGCCTTTCAAGAAATCCTTCTATCGTAGGCTCATTCTTAGATATCATCTTCAGGATAAAGAGCTTGTTGTCATCAATATTGTTATCCCGAAGGTAATCCCCATAGCCCATAAACCTGTCCATCCTGTTTATGGCTTTGTAGGTAGATTCTGAAGCCATATTTCTAAAATGCGTCCTAAGGGCCCTTACGTTGCCTAAAACATGTTTATTTATATCTACATACTCTGCAGCATCCAGAATCCCTATATGCCTATCATCCGCTATCCTGCACATGGCTTCAGCGTCAGGTTTACGAAGGAAGGTCTGGAACTTGAAGTATATCCTCATAAACAGCTCGGGATCTGAAGGGTTAAGGCAGAACTTCAGGATATTTACAGCATCTACCACTACTCTGTGTGTAAAGAAAGCCATGTCTGCATTCTTTATCCTGTAAGGAACATTTTCCCTAAGTAGCAGATCTACAAGCGGCAAAATGCTCTCATTATCCCTATAAAGTACTGCTGTCTGGGTCTTTACGTCTTTTGCCATCTCCAGCAGGTACTTATACTGAGATTCCCTGGTACTTAAGGATATAAAGCTGATGTCGCTCTCTGCCTCCCTTGTAGCGCACATATGCTTTTCATGACGGCTGAAGTTCTTTTGAATGAATCTGTCTGCCGTTTCTACAATCTTGGCATTGGACCTGTAGTTCTTGTCCATGATAAGGACTTTGGCTCCACGATGCTCCTTCTCGAAATGAAGAAGCGCATCAGGATATGCTGCTCTGAATCCATATATACTCTGGTCCTCATCCCCTACCATAAACAGATTGCCCTTTTCACCTGACAAAAGAGCTATTATCATATGCTGAACCTTTGAAGTGTCCTGGGCTTCATCCACACAGATATAGCGATACTTATCCCTGTAGAACTCTAATAAATCTTTTGAACCTTTAAGCATCCTGTAGGCATAGATCATCTGATCATCATAGTCCATAAGACTTCTGGCCTTGAGCTCACGATTGTAGCTCTCGTAGATATCCAGAAGCTCTATTCCTTCATTTTCACCCAGCTCTTTAATCTCTTTAGGCTCGAGCATCATGTTCTTGCAGTAGGTGATAAGCGTCCGTACTGCCTTTATATCGCTCTCTGTGGGGTACTCCTTCATGATCTTCACAAAGATGTCAGTAAGGAGCTTACCGGAGATCTTTTCGTCAGTGATAAGCTCAAATGAAGTCTTGCCGATAAGTCTTCCATAGTGAGCTATGATCTTGGCACATATTCCATTTATGGTCCTGAACTCAAGCCTGTCAGAGATATCCTCTCCAAAAAGAGCTGTAAAACGTTCTGCCATATCCCTCGTAGCTGCCACTGTATAGGTAAGAGTTAGGATATTTGAAGGATCAATCCCCTTAACATAGAGCATGTATCCAAGTCGATTGACCAGAACCGTGGTCTTACCGCTCCCTGGAACAGCAAGAAGAAGCACCGGTCCTTCCGTGGCCCTGACAGCTTCCAGCTGCTGAGTATTTAGTTTGCTTCCATATTTGGCTATAAATTCCTGATCTGTCATTATGATTCCTTATTCGATACAAGGTTTAAATATCATTCCCTTTTTAGTCACCTTTAAAATACATTCCATGTACAAAAACACCTCAAAAACGCCTTTGATTTCAAGTTTTAACTTGTTATAGCGCGATTTAATATTTGGTTTAATGCCTTATTATAAAAGGGTTGTTACTGTAGCATTTATAGATATCATGTGTTATCCATGGCGTTTCTCTAATCGTTCTTCAGATAGAGCAGGTAAACGGTCATCTCTTCCTTTTTAGTCAACTTTTCCCCGGCCATCAACTGCTATATTATACCCTTTGTTTGGCTGTAAAAAAATAGCAGACCAGAATGATCTGATCTGCCTTCTTTCACACATTTATATCAACACTAGCCTCAATACTTTAGCTGGCTTCCTCGTTCAAATCCCTGCCACAAAAAGGGCAATAATTGATTTTGATTAAGTCTCCAGCTCCCTCACCATTCGAATTGCCGATGTCTACTCTTACCGCGCTGTTGTCACTATCAACTCTCATGTCAAGGAATAGTCCCCCTAGAATGCCTGCATCTATCTTCTTGTTATAGATGCATTCTTCAAGCTTTTCACTTCCAGGAACACAATAATTACACATTGCACACTCCTCCCTTCGACGCAAGCTATCTCGCATTATAGCAAATCGTTAATAAATTATCAACACGTTAAAATTAGTCCTTTTTATCAAAAAATAGACGTTCTAATAGGGTTTCTATTAGAACGTCTTATAGTCTTAAAAGTTCAGTGGTCTGCCGAATTTCCAGTCTGAATAGAACTTTATTACCTCATCAAGAGAATAGATTGAAACAAGCTGCTCTATAGTCAGTCCGTTCTCGACAATCATTGCCTCAAACTCCTGGAAGTCATCATTTTTCTGAATTCTTTCCCAGGCAGCCTTCTGAATATCTCCTGTCCTCTTGCCTTCTTTATACGCTTCCTTAAATTTGACGAATCCTGCGCCTTTTTCTGCATCTCCATTAATTGTAAATGTTTGCGTGTAGCCTTCTTCGATAGCTCTAATAAGAAATCCCATGTAGTTATATACATGTGGCTGCTCATCAGCATAATCGATCGCAGCTATAACTTTCTTGCTGTCGAAATCAGCTTTTACAAGAAGCAGATCAATATCTTCCTTGGTCAACTCGTTATGACCTATAAATTCATCATATAGCGGCGCAAACTGTTCCAGATCGTAAGGGATTTCAAGCTGTCTGTTAAGCTGTTCCCTCTCTATAACCTTGGACTTGGAAATAACAGAAATTGACGGCTTATTAGGATAGATATGGAAAAGAATCTCTGCTGTTTTCTTGCCATTCTTCAGGCCTTCATACTCAAACCTTATATCGCTCTTTTCTTTGAGTTCCTTCTGAGCAGGTCTAAGGACATTTCTCTGAACCTCGTACCAGGGATCATATTTCTTGCTGTCTTTGGGGAGTTTCGCATAAACAGCATCCCAATCAATATTCTGCCCTTGTCTGGCCATAACCTTAGCAACTATCGGATCATCACCATTTGCAAGGCCAATCATGAATCTGAACTCTGACAGATTGTACTGTACATCTACTCTTCCGTCATTAACATCGGGCTTACTCTTGTAAAGATCCTTCTTTAGTAGCTCATATATACGGAATGAAGAGTTCCTTTCAAAATCAGTCATTACTGACAATTCCAACGTTGTATAGTTCTTCTCCAGTCCTAAGATATGCTCTTTAAGCTCACTGTTAAAGATAATACTAAAGACTCCATCCTTATAGATAGCATTAGGAACTACAGAAAAAGCCTTGAAGTTTCCCTTTCCATCCTCAAGAAACATCGTATGTCCGGTTATTGTCTTCGCAAGATCCTTAAGATCTCTATATATATGTCTGTCATCACTTACTAGTTTTTTGAGTTCTCTCGGATACAGCCGGGCTACTAAAGGATGCTCTTTATCATTCTCATTCACTTCTATTCTGGTTAAAGCAATGGCCATAACCTGGTTTTCAAGAAGTGTCGCCTTATACTTGGCTGAAATCATGTCATTTGATTTTACCAAGCTCAAATTATAAAGCGGCTCATTTGCCTTACTCATCTAATTCCCCCACCAATTACTACGTTCATTAAACCATTTTCTACGTATTTACCCTTGATTTTAGAATAAACCAAGCTCTACGCCGATGTCAACAAAAAGCGTAGCGTTTGGTTTATATTTTACAACCATTTACTACGCTTTTAAAGAATAATCAGTAGTGATTGGATTGATTCTAACCACCAAACTCTACGTAGTTTGTATTCCGGCCTTCTATGCAAAAAACGTAGCTTTTGGTGTATCTTTCAATCCAAAAACTACGTTTATATATCCTTCTTTCTATTTATCTGGAGTATTTGCCACAAAAAACATGCACCATTTTTTACGCTTTTACTTCTAACGAAGATCATCTAAGCCCATCTACGTAATTTTTGGTGTATACATACTTCTGTCTAATAATGCTTCAATCGTGTACTATATCTGGCATCAACGTGATTTTTAATATATTGACCGATATAGTCGATATTCTATTATATTAATCCATTTTCTACGTAGATAGTTCTTATCTGGTTCTGAACACGTAAAAATTGGTACACTCATATTTCCTATACACCAATTTTTACGTAGATTTCTACATAACGCATAAATACTGGATATTCTTCAGTCTAGATTTTGCCCAAAAGTATCCTGAGACACTGTTTTCGAGTCTAAAAACGTAATTTTTGGTGTGCTGATTATACATCCAATTTCTACGTAGATATTTCTCATTAAATATAAGCCCAAATATAGGCTCCTTATGATTCTTAACCGATTTGGTCAATGATTTATACACCAAAAATTACGTTAAAAACACCTATTTTGATCTAAATGCGTAGTTTTTGGTGTATATTCCGAGTTATCCACAACCAATTATTACGTACTTTCGGAATAAGCCTTTCTACTGCCCTTTCCAGGTCATCATTTGTATCCAGACTTTACGTATTTACCTACATTTACGTTATTTATGGGTACAAAAAGCGGTAAGATTGGTGTATGTTTTTTCTGACAATCACCATTCTTACCGCCAATATAATCCATTTTCTACGTTACATGTAACCAACAGCTACGCTCTATTAATCCATTTCTTACTTTCCAAATCGCTACAATTGGCTTAAATACTGAGCTTTCGCAATCCCTAAACAAACAAATTAATTTTTCTCTGTTGTTGTTTATTAATATATATTTATATAAGCAATCTAAAAACGTAATTATTGGTTGTGGATAAATCCTTAATTAAACAGTACCTGCTTTAAAATGAATTCCAGATACTCAGAAGCATTTGACTGACTCTTTTTTGACATTTCTACAAGCTTTTCATAAGTTTCATCGCTAAGATAGAAACATCTTGTTCTCTTAGTGCGTTCTTTCTTCTCCAGATCCATTGTAAGCTTTAATCCCATTCCTGACAATGCTGGTGTTTCTACAGGATTAGCTTCCTGCTCAACTTTTGGTTCTGTCTTCTTTTCAGGAATCTTCTCTTCTACCTTTTCAGCTTTAGGTGATGGAGCTTTCTTCTCTGCTTCCTCTACAATTTCAGCTTTCTTTGGAGTCTCTTTTGCAGGCTGTTTCTTGATATTTACTGGTTTTGTGTTACCAAACATTCCAAGTGCATCGTTTTTCTGTGTGTGCTTAGCCATTGATTACCTCCAATACTTCTTTTGTGAAATTAACATAGTCTACAGCTGCGTTACTTGCTTTAAAGTTTTCAAAAAGTGATCTGTTTGCCACTATAAGGTTGCCGTCTTCATCAACGGAATCTCTGATTGCCTGGGCTTTCTTAACATCCTGGCTGATACGGATCTGTGTATCGAATGCTTTAAATCCTCTTGCTTCGCCCACTTCCGGAAGAGCTTCTTTTATTCCTACATCCAGACCATTTCTTGCGTCATATGAAGTCATCAGGACACCATAGATTTTGAGGTTTTCATTTAAAAGATCAATTACTTCGTTTATTGTCTCAATAAGAAGTCCAAGACCATCTATAGCATATTGCTCTGCTTTTATAGGAATAATGCAGCCATCAGCGGCTGTAAGAGCATTTATCATATAGATTCCAAGGTTTGGCGGTGTATCCATGATGATGAAATCGTAATCATCTTCCAGTTCTTTTAACTGGCTCTTAAGAATCCTCTCTCTGGCTTTTTGTGAATTAAAGTAGTTCTCTTCTGTTGCCAGAAGGCCATCTCCTGCGATTATGTCTCCTAAAGGAGTTGTCTGAATAGCTTCTTTTGCAGTACAGTCCTTCTTCAACAGATCTACTATGGTGTTCTCATCTTCTATTACAGCTCCATAGGTGCTGGTTGAGTTATGCTGTGGGTCAAGATCTATGAACAGTACCTTATAGTTGAAGTGTCTTAATGCATCTGCAAGGTTTACTGCTGTTGTGGTTTTACCTACTCCGCCCTTTTGATTTGCTACTGCTATCTTTATTGCCATTTAATCCTCCTGCACTAATAGATAATCTAATAGAATATCTATTGCAATATATAATTGGATGCCTAATGCAAAATACATTACAAATATATATTGTATTGTGTAATATAATAAATTCTCAAATCTAATATATAATAGAATAACACATTATAATATAAAATACAAATAGTAATTCAAATATAAAATGCAATACATATTGTAAATAGAAATATAAAATGTATAAGATAATATATTGTAGGATATAATATAAAATAGATTAGATAATATAATAGATATATTAATATACAGAAATATTAGATAATAAATTAGAATACATATTAGAATAACTAATATATTATAATATTAGACATGCTAATAGAAACTATAATAGGATTTTATTACAAATATCTAATAGAAGTCTATTAGATATCTATTAGCAAGTCTATTAGAGACATGTAATTTGAATAGAGGATAAATAATCTAAACAATTATTCTATTAGAAAATCTAATAGAGATACATTGGATTGACAGAAGAGAATAAACGCAATATATTAAAAATGCATTTTAAATTATATTTTATAAGTTTAAAGGTATAAAAACAGTATTAAAGCACACTTTCATATAATTTTAATTCATCTATTCCAGAATGAGAGGTGCGAATATGCAATTTGATGCGAAAGAAGACTTTAAACAGAATCTACATAAGGTCAAAAAGAATTGCCATTTTGACCGTAGGTACATAGTAGAGCTTAAGGCTGAAATATTCATAGCTGCAGCCATGAGTATCAAGAGAAGAACAATTCTTAAGGTGATTGATGAGATAGGGTTCGACGAACCTGTTAGATCAGTTCTGGTGAACTATGTAGGAGAAGTAGAAGAGTGTAAAGAAGATAACAGGTTGTTAGAGATGGCCCAGGGAAACTGAATGATAAGTATTGTGACGGAGGGAATATGAAGGCATTAAAGATAATACTTTTGATTCTGTATTTACCAATCTACATAATCATAAAATTCCTGGATATGGTCGGGGAATTCTGGATTTTATTCTTCGGTTATATAATTGGAGGAGCGATGGCCCTTATCACGATTCTAGGGTTTGTATTTTGGTTTGCTCAAGTAGGAACATTTAAGGTTGCACTGATATCCATGGGAATCTCATCGGTTATATTTGTCCTCTATAAACTACTTGTTATGCTATTTGTCTATTTGGTAGAAGTAAACGAAGACATAATACAATTTCTGACAAAAGATATTGCGCCAGTGTGAGCTGGCGCATCTTTTTATTTCTCTTCAGAATCTTTAGACTCTGTACCGTAAGTGAAGAGCGCAAAGTCCAGACATTGTCTTAAAAATTGTTTGCCCTCTTCTGAAAGAGTAGCCATCTTGGTTGTAAATTCATCTGATTCATAACCTATAAGCTGCGGAACAGTAACATTCAAAGCTTTCGCAAAGCCCTGTATCTTTGAGTAGGGAAGATCAACAGTACCTTGCTCTATGTGGGCAATCATGGTGTTGGCTGAATAGCCAACTTTCTGTGCCAGATCCGCCTGTCTGAGGCCCTGTTCACGTCTAAGTCTAGCAATATTCTCGTAAAGAACGTCCATAATAATATCTCCAAAATATGAATTAAAATTATATATAAGCAATGAGAATTATAGCACAAAAAAGAAACAAAAACGATTAAGTTTGTTTAATTTGCGCGATTTTAGAGAACTTTTAGAAAATTGAATATAAACATTATATATTGCGTTGAAACTTATACAGTATAACTTTTGTTAATATTTTTGTTGACAAATCAAAACAAAGGAAATATATTATTGACTCGGAAAGATGAATGTAAATTATATGATATAAGTTTGGTTGGTATATAATGCTAGATTATGAAAAGCTTCATGAAGCTATCAGGAATTCCGGTATCAAATTCGGAGAGATAGCAAATGCCTGTGGAATGAGCAGGCACAGCCTATACAAAAAAGTGAACGGAGAACGGGCATTTAAGTTTGCAGAGTATGAACTGCTATGCAGATGCCTTGGAGTAGAAATAGGGGAATTTGTAATAAACGAGTCGGATTTAACGTGAGAGTGGGGGTAAGAGATGAGCGTTGGAGATCAGATCTGGAGAAATGAACTAATCAACAAAATTGAGTCTGAAATAATGTATCGGCTTCTGGAAAAGAAAGAATCCATAGAAGAGATAAGAACAAGGATCAAATCGCTTAATCTGGCTAATGAACAAAGAAAGCATATTTTATCGTTCATAGAAGACCTGGAAAAGTGGAGGCGTGCTAGAAATGACAGAGGAAGATGCTAAAAGGGTTAGCGCTATAGGCGCAAAAACAACAATTCATGTCGCAGTTAAATTAGGTAAAAAGGGGCTTAAGATTGGCGGTAAAGCAGCAGCTTTTTTGATAGGGCAGGCCTATAACAAGTTTCACAACCGTACAAGAGTTTATGAGGGTCCAAAAGCGCTCAAGAAGTTTTTGAAGTTCGATAAAAATCACTCCGGACCTATAGGAAAGCTGGATGTAAATCAGACAGATTTCAAAGAGTTCTCACGTACCTGCAAAAAGAACGGTGTGGACTTTGCCATAGTTAAGGATTCAGTAGATCCGAACACAATGCATTTCTTTTTCTCTGGGAAAAATGCAGAGGTAATGAGCCATCTGTTTGAGGATTATGTGAAGGACAAATATCAGCAGGATGTGAAGAATGAGCTGCTTGGTAACCAGACAGAAAAGGAAACAGAGAGAAATGCTGAGCGTGAAGCAGAAAAGGATGTAACTGCAGGCGAAAAGAAGCCGGCAAAAGCAACAGAAGCTAAGACAAAAGAAGCCTTAGGTATAAAAGAGCGATTAAAGCTCTATGAAGAACATGCAAATACAGTAAACAAAGAAATCAACTCGCATATCGACATAGATGTTAAGGAGTTGGAGCCAATGGAGCGTACCAAGTAATGGACAAGAGCAAGTTATATAAACTGATCCCTTATGCAGCTGCATTCTACTTTATGGATAAGTTTGGCTACATCTATCGGGTTGCAGAAGGAAACAACGCTTCGGACAAGATAACAAATATTGACTACGGCAATTTGTTCGGCTGGCCAATATTGTCCTTTAACCTCTGGGATCTGTTATGGGGCCTCGTGGGATGTGCATTCTTGTTCCTATATATCTGGTACAAGGATTCGACCAGAAAGAAGATGAGACCAGGCGAAGAATATGGAAATGCAAGGATCGGAACAGCTGCAGATATAAAGCCATTCGTAAATCCAAAGTTTAGAGAGAACTGTATCCTTTCAAAAACAGAGTTCCTGACGATGGAAGAAAAGGTTAAGCCCTGGTATATGGGCAGAAATAAGAATGCTATATTCTACGGAGGCTCTGGTGCTGGTAAGACATTTAGTATGTTGCTACCCAATCTCTTACAGTTCCATTCAAGCTACGTGGTAGTTGATCCCAAAGGAACGCTGCTTGATAGCTGCGGGAGCCTCATTACAAAGATGGGATATAAGATAAAGGTCTTTAACACAATAGATTTTGATAAATCTATGGGTTATAACCCGTTCGCTTATATAAAAAAAGAGACTGATATCCAGAAAATGGTATCAACACTCATGGAAAATACTAAAGAGCCTGATGAAAAGGGACAGGACCCTTTCTGGCCCAAGGCAGAGAAACTTCTCTATAACGCAATCATAGGATATATCTGCGAAAGAGAAGTCACTGATGCCAGAAACATGATCACAATGTTGGACCTTATAGCCAAGATCAAGGTAACAGATCCGGTACCTGTCAAGAAAACAAGGATCAACGATAAGGGTGAGGAAGAAGAATATACCTCAATGGAAGCTGAAAAATGCGCTGTAGACATCCTGTTCGAGGAACATGAAGAGGAAAATGGTGAAACCTATTCCGTGAGGCAATATAAGAAGTTCCTTATAGGTGCTGGCAAGACCAAAAGGAGCATTCTGGCTTCTGTAGGAGCAAGATTATCACCCTTTGATATAGATACTGTTAGGGAAAAGATGGAATTTGATGAGCTTGAGCTGGATAAGATCGGTGATGAGAAGACCATTGTGTTTTTCATCATAGATGACTCAGATACCACATTTAACTTCCTTGTATCGATGGCGCTATCACAGATGTTTAATACGCTGAAAACTAAGGCGGATCTTAGTGGAGGACATCTCAAGTACCATGTCAGAGTCTTGTGGGATGAGACCTATAACACAGGGCAGGTCCCAAAGCTTGAGCATCTTATATCACAGCTTCGTTCAAGAGGAATTTCCATGTGGATGTTCTTCCAGGCAAAGAATCAGCTTATAGACCTTTATGGAGATAAAAAGGCGGAGAACATTGAAGCCTCTTGTGACGTTAAGGGATTCCTTGGAGGTAATGAGTTTACTTCCTGGAAAGACTGGTCAGATCTTTTGGGCCAGGAGACTATAGATGTTTTGGGGCAATCTGATACCTACGGCCAGACGCGAAGCAGCGGTAACAGCTATAGGAAGGCTGGGAAAAAGCTTATGAGTGTTGAAGATATAGGTAACATTCCGGGAAACAAGCTGCTCGTAAAGCTCAGGGGAGTACCGCCGTTTTATTCGGATAAATATGACACTTCCAAGCATCCGCTCTATAAATTCACAGCGGATGCTGATGATAAGAACAGCTTTAATCTCGAGGATTATCTTGAAAATTACAGAATGGGCTTTTTGTGCGAAGACACTGAGTATGAAACAACAGTCATAGACCTTTCTGATGAAAGTGAAAGTAAAGCAGGATAAATACAGCCACAGGCTTTATTTATAAAAAACACTGAAAAAGGAGGAGAATCATGGAGTTCTTTACAACAGGAGTAGGTTTGCTCCAGACAATCGTGACACTTTTGGGGGCAGCAACAATTATTGGAGGCCTGATCGAAGTAGGTAAGTCCCAGGCTGATAATAACCCGGCTGTAAGAGCAACTGGTATTGCCATGTTCATCGGTGGTGCAATCATCATCGCTGTAGGACAGGTCCTTGTACCAAAGCTTTCTGGAATGATCACATTAACTTAATAACATGCAAGGAAAGGGCTGAAATAAGCCCTTTTCTTAAAGGGAAAAAACAAAATGGAATGGCTAAGTAACTATTTTCAAGCGATGTTTTTAGAAATGCTTAAGGGGGCGGCCAATGACTTTTTTGAGGCGTTATCAGGACTGACAGGAGACGTCAGAGGTCTAATTGATGTCAATCCCGGGACATATGATGCTACGCTTTTCACAATGATACGAAGAATATCTGACACAGCTATAGTGCCAGTTGCGTGCCTCATTCTCTGTTATCTGATGACCATCAACTTTATCAAGATAATCGAGGATAAGAATACATATAAGGACATGACTTTCATACCTGTGTTCAAATGGATCCTGTACACGACGATTGGAATCGTGCTTGTTACAAAGACCTATGACATTGTCCTTGCGATATTCGATGTTGTCGGCTGGATACTGGCAAAAGCAGGTGCGATCATAACTCTGACAGAATCAGATATCAATCTTCAGGACAAACTAAATGAACTGATTGATCTGGTAGATCCTACAGACATAGGAAAAGTTCTGGGTATGACTATACAGCTTATGATGTGCAAGGTTCTTGTCAGCATTGTTGCTGTGCTGTGTAAAGTGGCTATGTATTTCAGGATAATCAGCATTCTTGTGTATTCCTCTGCTGCAGCGATACCTATGGCAACACTTATGGATCAGGGACAGAACCAGACTGGTCAGAACTATTTAAAAAATCTGGCATCACTGGGACTTCAAGGCTTCTTTACACTGATCATTATTGCGATATTTGAAGTGCTGATCTCAGAGCTGGCTACAAGGACTGATCTGACCATAAGCACCATGGCGTGGAGCACTCTTATGTATACATTGGCGCTCTGTATGGGACTCTTTTCAACAAAGAAGGTCGCAGACGTCACTCTTGGAGCCCATTAAGCGATTTAGGAGGAAAAAGATAGATGGCATATACAGAGAATCATTGTGACCTGAACAAGATCAAGGATAAGCCAATTTCCGGTTTTACTGTCAGGCAGGTTGTATGCTTCGCAATTGTCATTCTGATTGATGCACCAGTATACGTTTTATGCCTGAAAAGCGGAATGGACAATACGTTTGCATGCCTTATCATCTGCCTGATAAGTATTCCGATCTTTTTCGGCGGAACCTATGAGGATGTGCATGGGAGATACGTGGAGAAGCTTATCCGCGACAAGGTGCGTCTGGTGTTCCTAACACAGACAAACAGGCCTTTTTCAACGGATAACAGATATACGGCGATAAAGAAGCAGATTCTGCTTGAGGAAAAGTATAAGGGCTTTGTCAGAAAGGCAGCCGTGAAAAAAGCATTTAAAGCCAAAAAGAGAGAAGAAAAGACCTTAAGGCATAAAACTAAGGCTAATAACAAAATAAGGCTGTTTAGGGCAAATAAAGAGCAAAAAGACAATAGTATAACAGCCTGAGGTGGATTCATGGGAAAACAGAAAGAAAATAAAAAACTGATCATAAAGGGTACAGATGGAAAAATCTCCAAAGAAGATGCCAAAAAGCTGGAGAGAGCCATAAGGAAAGCTCAGAAAGAAGGAAAGTTTCCTCTGACTGCGCAGGGCACCATTCCCTATAAGGCGATGTACCGCAATGGGATGTGCCAGCATGATGGATACAGCTTTTCCAAGACCATTGCTTTTGAAGATATCAATTATGAGCTCAAAGACAATGAAGACAAAAAGACTGTATTTTCCAAGCTTTCTGACCTTTATAACTATTTTACCGAGGATACCCATGTTGAAATGACCTACATGAATACGAGGATAACCCCGGAAGAAATAAGAAAAGCACTATATATCCTTGGACAGGATGACGGCTACGATGAGCTCAGGGATGAGCTTTCTGAGATCCTTCTGGACAAGGAGAAAAAAGGCAACAAGGGAATAAAAAAGAACAGGTACCTGACTTACGTTATTGAAGAGAAGGACCCTGAGCTGGCTGCCAAGAAGATGAAGGATGTAGACAGCGCAGTACAGGAGAATTTCAAAAAGGCAGGACTTAAAGCCAGAAGTCATGTTCTTAATGGGACTGAGCGATTAAAAGTCCTGCACTCAGCTATGCATCCGGAAGGAGATGATAAGTTCCGCTTTAACTGGAACCTTCTGTCAAAGGATGGTCTTAATACCAAGGATTTCATAGCACCTATATCCTTCAGATTCCCTGTAAATGGCAGGTATTTCAGGATGGGAGATGTTTTTGGAAACGTGTCCCTGCTTTCGCTGGATTGCCCCTTGGTGGATGATAGGATGATCACAGATATCCTGAACATTGAAACACCAATAATTGTCAGTATTCACCTGGATCCTATCGACAGGGTAAAGGCAAAGAAATACATCGAAAAGAGGAATATGCAGCTGAACTCTTCCAAGATCAAGGAGCAGAAGCATGCCTCTAACGAAGGTTATGACATCGATATCCTTCCACCGGAGCTTACTGCAAACGGCGAGGACACTGCCAAAATGCTCAAAGAGATTAACTCAAGCAATGAGAATCTCTTTAACATGACAATACTCATAACATGCTTTGCCCAGTCGCCAAAAGAGCTGACGGCAGTATGGAAGAGTGTTGAGAAGATAGCAAATAAGCAGTCTTGTCAGCTGATTCTTCTGAGGGACCAGCAGGAACAGGGCTTTGTATCTACGCTACCCCTGGGAATCAACAAGATTGAGATTCAGAGAACCATTATGACAAGCCAGCTTGCCATGCTGAATCCGTTTACAGCAGTAAAGATATTTATGCCAAATTCGCCGTATTATGGCATAAACCCGCTGACAAAAGAGCTGATCCTGGCAGACAGGACAGCACTTAAGAATCCCAATGGCCTGTATCTGGGTGTCCCGGGAGGTGGTAAGTCTTTTGCCGGAAAGCGTGAAAAGCTGATGTATTTCCTTAACTATGATTCCTGCGACATTATGGTCATCGACCCGGAAGATGAGTATCAGGGCATGGTTGAGCTGATTGGCGGGCAGGTGGTGGATTTCTCAGCATCTTCAATGCAGCACATAAATCCAATGGATATCAACTTTGATGTCGGATATAAGGATGAGGACCCAATAGCAATGAAGAGCCAGTTCCTACTCTCAATCGCAGAGCAGGTGGCAAGTCAGAAGATAAACGGAATAAGAGCTGGCCTGGAAGGTGATGAGGTCAGTATCGTAGATGAGATTGCCAAGAATATGTACGAGGAGCTTCAGGAGAAGTATTGGTATGGCATGAAAAGAAATCCCACAGCGGAGGAAATGCCTACGCTAAGCGACTTCTACGAGGCGCTCAGGAAGCATCCAAACCCCAAAGCGCAGAGAATTGCTGATTGTTTCCAGATATACATTACAGGTACGCTGAATGTTTTCAATCATCATACGGACATAGACCTTAACAACAGAGTGGTCTGCTTTAACATAAAGCGTCTTACTGCAAATCTGAGGGAGGTAGCCCTTGTCATACTGATAAATTTCATATGGACCAGAGTCTCTTTTAACAGAGATCAGAAGAAAAAGACTCTACTGGACATAGACGAATTTCACTTGATGCTGCGCGACCCCCAGACAGCCATATACTTTGTGGAATTTTGGAAGCGATTCAGAAAGTGGGGAGGTGTTCCGACCGGCCTGACACAAAACGTTACTGACCTGTTGAAGTCGTCACAGATCGAGCAGATCTTTTCAAATTCCGAATTCATATACATGTTGCCTCAATCAAAGCGAGATAAGGATATTCTGGCGGAAGCCCTGTCTATCTCGGATGAAGAGCTGGACTATGTTACCCAGACTGATTCAGGAGAAGGTCTCATGAGGTTTGGAACGATGATAATCCCGTTTAAGGATGAGTTCCCCAAGGGCAAGATCTATGACGTGCTTACGACCAGACCTGATGAAATGAAGGTGGTAAATGGCTGAGTTCAAAAGTGGCAGCGCACCCACGAATTCCGGGGCAAAATTCCGTGCTGCAAAAATGGGAAACGCAAAAGAGTTTGTGGCAGAAAAGACTTTAGAAGCAGGGAAGATTGCTGCTAAAGGAGGAGTAAAAGCTACCATCAAGCTTAAAAGGGCGAAGCTTGCCACTGTTAAGTTCGCTGCAAAGGAGAGTGCCAGAGACTCTTATGGAGATAGCAATGGTTCGTTTATTGTGGATTCCGAAACGTCCATGCAAAAAGCTATATCCAGGCAGCTGCACAAACAAAAAGCAAAGGCTGTACGGGCGCAGAGATACACCGCCAAAGAATTTGAAAAGGAATACAAGAAAGCACTTGAGACCGGAGATACTAAATCTTTGGAAAAGTGGTTCCAAAAGGGAGACAAGCACTTTAAGGTGTCTGATGTAATAAGTAAAGATAAGCCCCTTGATTCCCATAAGGCATACAAAGAGTTCCGTAAAAAAGCCAATCAGAGGAAGTTTTCCAGAAAGATATTCGAGCAGAGGCATAAAACGCTTAATAAAGCCGGGCAGGCGGCAAAAAAGCAGGGTAAAAACCTTGCTTCAAAGGCTGGGAATATGCTTAAGAGCCTAGCTAAAGAAATTGCAAAACGACCGCATCTTCTCTTGATTGGCGGGGCGGTCTTTATAGTCGTTCTTGTTACGAACATGATTCTGAATCTATTTTCCATGGTGTTTACATCCGGTGAGACGTCGGGTCTCGCAACAACGTACTTGGCGGAGGATTCGGATATATATGCCGCAGAGGATTACTACAAGGGAAGAGAGGATGAGCTGCGGGATTGGGTTGCAAACATTGAAACCAACTATCCGGGATACGATGAGTATGACTACTCCGATGTGGCATCAATAGAGCACAATCCCTATGCGATAGCAACGTATTTAAATGCGCTCCTTCATGAGCCGTTTACTGCAGGCGCTGTAACAGGTTATGAAGATACATTCTTTGAAACCCAGTATCACTGGTACACAACTGATGAATGGGTTGAGAGAGAAGAGCCAAAATACGATGAACACGGCGTTTATATAGGCACTGAGACTGTAAATGTGCATATTCTGCATGTCCATGTGAAGAACCAGGGAGAAGTAAAGACGGCGTATGCGCTTCTTGATAGCCAGGGTGATGAAAGGTTTTCAGTACAGCTTGGAGTAAAGGGTCATAAGGCGTATCTGTGGGATGGGTATAATGCCGACGATTCAGAAGGCATGAGCAGAGGCTCCAGGAATACTTACAAGGTTCCTGCGAATATCCTTAGTGATGATCCGGCTTTCGCTTCTTTGTACTCCCTTGCAGACAGTCTCATAGATACCCCGTATGTCTGGGGAGGAACCACGCCTGATGGATTTGATTGCTCAGGCTTTGTCTACTACGTGTATAACACTTCCGGATACGCATCAATGCCGAGACTAACGGCACAGGAATTGTATAACCACTGCGATCCGATATCGGCAGATGAGGTAAAACCTGGGGATCTTGTGTTTTTATCAGGAACATATGCATCTGGTAATCCTGTCACTCACGTGTGCATATACGTTGGAAATTACATGGTAATAAACTGTGGTAGCCCTGTAAAATACTGCAACATCACTACGGGATGGTGGAGACGACATTTTTATAGCTACGGCAGATATAGAGCTTAAGGAGGAGAGTAGATGGATAAGGTAATGGAGAAGATTGCTGTTGATATCGAGAAAGAGCTTGAGAAAAAGAAAGCACTGGAAGAAAAGCTTAAAGCCTGTAACGACAGGATAAGGAGCCTAGAGAACAAGAGGCTGGAAGCTGAAAATGCCCAGATGGTTTCAAGTATAAGGGCTTTGAATATTTCCCCGGAAGAGCTGGGAGCTCTTTTGGCCAGTATAAAGTCAGGGAAGCCTGTCTCAGAGCCTGTAAAGGCACCTCAGAAAGAAGAGTTGGAGGAAAAAGCAGTATGAAGAAAGTAGTTAAGACATTAGCCCTGATGGGGCTTCTGATAAACATGTTTACTGTGCCTGTACTGGCACAGGGAGATCCGGTTGAAACGGAAGGCGAACAGACACTTCCGGAGAACCCTGAAATAGAACCGGCGCAAGAGGATGATCACACTCCACTATCATATGACGGAACTGGCACTGTGATAGATAATGTCCTGA
The DNA here is from genome assembly GCF_000424505.1 of Butyrivibrio sp. XBB1001. Classification (NCBI taxonomy): domain Bacteria; kingdom Bacillati; phylum Bacillota; class Clostridia; order Lachnospirales; family Lachnospiraceae; genus Butyrivibrio; species Butyrivibrio sp. XBB1001. The sequence continues at coordinate 130,841 of NZ_AUKA01000008.1, read as the reverse complement.
ACGGCTCAAAACAGTTCTACACAATCGCAACTGATGCCGGAAACGTGTTCTACCTCATTGTTGATCTGGATAAGGAAAACAATAACGTATATTTCCTTGATACAACCAAGGAGAGAGATCTCTTAGCTCTTGCAGAAAAGGCAGAGGAAGAAGACGGGACAGTCCAGATAAAGGAAGAAGAGACTCCTCTTGTAGAAGAGCCAAAAGAGCCGGAAGCTACTCCGGAACCGGAGCCTGAACAGCCCAAGAAGTCAGGTAATGCATCTCTTATTGTTATCTTTATTCTCATAGGACTGGCTGGAGTTGGAGTAATCTTCTATTACTGGGTTTATAAGCCAAAGAAGGACCAGGAAGAAGCAGAGGAATTTGAGGAAGCATATCAGTTTGAGGATGAGCAGGAAACATCCTATGACGATACAAATGCATTCGACTAAGGAGGAGAAGCCATGAACAAAGTTGAACTAATGGGAAGGCTCACAAAGGATCCTGATGTTAAGCCTGCCCAGGACAATTCGACATCCGTAACCAGGTATACACTTGCGGTTGACAGGAGAAGATCCAAGAAGACAGAAGAGGAACAGACAGCTGATTTTATAGGCATTGTTGCTTTCGGGTCTTCCGCAGATTTTGCCGGAAAGTATTTCAAAAAGGGAATGAAAGTGGCTGTTGTAGGTCGCATACAGACTGGCAGCTATACCAACAAGGATGGTGTGCGGGTGTACACGACAGATGTTGTTGCAGAAGATCAGGAATTTGCAGATAGCAAGGGCTCAGGATCATCAGAAGCAGAGGAAACATTCTCTATGCCGGACGATGAAAATCTGCCATTCAAGTAAAGATAAGGCCAGGGCATTGCCCTGGCTTTCATAAAAAGAGGACAGCATGATCAGCACAATACATACAAACGAAAAGTTCAAACAGGAGCTGTGTTTTGATGAGTTCAATCTGATAGTGACAGCAATAAAGCTCGACAAAAACAGTCGCTATAAAAGAATAATCCGTTTCTCGCATGTGGTCCGAGATAAAGAGACTAAAAAGATGACGGATACCATCAGGACATGTCTGTTTTTTGATGATTACATGGCTATCAGAGACATGTATATAAGGCTTCTGTATGATGAGCCTTGGCTAAATTATTGCCTGGATAAAATGGAGTCTTTTACAGACCAGATGCTGGAGCGGGATACAAAGTTTTATGAGGAGCTGGATTTGAAGAAAGGGCAAAAGAATGAATGAGAAAAACGAAAATATGGCCCCGGATTCAAAGAAAAACTCATCCCCGGGTGAATTTATGAACATAGCAAAATACGCTTCAAAAAAGGGCGTAGATGTTCATATCATAAACGGATACATAAGTGCCCATAGAGATGAATTTAAGGGGCATATAGCAAAGGATAAGAACGCTGCAGCGCTAGATTCCTATGCCAGAGAAAAGATGGATGCTTACCTTCAAAACAGACCCGATAAAGGTCCCAGATTTCACAGATTCGACAGAAAGGAAGAGGAGATGACGATGAAGCCAGATGTAAAAGAAGAGACGATTTACTCGGACACGGAACAGGGCGTAGATGTTCCTGATACCCATGATGGTTATGACGACAGAGACAGTATTTCGAGCTCTAAGCCAAGCAGAAATATTCATAAAGGTGTTGTAGGTAAAGCTAAGCATTACAAGGTGGCAAAACAGAAAAACAGTATTGAAAAAGAGCTCGAGAGAATAGAGAAGAGACTTGATGATTTGAAGGAGTCAATAAGGCTTGATATAAAGGCTCTTGAAATGGATTCGCCTGACAGGGAGAAGTGATGAATGGAGAACTATACCAGACAGCGTCCACATCAAATTAAACTATGGGTTTCGGACGAAGAGCTTCGACTGATCCGCGAGAAAAAACAGCTGGCGAACATCAGGAATACAGGTGCATATCTGAGGAAAATGGCTATTGATGGTTACGTGATAAACGTAGATATTACAGGGATAAGTGAGACTATAAGGCTCCTTAGATATTCCTCAAACAACCTAAATCAGATTGCCAGACATGCCAATGAAACCGGCGGCGTTTATAAGAACGATCTGGAAGAAATACAGAAGAATTACAAGGAGCTGTGGGGCTCTTTAAAAGAAATCCTGAGACAGGTAAACATGATAACAAAATCGTGATGGCGGGCTACAAATGCCTGCCATTTTTTGGAGAAAAACATGGCAACAACAAGACTAATTCCCATGCATGCGCATAGCGGAACATCATTAACAACATCACTTGGTCTGAGGACTGATTATGCAAAAAATCCTGATAAGACGGAAGAGGGGAAATACATAAGTTCCTACCGCTGTGATCAGGAAACTGTTACCGAAGAATTTACTTTTGTCAGGCAGATTTACGACAGAGATCATGGCAAAATTGGAGCTAAATCTGATGTGATTGCATATCAGATTCGTCAGGCTTTTGCCCCGGGAGAGATATCTCCGGAACAGGCTAATAAGCTTGGATATGACCTGGCCATGAGGTTCACCAAGGGCAATTATCAGTTCATTGTGGCAACGCATACAGACAAAAAACATATCCATAATCACATTATTTTCAACTCGGTTTCTATGGATTCCAGGAAGAAATTTCGAAACTTCTGGGGCTCGAGTTTTGCTCTCAGGAAGGTCAATGACATCATCTGTCTGGAGAATAATCTGTCAGTCATAAAGAATCCAAAGCATGGCAATAACACCTATGGCAAGTGGCTTGGTGATCATAAGAAACCTTCACATCGCGACTATATCAGGACCGCTATCGACGATGCGTTAAAAGAAAAACCGGCGTCATTTAAGGCACTGGTTGAACTGCTAAAAACAAAATACAACATCGATGTTGATGAGTCCGGAAAGCATACAAAACTAAAGTGCGAGGGACAGAAAACTTTTGCCAGAATAGGTTCTTTGGGCGCAGGTTACACTCGTGAAGATATAGAAAAAAGGATCCGTGGCGAAGCTGTTCCTGTGATAAAAGGAAAAGATAATCAGTACGAAGAACTGGCTGGAAGACGCATCAAAACCATTAATCCTGACATGTTGTCCAGGGATGAAAAGCTTAGCCTTTTGATCGATGTTCAGAAGAAGATCCAGGAAGGAAAAGGCTCCGGATATGAACGCTGGGCAAAGCAATTCAACCTGAAACAGACCGCCAAGACCTTAAGTTTTCTGTCAGATATGGGCGTGAATTCTTATGATGATCTGAAGAGTGTTCACAAAAAACTCTTTGATACTTACGAGTCATTGAGGCTGAAAATAAAAGGCATGGACGAACGAATGGAAAAGATAAAAGAGCTCCAGGGCGCCATCATAACTTACATACAGACTAATAATTCCTATCAGAAATATAAGAAGTCAGGATATAGTAAAAAGGTTAAAGAAGAGCTCCTGAAAGACATCACGGACCACGAAGAAGCGCGAAAACATTTCAAGGAATATGAGGGTGGCAAGCTTCCAACAATCAAGGAACTGAAGGCAGAATATGCTGAGCTGAAGGCTAAAAAATCTGAGCTCTACAAGGATTATCAGAAAGCCAGAAGAGATTATACAGAAATTGCCGTAGCGAGAAAAAATATTGATATAATCTTAGATAGAGACCATGACGGAGTTCATGATTTCCTTGAAAAAGATGAGCGGGAGCGCAGTAAATAATCCTGCTTGGTGAACAGAAATCAGTACTTAGCCCGGAAGGGCGTTGCTTCAAATTTGGAAAATTTGAATGGGGTATTAGGGGCCTCCCCTAACAAGCATTTTTGCAAAATTCCGACCGATCGGAAATTTGGAAAAAGTGTAACCGGGTACCCGGTTGCATTGCTTGCCAAAAACGTGAACCAGGGTGCTTAGGCACCCTGTCCGGTTCACTCTTTGCCATATCTGGCAGACCCACAACGTAGTTGCAGCCTTGAATTCAGGCGGAAAGAAGATTATGAAATATTTTGTGACAGATGATCAGCGAGAAAGTACGGCATACCACGAGTTTTATAAAGGCCGATGGGATGAAAAATCTTTTTGGCGTAAGGAGTCCATATATCTTTTTGATGACGAGCTTGTAAATCACAAAGGCTTTTACCATGCCTTGTGTCAAGCCGTGCCCGGCTATGATCCATATGAAATGGTGGAGGTTTCGGCTGAAAACTGGAAGGCTGTAAGAGAATGCATTCCAGAGGACGACACTAAAAGTATTGAGCTCTATGAAGAAGCAGATGCCTGGGCAAAAGATGTCCTGCAAGAACATGGCTGCTTCACAATCTTGGGGCTTTGAGATGGGAAAACGGAGGGCGACTCAGTGAACGCTAAAAGAGGTTATGTTCCGGAAGATGATAAGAACTTTGCGCCGGAAGCCATTGAGAAAATGAGACATGCCTCGCGGCATGTCTGTTATCTGATCAACGAAGGGTATGATCTTAAACAGGCATCAACTTTTGTTGGAAACCATTATGTTTTATCTGACCGTCAGCGAATGGCTATAGTACGTAGCGTTGCCACAGAAGAACAGCTTGCCACTAGAAAAGATAAAGAAGTTCATTCACTGGCAGGAGCTGAAAATTGGGTCGATGGTTTCAATTCCATAATCACTTTGGAAGTCATGCTCAGTGATTCGATATTATTTGACTGCATGGATGGAACTATTCGTGACCTGGCAGCGCTTCGCGGTACATACAGAATCATTCCGGAGACGGAAGAAGCGGTAAAGATTATGCTTGATGTTTTGGAGCAGATGAATGTGGCATCGGTTCACATTCTTCTTGATAAGCCTGTTTCTAATTCCGGGAGGCTGAAAGCTCTCATAGCAGAAGTTGGAGAGAACAAATCTTTTGATCTGGACATCCAGGTGCTGGATGAAGTGGATAAGAACCTGTGGGATAAAGACAATGTTATAACTTCAGATTCCATAATACTTGATCATTGCCATAGCTGGGTGAATCTGATGAGAAGATGCGTAGAAACACATAATGCAAAGACTCTTTGTGTATGGGAGAAAAGAAATTGAAGATCATTCTGTCACCTGCCAAGAAAATGAATACAGACACTGATACGCTTGCCCTCGATGGTCTTCCTGTCTTTCTGAAACAGACAGAAGAAATCCTCAAATGGCTCAGAGAGAGGTCCCAAGAAGAATTACAAAATCTTTGGGGCTGTAACGACAAAATTGCTGAGCAGAATTTCAAGCGTCTGAAGGAAATGGATCTCAAAAAGAATCTGACTCCGGCGATTCTTTCCTATGAAGGAATTGCTTATCAGTATATGGCGCCGGCAGTATTCGAGAACAGCTCTTTCGATTATGTTCAGGAACATCTTCGCATACTCTCAGGCTTCTATGGAGTGCTCAAACCGATGGACGGTGTCACTCCGTACAGATTGGAGATGCAGGCAAAGGCGAGCATCCAAGGGGAAAGAGATCTGTATGACTTGTGGGGCTCAAGACTCTATGATGAAGTGATTGATGAGTCCAAGGTAATTATCAATCTGGCCTCGAAGGAATACTCCAAATGTATCGAGAAATATCTGAAGAAAGACGACACCTACATAACGATTACATTCGGTGAGATGGTAAAAGGAAAACTTGTTACCAAGGGTACATATGCAAAGATGGCAAGAGGGGAAATGGTTCGCTTCATGGCCGAAAATCAGATTGAGGATCCCGAGGAGATAAAGAGATTTGACCGACTCGGCTATGTTTTCAGAAATGATCTGTCAGGAAACACTGAGATAGTATTTGAGAAAAGGTAAACGTAAACTTTAAGGGAAATTTTAGGAAGAGCCTCTATGATTATCGTAACGACAACGATAGTCAGGAGGCTATTATCATGAAAAGAAAAATGCTAACAGCTTTGCTAATTGGCGGAAGCATAATGCTCACTGCCTGCGGAGAAAATACAAATACAGTTGATGCAAAAGAGAGCAGCAGCGCAACAGAATCTGTCACAAGTTCTGAGACGGATTCTGAGCAGGAGGAATCGGCGGATGCTGCTTCTTCAGAAAGCTCAGAGAATAAACATTCAGGAAAAAACTCTGAAAGTAAATCAAAAGAAAAGAGCGGCTCAAAAAAGAAATCTGAGTCATCAGATTCATCTACAACAGCTGCATCTTCTACGCTTCAGGATGGTGATGAGATAACAGGAGAGACATACACGGCAACAGAAAGCGACGAGAGTGCTGTTGATGTATCCGGAGATATAACGGCGTCGATTTCAGGGTCCACAATTCAAAAGAGCAGCGGTGATGCAACAAGTGCAGATGACTCAAGCTTTTATGGAGTCAATGCTGCTGTCAGAGTTTATGGAAGTGCTACGCTTACGATAAAAGACAGCAAGATAACTGCGGATGCAGAGAATGCTACAGGAGTGTTTGCCTATGAGAGTGGCACCATCTATATTTCTGATTCTACTGTCGATGTGACAGGTGGCGGTGCCGGAGGAATCCAGGTTGCCGGAGGTGGGACTCTTTACGCAAATAACCTTACTGTTACAAGTGCCAGCAAGGCGGCAATAAGATCTGACAGAGGTGGCGGGACGCTAGTAGTTGATGGAGGAACATATACTGCCACTGGCTCTAGTGGATGCCCTGCTATTTATAGTACTGCAGAGATCACAGTCAGCAATGCCGATTGCATTTCAGAGACCTCCAGGGCAGTTATCATTGAAGGCAAAAACAGTGTTACCCTCAATGATTGTACTTTAACTGGAAATGATCAATCCACCAAAGAAGGAAGTATAAAGGCAAATGTGCTTTTATACCAAAGTGCTTCGGGAGATGCTGATGATGGGACAAGCGTTTTCACCATGAATGGTGGAAGCATGACCTCAAACAGCGGAGCAATGTTCTATTGCACTAACACTGCCAGCATTATCAATCTGAATAATGCAGACCTTACATTGTCAGACGCAGGAAGTCTGCTCATTGTTTCTTCAGGAAGATGGGGAAAAGATGGAAGCAACGGCGGCGATTGTACCATGAATGCCACGGATCAGAAGCTGGAAGGCGGCATAACGGTAGATGAAATCTCTAGTCTTGAGATTAACCTGAGTGATAGTACCTATGAGGGCGCCATCAACGAAGATGGTGCAGCCGGAAACGTAACTGTAAACTTGAATGATGGCAGCACATGGACCCTGACAGGGGATAGCTATATATCTGATTTTGAAGGCGACCTTGATAGCATTACGGCCAACGGGCACCATCTTTATGTAAATGGAAAGCAGGTGTTGTAAATATGGTTAAATGTGAATATTGTGAACAGAGAAGTAATGATGACGTAAATGTCTGCCCGTATTGTGGAGCGCCACTGCCTGTGCCAGATTGTTCACAGGTCAGTGGGAGTATGTCCGGAACAAATGATGAGACTGAAGTAAACACGAGCAGTGCTGGAACAATAATTGGAAGTACTATCGCCGCAATAGGAGGAGCGGTTCTTGCAAGTAACAGAAGGCCGCCTGTTGGTATGAGACCTGGTCCAAGACCAGGGCATCCGCCAATGGGCAGAGGAGATATGCGAGGTGGTTTCAGACATCCATAATTGAGCAATGAGACAGAATAATAATGAGTCAAAAGAGCTTTAAGGCATGCGCTTTAGAGCTCTTTTTTTGCCCGTTTTGTTAGCCGAGGCGTTGGGAAATGTCAAAAACAACCGTTTATTAAATTATGATTAACTTATGCTTTTGTGGGGCATCAAATATATAATATTATTCGGAGAAATAATGAACGGAGATACGTTAATTGATGTTTGTGATTAGCCAGGAGGTAAACATGAAAAAGATTAGCGCATTATTGCTACTGCTTGTCCCATTAGTTCTAGCCGGATGTACTAAAGAAGTAACGGATTATGATCTGACAATTGTGGATGACACAATTACATATACAGGAAAGTATACTGGAACCCTGGAGGACGGTAATGCTGTTGGAGAAGCAAAATATGTTGTAAAGATAGATGATACGAGCAATTGGGTCTATCAGGGAACTTTTGTGGATGGAAAAATATCCGGTGAAGGAAGCGTAGATAAGTACCCTTGTACAATAAAAATTGGAATACATAATAATTCAGGTGTTTATTCTGGAAAAGTCACAGATGCGAGACCAAATGGAGAAGGAACATTTGTGGCTGAAGATGGATGGAGTTATACAGGGACCTTTGCAAATGGGACAGTTGAAGGAGATGGTAAAATAACGGACTATCCTTATGATCTTTCCTATGAGAGCAAGGTGGCTAAAGGAAAGTACACTGGGGATATGGTAAATGGAATACCAAGTGGAACAGGGCAATTCTTGGCTGAAACTACTGATATCAACATTGATTATTCTGGAACATGGACTGACGGCGATATTTCGGGTGAAGGGGAATTAAAGACTAATGTTTATACCATTGATTTCAAGGAGGTATCAAGAACTGGCCAATATGAAGGCAGTGTTATTGATGGCAGGGCATCTGGAACAGGAAAATTCACAGCTACTAATGATAGCGGTATAACTTATACATATGAAGGAGACTTTGATAAAGGAACATACAATGGTTATGGTGTAGTTACATACGATAGTGATGAGGTCACAAATTATAGGGGGCATATGACAAATGGAGAGTGTACGCCTACAAAGTCCGAACTTTTAGTGTATCTGGGGACTGTAAAAGATTTTATGAGTTACTCGGTAAATGATGCTTCGATAAAGTTTATTGATGAGCATGACAACTTGTTTATGGTTGAGAATGAAGAGGCGTTAGAGGGTAAAATAAATGAGGATATTATCCTTAATGAGCTATATAAAACGCCGGGAGAACACAGTGACGAGATAATTACATTTAAAACCAAGAAAATAATACAGATACGACAAGAGACAGTTTTCGACTCTGTAGTTACATGGTTCATAGTAGAGGATACTGATGGTAACAGGGTATTTGTATTATGTCCAGGAGAGCTTCCGGATGTAAATAAAAACGATAAGGTTACTGTATATGGAGTTCCCATTAACATGTGTTCTTATCAAAATTCGTTTAATGGAACAGTTAGCGCTTTTGTTATATATGGTTCGTATGTGAAGAAATAACTGAAGATATGTTTTGAAAATGGGGATATCTAACTACGTCATCTACATGGGTGGCGTAGTTTTTTGTTATAATAAAAACGCTGAAACCACACAAACAAATGAGGGTAATCACATGAAGAATCAGTACGTTGGTGACGTTGGAGACTATGGCAAATATTCCCTGCTTAGAGCTTTTTCAGAAGCTGGAGTGAGAGTTGGAATCAACTGGTATCTTACAGAGGATGATGGTTCCAATGATGGGAAGCATATCAGATATCTGGAAAAAGATGATATGCGCAGATATGATCCTGTGGTTTTTGATACACTAAAGAGGATTGTGAATAGTGGAAACAGGTCAGTTCAGGCAGTTAAAGATTCTGACATGGTAGAAAACGCCTTGTACTATGATGGCCTTCTTAAGATACAGGGTAATCCTCCAGAAAAGGAACATTTTAGAATACATTGGTTTAACAAGAGCATGGATGCGCTGGCTGGTTCCAATCTGATTTTTTTGGATCCTGACAATGGGCTGCTGGATAATAATGACTATCTGGCAAAAGGTGCTGACAAATATATCTTCCCTAATGAAGTAAAAAGATATTATAACGAAGGATACAATGTTGTTTATTACTGCCACAAGGGAAGAAGGACGTATACCCAGTGGGATGATTACAAGAACGCCATGGTAGATAGGATTCCGGATGCAAAGCCCGTAATACTCACATTTCATAAAGGGACTCAGCGCTCATATATTTTCCTGATTCACAGCGAAGACTTTGTCTTGTACAGAAAGGTTATTGATGGAATCAAGAGACGCTGGCGTAATCTCTTTTCCGAGGAGTATTCAAAGAAAGGCGACGTCGCAGGGGCTTCAACCGGGCAAAAGATAACTTTTACAAAATCGGATGGGACAGTGATAACTCTGGAATCAAGAGCTGATGGTCAGGTTCAGATGAGAAGCAGTGCTCGTCCAAACGAATATATGGTACAGCCCGTAGATTTGTTCTGCAGACTGCTTGGGTATTGAGATATTTCAATCGGGTAATCATATTAAGAAAGAACTGTTGGTGCAATATCAATAGTTCTTTTTTGTGTGTCAAAACATGCCACATGTTGTGGGCGTGACTATAAATGGACACAATATGCAGTTGGTGTTTTTATGGGACTGTTGATTTTTTAGGATAGAGGTACAAGGAGCGAGGAAAAAGGTATTTGGGGCGGGGAATGATCATATATCATTTCCTGCCTGTGTCTATAGAGAAAGGACGGTGAGCATATGTTTTTTGGAAGAAAGGATAAAGATGTAAGACTTACAGATAAAGAGTACAAGAGTCTTGTGGGCGGCATGAGCAAGAAGGAACGTAAGGACTTCGATCGCAGACAGAAAGAATTCAAGCGTGACAGGGAAGATGATCGCCTGGATGCCTGGCTGGACTTCGAAGATGAGATGGATGACATGGGCTGGTAAGGAGGCTGAGCTTATGAAGAGACTTTTGTATTGGGTTAAGAAATGCCTTATGGGCCACAACAAGTTCTGCAAACATTTCTGTGTTACATGTGAGTACTACGACATCTGCCATAGAGATGGAGAAATTGATTAAGAAAGAGAGGAAAATACCATGTTATTTTTGATTATAGCGTTTGCTCCATTATTATTTGTGGGTTGGTGTTTTGTAAAGACAATTGAAATTGTCGCAGGATTTTTGAAGTTTGATCTGAGATGCGCAGCAGTGAAAAAGAAGAATCCGGAGTTATACAGACAGATGCAAGAAGAGGCATTCAGGATGACAAATGGATGTAATCATGCATACTGGATTATTCATCACAGCAATCATCACTAAAATACTCTCGGTCGCCTGCGAAGCGACCTTTCTGAAGTTCTGATGCGTTATCATCATATCAAACAAAAGTGTGAGATAATTATATTGGTTTCCCAAGGAGGTTTACCATGACAATCAAAGATGCTGAAAATATAGTAAGAAGTTTTGACGAAGGCAGGAAATTCACAGATGAAGAGGAGTTCATGTTCATCGAGGCAATGAACTTCCTTATCGAAGAACGCAAGGATCCCAGAGACATGATGTACCTTGGCGGATATTACTATGAGAAAAAGCATTTCGACCTGGCCCTTAAATACTATGAGATGGCAGCATCTATGGACTATGATGAAGCCTATGAGTGCCTTGGCTACATCTGGTATTACGGTAGGACCGGAGAAAGAGATTACGGCAAAGCCTTCGGTTACTTCACCAAGATGATGAACAAGGGTAACCTCGTTGCAACCTACAAAGTGGCTGACATGTACAGGAACGGCTACTACGTAGACAAGGATATGAATAAGTACAAGAGCATGATCGAGGGCCTCTATGATAAAGTCCAGGACTGCAGAAATGTATTTGAGCCCGTGCCTGAAGTTTATACAAGACTTGCCAGGATCAGAACAGATGAGGGAAGAGAAGAAGATGCCATTGAGCTTTACCTCAGGGCAAAAGACTGGTTAGCTCAGCGAATTAGACACAATGCCTTCTTTGGCAATCTCAATATCATGAAGTGGCTCATCGATGACCTTTATAAGCTGATTGAGTTTGATGAAGACTACTTTGATTTCTTTGATCTTTATTATCTCCTGAACACTCCTCACAAGATAAAGTTCTTTTATGAAGATGAGGAGATGAGCCTGGAGTCAGTAATGGAAGGCGACGAGTGCGTGGTCTGCTTTAATGGCAAATGGTACCACTCAAGAGATGATTTCTTTAAAGATGCTACTACCAAAGATGGAACAAAGCTTACCGCCGTTTACGGCGATCTGTATGGATTTGAGGTGATGGATAATGGCTGATGTTATAAAGGGACATAATACCTCTTATGCTAGGTATGAGGAACTCATAAACAGAAGAGATGAACTGAAGAAGGAAGCTTTCCAGTACCACGCTGAATATGTGAAAGTGTTCGGGGATCTTATCCTTGAGATCTTCAGGAAAAAGATAGAGTGCATCAGAAAAAAGAAAAGGCAGCCATCAACCATGGAAACAACGTTGATCAGGCGCAGCTTCAGGCCTATTTGGAAAAAGAGATGGCTGATTTTCAGGCACAGTTGGATGACATGTTAAAAGAACATGAGGCAGCCCTTAAGTCTATAACTGTGACAGAAAGAGATATGCTAGAGATTAAGCGCATCTATCATAGGCTTGTAAAGAAGATCCATCCGGATATCAATCCTGCAGCTACCGGATCAAGGGAACTCATGGATCTGTGGCACCGAGTGACCATAGCTTATTCCTGTAACAGCCTAAAGGATCTTCAGGAACTGGAGGTTCTTGTGATGCAGGCCCTTGAGGCAGTAGATCTTGATGACTTGGACATTCCTGATATTGAGGAAAAGATATCCGACCTGGAAAAAGAGATTATGAAAATAATGGAGACAGATCCATATCAGTACAAGTTCCTTCTCGCAGACAGCAAGGCAGTGGAGGCTAAGAAGGAAGATCTGAAAACGGAGCTTAAGACCTATGAGGATTACAGCAAGCAGCTGGATGAGGTCCTTGAAGGCCTATTGGGAAGCGGGGTAAAGTTAACATGGAAAATGAACTAAAGGTAACACAGCAGCAAAGTGCAGTAGCCACAATAGAAGGTCATGAACTTGGCGATATCATCAAGCCTCTCATCAAAGAGATCCACCTCTTTGATTCCTACGTGGCCGGCACCACGCACCTTGAGGATAAGTCTGTTCTTGATTCCATCAAGGTTGGTGACATGCTTACTCTGCAACGTGAGGACAACAAGTTTGACAGCAACGCCATCCTCATCCTCAACGATGAAAAGAAAAAGCTTGGCTATGTCCCGGAGAAGGACAACATAGTATTCGCCAGGCTTATGGATGCTGGAAAGCTTCTCAAAGCGAAGATTACTGATATAAAGCAGAAGGGGAGCTTTACACAGATAAGCGTGGGGATATATTTGGTTGACTTCTAAAATCATTCAAAATATTCTTAGCAAATCTATTATATATCCTCACAAAATGAAAACCATTTGAGGATATAAACAATTATTTCTACAATTATAGAAGCTGCAAAAAGCGTGGCATTTGTGATAAACTAATAATCTATAGAATAGTGCGGCGGCACTTATCCGCTGTGAACGTGGGACCACGTAGAAACCGAGGTGAAGATGAAAAAAGGTAAGATATTTAAGCTTGGAGAGCTCTATTGCGGACCAGGAGGTTTGGCATGTGGAGCATTAAACTCCGTAAGCGATGATGGACGTTTCAAGCTTACGCATGCTTGGGCAAATGATTATCACCCAGATACTTGTGAAACATATAGGCTGAATATTTGTCCTGATAATCCAAAGAGTGTTTATTGTGGTGATGTAAGGGATTTAGATATCAAATCTCTGAGTAAGATAGATGCATTTGCATATGGATTTCCCTGTAATTCTTTCTCGAACGTTGGAGAACATCAGGGAATAGCAAATGAAAAGTTTGGGCAGCTTTATTGGTATGGCATTGAAGTGCTTAGACATTTTCAGCCGCAATGGTTTATGGCAGAGAATGTTTCTGGTATACGTTCAGCTGGCACAAATGATTTCCAAACAATTTTACAGGATATGAGAGAATCGGGATACAAACTGGTTACAAATCTCTATAAAGCAGAACAGTATGGTGTGCCCCAGACTAGACACAGGGTTATTATAGTCGGAATCAGAGATGATATAGATGTTGAATTCAAGGTGCCAAGTCCAGAGTTATTTAAAGACTGTGATATTTCTTCAAGGACTGCGCTTGAAGGAATTACGGAAGATATGCCTAATAGTGAGTGTAGGAAATTGAGTGACACGGTCGTAAGAAGACTGTCTTATATAAAGCCAGGGCAGAATGTGTGGCAGGCGGAAGCAGAGGGAACTTTGCCTGAAGAACTTAGGATAAAAACCAGAACAAAGATATCCCAAATATATAGAAAACTTGATCCAGAGAAACCAAGCTATACCATAACTGCTGCAGGTGGTGGTGGTACATTTGGATATCACTGGACAGATCGAGAACTAACGAATAGAGAGCGCGCTAGAATACAGACTTTCCCAGATAATTATAAGTTTGTGGGGAATTATTCTTCCGTAAGAAGACAGATAGGAATGGCAGTTCCATGTAAGCTTAGTGAGGTTGTTACAACAGCTGTTTTGAATTCCTTTGCAGGAATTCCATATGAAAGTGTTGAGGCAAATCTTAATGAGTAAATGTAATTATTGGTGGGTGACCAGACCAAAGAGAAAGTTGAATTCTATACCGGAAATCCTATCGGTGTTTGCAGGAGCAACTTTAGAACACCAGTGGGATGGTAGCCGCACATTGCATGTACAGTTTGAAAATGATCTTGAAGCGGCTGGATTAAAAAGAGTTGGTTCTAGAAGAGATGGTGGGGGCTCAGGCGGTAGGACTTATGCAGCCTGGCTTCGATCATTAGGATTAATCTGTGAGGAGAGTACAACCAAACAGGTTTATTTAACTTTGGCTGGGGAAGCAATTATTGATGGCCGTTCGCCAGTTAGCGTGCTTAGGAAGCAGGTTTTAGAGTATCAGTTCCCATCGCAGTTTTCTTTATCGGTAGGTGTGGATGAAAGATTCAGAATAAAGCCTTTTAGATTCCTTTTGCAACTCTTGTTAGATGATAGGATTTCGACTTTGTCTACTGATGAAGTTGGAAAAATCGTTATAACTGAGGCAGAGACGGAAAAAGATTACGAGCAAATAGTTGATAGGATTCTTAAGTACAGGAACTTCGGCGATGAAGTGCTTTCTGATGACTTTTTTGATAAATATATTCCAGATGTGAATCCAGAAGCGGCAGATCCATATCAGAAACTAAAAGACATAGCCAATACGATGTTTAATTGGTTGGAATACACTCAGCTTGTTGGACGTGATACAGGTATTATTTTTGTACCAGACGAAAATAAGAATGAAGTGAAAAAAATCTTATCAGAAAAGAGCTCCTTGATTGCTAATCCTGAGGACGGGGAGTTTTTTCAGCGCAAATATGGGATAGATCCCTGGCATAAAAAGGACACACGTAATCTTTTAGCAACAAAAACTATAACATCTCGTAGTATAGATGTTCAAAAGATTAAGAATGCAATGATTATGCTTGCATCAAAGAGGCCGATAAAATCAATTGATAGCGCTGTAATAGACTATGTTGTAGAGGTTACAGGTGCGGATAAAGTCCTTGTGGAGGATACGTTGGTTTCTTCTTATCCGCATGGTTTAATTGGTGGCTTTTTGGCTAATTATTATGAAATGGCATTTAAGGGGACAGAAGAGGCTGTGGAATTTGAAAAAGCTACCACAGAATTGTTTAGTGATGTTTTTGGATATCAATCAATACACTTAGGGCAAACAGGTGCAAAATCAGCTCCAGACATTTTGCTTTTGTCTGATAGTGAAGGATATCAAGCTATAGTTGATAATAAGGCGTATAGTAGGTACAGTGTTACTGGGGACCATCATAATCGTATGGTTCATAACTATATAGAAAAAATTAGAAATTACAGTGAATCAACATATCCAATTGGTTTTTTCCTATATGTAGCAGGAGGCTTCATTTCTACTTTTGATAAACAAATTGCGTCAGAAGTTGAGGAATCCGGTGTTCATGGATCAGGAATCTCAGTTGCGACCTTTATTAAGATGATAGAAATGAATGCAGAGAAACAGTATTCACATTCAGAAATGAGAAAAATGTTTTCATTAGATAGAGAAATAAAACTTAATGATTTATGAATTGAAGGCTACGCATTTGATGGCGTAGCCTTTTTAAGTGTATAACAATGGTTTTGTTGATAGTTGGCGTTTCAACGAATATAATATTAATGTCGGCGTTAATCTGCAGAAAAGGGATTATTAATGGACTATTTAACAATTAAGGAAGTGGCTCAAAAGTGGAATCTATCTGAAAGAAGAATTCAGACCATGTGCAAAGATGGAATTATTATCGGGGCTATGCGTTTTGGGCATTCATGGGCCATACCTATAGATGCTGAAAGGCCAGTTGATAAAAGAGTGAAGACAGGAAAGTATATCAAGGTGTGATTTTTTTGCTTTATATTTGTAAATGGGTGTTAATGGGGTGGAAAGATGGCAAGAATAAAATTATCAGCTAGTAGCAATCCGGTGAAAAAGACCGAATCTGATATTGTTACAAAAGCTACGAGTGAAAACGGTATTAGCAAAGAAAAGGAAGAGAATAATAAAGAAGATAGAAAGGCTTCACTAATACAAGCATTAAAAAAATGTGAAGTTGTATTGGATGGAGATGTTGTCTCTAATGAACTAATCGTTGAAGTGGCATCAAGGTTTTTGGTTGATACGATTAAGGAATCGCATACTTCTTCGGTATTTTTACATACTGGTTCTATAGTATATGACGCTATTGCCTTTGTTCTGTTAGCACTGATCAATATTATTTTTGATGAAAATGATATTGATGATAAATCAGGGGCGCTTGAGGTAGGGAGCGTAGTTTCATACGAAGGAGATAAGAAGAATCTTTTATATATATACAAAGGTAATTCAGACAGGATGCCTGGAATGATTGAGTTGGTGGAGGTTAAGGATCCTACTGGAAAAAGATTTATTTCTCAAAATTCGATTGGAAAGCTTGTACCATACTATGGAAAAGCAACAGATATAAAAGGGCGAGGGGTAAGAACTACAAAATCAAAGAGAATGGAGTTCTTGTCAGATATTCTTGAACTCGATGCAAGTCAAATAACTGCAACAGCGAAATTATCAACAGTTGTAATGATTGATAATGAAAAGTTAGATTATCTTCTCGATAATATTATTCTAAATTTTGTGGATAAAGATAAGACATATGAGTTACTTGATTTAGTAACGGTAACATATTATACGGACACAAAGGAATTTAGGAAAAAAGGAAATGCCAGTAATGTAGAACCTGCTATAAAAGCAACGAACAGTATTTTACGTGCTAGGGAATTAGTCATTGATCGTGATCAGAATGATGTAATAGGTTTTGTTGCTTTAAATGCAAAATCCTATAAAAAGGGATTGAATGATTTTGAGAGTTTGTTTAGAAGAAGAAAGCTACGGTACAGTTGGCTGATAGCACCTATAGAAAAGAACCAATTACTTGAGGGGTTATTGGATTCTGATGCTGAAATGCTTTCTTTGACCCCAAATATAATCAGGAATATGAACGTGACATTTACTCCGAATAATGATACATCATTATCTTTATATAAGGAGCTAGAGTCAGTGGCTTATCGCCGTATAAGGTACGAAGTTGTCAACAGTACTTTCAAGTGGAGTCAATACAAAAAGGTAAGGACGACAATAAAGTACCTGTTGGATAATAGCGGTGATGATATAAATGTTATTCAGTTTGCCAGATGGGCATATTCAATGCTTAAACTGCTTAATATGGCTTTCTTTGATATAAAAGAATATGAAGATAATGCGAGAAAGTTGGGATTAGAGACAAGAGAGGAAATAATAGCAAAACAAAAGGAGATAATTGTTCTTTTTGCGGATTATTTGCAAGATAAAGCAAATGAGGTTCTGACTTACATAAGTAGCATTTATCAGGATTTTTGTATAAAGAATCCCAAAAAGGACTATATCAAGAAATATGTATTTGATAAAGGTTACAACAGAATTTTATTTGTAGTTCCAGGCAGAAACTATGAGCAAATATGCGATAGTTACATAAAGAGTAATATGCGATTTAGAAATTTCAAGTATAGGATTACTACAGAATCTCGAGTAAAAGATATGCAGCTATCTTCTTATGATTGTGTTATTTTCCC
This sequence comes from Butyrivibrio sp. XBB1001, assembly GCF_000424505.1. NCBI lineage: Bacteria > Bacillati > Bacillota > Clostridia > Lachnospirales > Lachnospiraceae > Butyrivibrio > Butyrivibrio sp. XBB1001. The sequence goes on along the minus strand of NZ_AUKA01000008.1, from coordinate 112,984 downwards.
GGCATTATTAAATTATGATGCTATCAATCCATATAGCTTGATGTCTGCTAATGAGGTTGTCATTTTTATATATGATACTCAGATTAGATTATGTAAATTTCTTGAGAGGGAGTTTCATCTTTTTGTAAAGAGATTAGAAGAAAAGTGTCCATCCGAATTAACTGAAAAAATAATATATGAGGATGACGCTATTCTATCTGATTCAAAAGAGATAGAGACAATTGTTGAAGAAGATACTGAAGAACATGTTATAGATGATGTGTTTAGAAATATGTTCTTGCAAGCAGAGATGTATCAGTCAAGAGAATATTTCCTAGGAGGTGGAACAAGGGAAAAAGGTATTGAAGTATGCAGATACGCTCAATGTGATTCAGGTGAAAAGTTATTATTTAGTAAAGGATATACCGCATATGTAGTAGATTCATTAAGAGGCGAGGTAGTAGAGAAAGATGTTGACGCTATAGAAGCAGGCGATCAGCTCATATTCACCATTAATGATGATAAAACAAAAGATATAGTAGATGATCTATTGTGTGAATTATGCGATAGGAACGAAGAAGTAAATGATGCGTACAAGCTGGTTAAACGATGGAAGGAGGACTTTAGAGAACTAAAGGACTCAAATGACTGGACATATGTTGATATTGTTAAGATGTTTGACAAGGCTGGATGTGTCGTTACAGCTCAAACGATAAGACAGTGGATTGATGAGGACTCGCATATTGTGGGGCCGAAAGAAAAAGAAATGTTTATTTATATTGGTAGAGTTTTATGTGACAAGGAGGTTGAGGAAAACTATCAAAGGTTTGCAGAAGCGACACAAGTGGTCAGAAGAATTAGGACTAGGATTCTCAAGTTGATTCAAAGTGTTGTGGTAGATGATTTGAATGGTTCAAAACAAATAGAAGAAAAGATGTTTGCTGATATGATTGATGAAATTAGGAAAATTGCAATTATTAGGCAAATTGAGCATATAGAAAATATTGAACCGTTTAAGATAAGCATAAATCGCGCTAATAGGCCTCTAGACATGTAAGGAGAACAGGTATGAAATTTGAAGAGCAATACAAGGCAAGAAATGAACTTATAGATCAACTAAAAAAAGAAATGCTTGGACCGGGATCAGAACCAAATACCATTGATGTTAATTATGAATTGATATCTACAAACCCAGAGACGAGATATTGCCTGGGGATATTATACCCACAGGATAATAAGTTGAATATGGAATCAGATGACTCTGTTGGTATTGATTCAGATGGTAAGGAAGAGCTGTTAGGAGAAGAAGAGCAGTTTAAGCCAGTAAATGATGATGACGAGGATAAAAAAGTTCGTAACCATGCTGATATGGAAGATAGCATGGATGAGACTGTTAGCATGGCTACAAAACTTTTGCCATCTTCAATGGGAATCACATTTATTACTGATAAAAAAATAGATTCTTTGAATGTGAAAATAAAATTTGGAACATATAAAAGAGCAATTCTGTCTGATTGTAAAATACGATTGGATGATAGTGTTGTTGAAAACTTTGCTATTCCGGAAGTGTTCTCTGCCTTCTTTAGTTTTGATAAGGAAACTAAAGAGCTAAAGCTTATTGAGAAATTTGATAAAAAACAGATTAAGTATTGGTATGATCAGGATAAAGCAGATGATGGAGCTTTCAAACCTTATGCATACAAAATGCTGGGACTATTGAGTAATGGCTATGTGAGAGAACCGCATGAATTCGATGAACGTGTTAGCTTTGTCGATGGCGATTATTATAAGCCAAAGACCAACCTGGGTGACACTAATGCTAAGATCAATGCGTTAAGATACGATTTAGGCAATGGTTATTTTTCTTACACAATAATGCTATTGAATTCACTATCAGGAAAACATACTGGACCTAGAAGTATTTTTCAACCTGAAATTATAATAAATAGTGAGAATAATGATGGATTAAAGTTTTGCGATTATTCTGTAATTGGTGGCAATAGGGTTTTTGATGAGGAAGAAGCTTCAAATGCACTTCTTTACAGAAATAAAAAGAATTATGGTGCTGGCCTTGGAACTGCTGTAAATTGGCAGATTGACGAAAATGGTGAGGGCTTTATTTGTAGCGACTTTTTCCCTAGAGTTGATGTTCCTCAAATGGAATTTAAAGTAGATGAAAAGTACAATGTTGATGGTTCATCTTTAAACATGAAGTACCTTTCTGATTTGGATAATACCGAAAAGGATAATAAGGTAAAAACCCTAGAGTCATTAGTGGGAGCATATGATGAATGGATTACATCGCTTGAAAAGGAAGCAACAAGGCTATCTGCTCAATATACAGAAACCGCAAAAAGGCACATCGACAATTGTAAGCTGTGCTTAAGCAGAATGCGAGAAGGCATTGCTGTTTTGGAGAATAATGACAAAGCTTGGGATGCTTTCCAATTAGCAAATCGAGCAATGTATATGCAGCGTGTTCATATTTTAATCCAAAAAGAATTTGATACAGTTTATCCAGATGTTGCCCCTGAGTGCGATAGATTAGCGGATATTTTAGAGGGTTTAAACTACTATAGTTTCAATAGCAAGGCGCCTATTGAATGGAGACCTTTTCAGATTGCATTTTTACTGATGAGTATTACATCGATAGTTAATGATCAAGAAGGAAATAGCGACCGCGATGTAGTAGATTTGATCTGGTTTCCTACAGGAGGTGGAAAGACAGAAGCTTATTTGGGCTTAACTGCTTTTACTATCTTTTATAGAAAACTGGTTCATCTAGACGAGTCTGATGGAACGACAGTAATTATGCGATACACATTGCGATTATTGGCTGCACAGCAGTTTACTAGAGCGGCGACTCTTATATGTGCATGCGAGTATATTAGGAGGGATTGTAGTGAAAAGCGCCCAAAGTATCCAAAATATTCTTTGGGTAACACTGAAATTTCTATAGGCTTATGGATTGGAGGTGAACATACTCCTAATCGCATCAAAGGAAACAGTTCTACAAAATCCGGAACAGCAAAAGAGTGTTATGAGGCTTTATCTGAAGCATATGCTAAGAATTTAACTATTGTTTCAGAAAGATATAATAAATTCCAATTGCTAAAATGCCCTTGGTGCGGAACAAAACTTGTTAAAGGGCTTTCACAAGATGGAAAAAAGATGATTGGAAGATGGGGCTATCATCTTCTGAAAGACAAAGATTTCTTCATATCATGTACAAACGAAAATTGTAGTTTCGAAAGAAAATTGCCGGTACAAGTCGTAGATGAAGAACTATATAAGAATCCACCAACATTGTTGTTTGCTACGGTGGATAAATTTGCTATGCTCCCTTGGTATGCAGAAGTGGGTAATTTCTTTGCTATCAATAGCCATAATAGGGGACCGGAATTAATTATACAGGATGAGTTACACCTTATTTCAGGACCGTTAGGAAGTATGGTTGGCCTTTATGAAACTGTAATGGATTATTTGTGTTCAAGCAAAGGTGTAAGACCTAAAATAATAGCTTCTACAGCGACAATATGTAGAGCTAAGGAACAGTGTTCATCACTGTACAATAGAAAAGTATTTCAGTTCCCACCCCAAGGATTGGATGAAGCAGACTCATTTTTCGCGAGGTCTGCAGATTTGGATGAAAAGTTTGGAAGAACTTATGTGGGGTTATTGCCAGCTGGAAAAACAAAGGCTAGAGCAGAGGGTAGAATACTTGCATCTTTAATGCAAATTGAGCAAGAGTACCAAGCACCTGATGAAATCAAAGATTGTTATTGGACTGTAACTGCATACTTCAATAGCCTTAAGGAATTAGGAAAATGTTCAACGATTATTCAGGATGATGTACGAGATGATATTAGAAGGCTGGCGGATCGTAATATGTTTATTTATGGCAGAAGAAACATATTACGTCCTGATGAGTTGACTAGCAGAGTAAGCACGACAGAATTGAATCAAACCCTTGAAAAACTGGAAAAAATCCAGTATTCAAGCAATAAAGAAGAAAAGAAATATCCAAGTAACATTCTTTTGGCTACAAATATGATTTCTGTAGGAATAGATGTGGATAGATTAAATGTGATGCTTATGGTAGGGCAACCAAAGCTTACCAGTGAATATATTCAGGCATCTAGTAGAGTTGGAAGAACTTTCCCAGGTGTGGTCTTTACAATGTATGATGGAGTAAGGAGTAGGGATAGATCTCATTATGAGCAGTTCAAGGCATACCATGAGTCTTTCTATAAATATGTAGAGCCAACAGGTGTCACACCATTTTCTGAACCAGCTAGAAAGAGAGCACTCCATGCGGTTGCAATATCAATGCTTAGACATGGAATGGGGCTTTCTACGGATGCAGATATATCACAGTTTGACGCTGATGCATTAAAGGATGAATTAAAAGAAATATCAGATTATATTGTAACCCGTATGGAAGACATTAATTCAAGGCTTACATATAAGGTTAAGAGCGAAAAAGATGATGTTGAGGATGAATTAGATGTTATTTACGAGAAGATAGGAATTCTTGCTGAGACATCTGATCATTCGCTAGAGTATGGAAATATTGCAGGATTCAAACCGAGAAATGAAGGAACTCTTAGAGTGATGAAGCCGTTTGGCACAGATCAAGAAGAACTTATCACATTTGATACGCTTACATCTATGAGAAATGTAGACGCCTCAGTGAATGTTAATGTGGTTGTTTGGGAGGAATGATATGGGAAACAATGTAAAAATAAGATACCCCATTAATAAACCAGGATATACTACGCGCGCTACGCAGTCCATATTACAGTATGGAGTTGGCGCGATGGTTGATTTTCCAGATCAGACGCTTATGACAGCTAAGCCTGAGGTATGGGAAAGAAGTGTCACTTTTATTCAGGACCCGCGTCTTGCAAGGGCATTACATGTGCAAAGATTTGGCATGCCAGGTACAGTGGCCAATAACGCTAATACTAGGGAAGGAATATCGTATGTTCGTTTTCCTGAATGGTATTTTTGTCCCGTTTGTAGAAGATTTATGCCTTTCAAAAAATGGGAGAGTGAGTTTAATAGGCTTACGTCGACAACTGATAACGAAAAAATGAACAAGAGACCTAAGTGCTTAAGATGCAAGTGCGATATTGTACCAGCAAATATCATTACTGTATGTAAAAAGGGACATATCGATGACTTTCCTTGGGTGGAGTGGGCACATATCAAGAGCATGCCATCTAAGCCAGTTTGTCCGAAACCTGAGCTAAAATTCAGAACAAGTGCAGCACTAAATGAAGGTATGCAGGGATATATTGTCGAATGCGAGACATGTAAGGCAAGTGCTACGTTGCGAGATGCTTTTATTCCGGATATTTTTGATACGCTGATTCATCAGGACGGGCGAACAGAGTTTTGTTGTCAAGGGAAGCATCCATGGAACGGAACAAGGAAACAGTGCCCAGAAGTCCCCGTTGCAAAAAGAAGAGGAGATTCTTCTGTTTATTTTTCATGTTCAGTGAGTTCCATAGTTATTCCTTCTAATGCGGAATCCGAAGTCAATCAGATAAAGGAATGTAATGAGTACAAAAAAATACTTACTATTCTTGAAGATTGCGATGATGAGGACGAAAAGCTTGAAAAAATTGATAAAAGATTAGGCAAATGGTCTGAAGCAATTTCTAAAGAACTGTCTTTAGACGAAAAAGTGGTCACAAGAACTTTGAAGAGATTATTGCTCCAGGACGATGACAATAATGAAGCTGCATATCCCGTTGACAGTCCTGAATACAGGTATGAAGAATATGAGGCCCTTGCAGGCATTAATGGAACTGAAATAAAAGGTTCTCAGGACTTTTTGCGCGAAGAAACCGACATTAAAGAATATGATATCTACGGTTTGAAAAAAGTTGTACTGGTTAAAAAATTACGTGAAGTAAGGGCGCTTGTGGGATTCTCTAGACTTCAACCAATGAAGGCAGACGATATGGAAGAACCCGGATTCGTGAATATTAAAGAAAGTGATACTGATTGGTATCCAGGATATGAAATACGAGGCGAGGGTATCTTTCTTCAGTTTGATGAAGATATTTTGAAAGAATGGGCAGAAACCGATGAAATAATCAGACGTAGAGAAAATATGGCTGATAATTATGATAAAGCTTCTTTAGCAAGACGTTTTGGTAAAAAGCCAGATTCTGAGTTTACTTTTTTGCATACAATAGCTCATCTTTTGTTGAAGCAACTTAGTTTTGAATGTGGCTATAATATCGCTTCGTTGCGCGAGAGAATTTACTATAATGATGCGAATGCTGATAATAGAATGGCTGGAATTTTGGTATATACTGCAAGCGGAGATTCAGAGGGCACACTTGGGGGATTAGTTAGACAAGGAAGAAGTGATTGCTTCCCAAGAATATTCAAGGAAGCAGTTGATAAAGCAAGAATGTGCTCAAATGATCCAGTTTGTATAACTAGTTCAGGACAAGGATTAGATTCGTTGAATCTGGCAGCGTGTCATTCTTGTTGCTTAATTCCTGAAACTAGTTGCGAAAGCTTTAATGTCTTTTTGGATAGAGCGTTAGTTGTCGGGACTTTTGAGCAACCAGAAATAGGATTCTATAGTAAACGTGATGAGGCTGGTAAAACGCCTAAAAAGGCAAACACGAAGAAAAAAGCTGATACCGCTGAAAATGAAAAAGTAACAGATGCAAAAGTGGACGTTCTCGATAAGGGATCTCTAAAGACCGGACCTTATACAGATATTTGGAATTATATTAAGGATGACTCTGATGATGAGGATGAACAGACGATGTTTGATGAACTCATAGAGGCTTCCACAGGTATGTATGAGAAACCAATTTATGCTGGTAAAGTTCTGTACAATGGGCAAGAGATTGCTGTGGATTTGATTTGGAAAGAATCAAAGACAGCTCTGTTTTTGGCCGAAAACCTTGATGGTTTTAAAAAGTTGCAAACAAGTGGATGGAACTGTTTTTGCTACGCGGCTGGAAAAATAGATACTAATAAATTATTGAAATCGATAGAGGTAGAATAAAATGGCAACAATGTTACCAGAAAGACCCAAAAAGTTTGAAAAGTACAGCTTGGAAGATGTTATGTTTTATGCTCTGGAGAATCTACCGCCAGAGTACTATGTTTTTCATTCATTTAAGATAGTGACAGTAAAGGACAATACTATTTTAGAAAGTGAAACAGACTTTGTGATATTTAATGCTTCTAAAGGCATTTTATGCTTAGAAGCGAAAGCAGGAAGAGTTAGTTATAAGGATGGAACCTGGTTTTATGGGAACGGAGATCCAATGAACAATGATGGCCCTTATTCTCAGGCATCATCTAATAAATGGAAACTTTACAACTATCTTAAGGATCACCAGATGACAGATATATTGGATAATTGTAAGTTTGTTCATGCTGTATGGTTTCCATCTATAGACAGAGCATATTTCAATAAATTACCAATGACTTCGGAGACGGAAAAAGCATTAACATTAACGTCAGAAGCACTTGAAGATCCTGAAAAGTACATAGAAGCTTTATTTAGACTTAAGGTGAATAAAGCTGATACTAAGACTGATTTGAGCGGATACCAGGTTAAGCGTCTGTTTAACGATGTATTATGCCCATCATTTGATATTGTACCAACAGTTAAGCATGATATGAACACTAAGAAGGTTGTTTATAACCGTCTTATAGAGGAACAGGCGAAGATTTTTAACTATCTTGAAGACCAGCCTAATGCTGTAATCAGTGGCGTTGCTGGAAGTGGAAAAACAATGCTAGCAATAGCAAAGGCTAAGAAATGTGCTGAAAAAGAGGAAAAAACACTGTTTTTGTGCTATAACGCATTCTTAAATGATTCGCTTAGAAAGGATTATAGTCATGAGAATGTAGATTATTACACGATTGATGGCTTGGCTTGTAAATTATGCAAATCGGACAACGCAGATATAAAGCAGTTAGCTGGCAAATTGGAAGAACTATATTATAATAATGAGTTTCCGTATAAACATGTAATTATCGATGAAGGACAAGACTTTGGCCAGAATAATATTGAAGAGTCTAATATTTTAAGCATGCTTGAAACAATAGTTTTAAGTGATACTGTGGATGGCACATTTTATATCTTTTATGACAAACTTCAATTAGTTCAGGGAAAGAAAGTGCCTGATTATATTCAGAATGCCGATTGTAAATTGTGCTTATACAAAAATTGTAGAAACACTGAGAACATTGCTATAACATCGATGCGACCAGTAAAAGGCGCCAAGAAACCCAAAATGTTTGGAGCTGCGATTCTTGGAGATGAGCCAAGACTTTATATTGCCGAAGCCAATAATGTAGAAACAAGGCTAAAAGCTATACTGGACGAATATCAAAATGAAAATGTAACCGATATAGTAATACTTACATGCAAATCTGAACAAGAGTCAGCACTAGCTGGAACTGCTAAAAATGGGGTGTATAACTATAATAAGCATAACTATAAATTTACAACATGTAGAAAGTTCAAAGGGTTGGAGGCTGACGTAATTATTCTCATCGATGCTGATAAGGATACTTTTTGTGATGATGACGACAATAACTTTTATGTGGGAACTTCTAGAGCAAGATTTAGCCTTAATATTATTGCGAGTCTGTCAGATGACGAATGTAATGAGGTTTTAACATATTTCGGTGAAGAAGTGGATAAAAGGCCGCAAAAGTCATTGGCAAGCTATCTTAACGCTAAGTATGTGAAGTGAATAAACAATAATGTGTGAAAAAAGGAACCAGGATTATGTTTTCTGCAGGGAAAGAAGATGGTATAGATTTCGAACGCCTACGAAAAGATTTAATAGATGAATTTGGCGCTCAAATGGTTACAATTACTGGCACTATGGGATATTCAGATATGTGTGACGCTCAGAATGCATCCGAGGATCAACTCCTTGAAATGGCTAAAAGAGAGGGCATAAACATTAATAAGTACAGAAGATTATGCTAATGGAGATATCTGTATGAGCTTGCAGTCGTGTAGAGAAGAGGTTGCAACTGTTATCAATGACTATGTGAAACAGTTTGGCGCAAGAAAAGAAGTAAAGGAAACAAAAGAGATAATTGCATACATTGAAAGCAAGGGAATTGTACTTGATTCTATGTTTTTAGTGTCTGATATGTGTTACAACAAGACAAATAAGGCAAATCTCAAGTCATGTTCTGATGATATTCTTTTATTTGAGCATGTTGAACGGGGCAAGTATTATATTCTTGGCGAGAAATATCCATACTCTGGGGATGTGATTTGGACAGATAATCGTGGGTTTAAGAAGATTGTTGGAGAGTGGGATGACGGTAAGCTAAATTACTGGGGTAATAAGCAATGATGGAGCAGGCATGACATTAAAGAGAGTAATTTCATTTGCATTATGTGTCTTTATGTTATCAGATTGTACTCATAAAGGGCCTGAGCAAGGGCTATCATTTAGTTAAATACATCAGATAGTGTAGAGGAGTGAGAAGTCACATGTAAAGTGTGCACACTCCTTTTTTTATGCCTAACAAAAATACAAAGTAAGCGTGGTTTCCCAATTTGTTTAGCGCTTTCTTTGAATCTCTTTCGGCAGAAGAATACTTTTTTAAGATTATATTAACCTTATATATATAAAAAATAGACGGAAAATAGATTATAATTATAGTATCTGTGGGCACTAATATCTTCACTTTTTGAGTACATAGATTGACATGACTATGCAGTTATATAAATGAAGATTAACAATAATACTGGAGGGCAGGGCATGACGGAAGCAAATGAAATAAGAAGGATTAAGGTTGGAGAATTGGTTGCAAATAAATCAATGCCAGAAGGCATGCATTTTTTTATTCCAAATTATCAGAGGGGATATAGATGGAAGGAATCACAGGTTCAACAGCTATTGAATGATATTCGTGAATTTGAATATGAAAAAGACAATGAGAATAAATTTTATTGTCTACAGCCTTTGGTTGTAATGGAGGATAAAGATAAAGGATGGATCGTAATAGACGGACAGCAGAGGTTGACTACGTTATTCATTATACTTACATGCATAGAGAAAATGTTATATAAAGAAAAAGCAAACCTATATGTGATGGAATATCAGAATAAGGCTCAGATGCACGATTGGCTTGATTCTCTTGGAGTAGTTGGTTCAGATATAAAATTAAATGAAGAAGATATTGATGCATATCATATCACTAATGCATATCTGACTGTAAAAAAATGGCTTGAAGAAACGGATGATTTGCTAGCGGTTGGCGCAGAAATACGAGAGAAAATAAGGTCATATACTCGCTTTATTTGGTATGAGGTAAAAGGCGATTTTAATCCAGAAATCATCTTTACTAATATCAATATGGGAAAGATAAAGTTGACCAATGCAGAGCTGATAAAAGCATTATTATTAAAAAAAGATAACTACAAAGGGGAGAATGAGGAGGATATTAAATCAAGCCAAATAAGAATTAGTACAGCATGGGATAACATGGAATCAACGCTTCAAAAGGAAGATATGTGGCGTTTTTTGACTGGATCTGGAAAGTTCAGCAGTATTGATACACATATTGAATTGATATTCCAGATTATGGCTAGAGAAATCATAGAAAACAGAAAAGAGCAGAATCCAGAGTTTTATATTGAGAATGAAGAACAGTTAAATAAGGAAACATATACATTTATCGTTTTTAGCCGTGAGTTGGACTATCTGAAACGCGAGTATAAACAATCTGAAAAAGAATATAGTTATTCAAAGCTGTTAGAGGGATTTTGGAGAAAAATAGAGAGCTTCTACAATATGTTTGTTGATTGGTATGAGGAACGAGAATGGTATCATCTTATTGGGGCGTTGCTCTCAAATGAGCAAAATCAATCAGAAGAATATTTTGAGGGATTATGTGATCTTTACCGTAGTCATACAAAGACTGAGTTTGTGGAGGAGTTGAAACAGAAGATTATAGATGAATTAGATTTTGAAGGTGAAGACAAAGAGGATTTTGAATTCAATAATGAGGTTGTAAGGGAATATTTAAATTCATTGCAATATTCAGGAAAAAAAGAAGAAAAGGATAAGATTAGAAATGCACTTTTACTTTTTAACGTGATATCCATGCAACAAAACAATGATTCTTATCCTAGATTTCCTTTTGGAGCGTATCAAAGTCAAAAGTGGGATATTGAGCATATACATTCTGTTACTACTGATCGAGCACAAAATAGAAAAGAGAGGGAAGCGTGGCTGAAAGAAGCAAAGCCATACATTGATAAGGCGGCAGGATTACCTAGCGATTTAAGTGATGAAATTGAAAAAATATATAATCAACAACTATATGATGATGAAAACGCAACTGAGTATGATGATGTGTATAACCGGATAATAGCATTCTTTTCCGGCGAATCAGATGCTGAAGATATTCCTATAAATGAGATATCAAATCTTACATTGCTTGATCAAAAGACAAACCGAGGATATGGTAATGCTATATTCCCTGTTAAAAGAAATAAGATTTTAGAGAAGAGTGGGGTAGAAAGCTTTATCCCATTGTGTACGAAGAATGTATTTTTGAAATACTATTCGAAGACAGTCTCGCAGATGTATTTGTGGGACAAAAATGACCGCCAGGATTATTTTGATAGAATGGTACAAACTATTTCCACATATCTTTCCAATTCTAATGATGTTGATAATGAGGAGGAAAAATGAAATGGAAGGAAAAACAACTTTTTGGGAACTGTTGAATGAATACTCGGTTGAAATACCGGTAATACAGAGGGACTATGCACAAGGCAGGGACAATGTTGAGGATATTAGGAATAATTTTCTTGAATCTATAAAGGAAGCATTAGATACAAGAGCTGGTTTGGATCTTAATTTTGTATATGGGACTGTAAAAGGTAATGTTTTTACGCCAATTGACGGTCAGCAGAGATTGACAACACTGTTTCTTTTGCATGTGTACATTATGATTGCTCTTGGCAAAAAGATGGATAGTGGGGCTAACAAGCGAATAAGAAAGTTTACTTATGAGACTAGAACTACTTCTAGAGACTTTTGTAAGAATTTAGTTGGAGAAACACTTGTAATAAGAAATAGTGGTCAAATTTCAGATGTGATAAAGATAAGTGAGGAGATTAAAAATAACAATTGGTTTAGTTCTTCATGGAAAAATGATCCAACTATAAAGTCCATGCTAACGATGTTAGATTCGATTCACGAATTATTCAAAACCGCTAATCTGTCAGATTACTACATGCTTTTAACCGGTAATGCTGATGATGACTGCCCGTTGTATTTTTATTTTTTAGATTTGGGTGAATATAATCTGGAAGATAGCATATATATAAAACTCAATGCCAGAGGAAAAGACCTTACGTGCTATGAGAATTTCAAAGCTAGATTGTCAAAATATATAACTGATGAAATTGATACCCCTAAAGATGATTATATTGCCAAACTTGATGGAGAATGGTCAGATGTTTTTTGGGCGTTTAGAGAACCCGAAACAAAACTCTATGATGATAAGATTATGAATCTTTTCATGAATTATATGATTAATGAATATGCAGCACACATGGTAACTGTTGGCCGAGATGCGGTTAGAGCAGAACTACGAGATGTAATAGGATACAGTCAGCTAGAATTTATCAATCGTTTCCACGGATACAATGCAAAATGGGATGGACAAAAGGTTGCGGATTCCTTTGTAGATATCTTTGATTTATTTGATTTGATGACAGATGGAAAAAAGCAACGCTTATTTGCGGATGGTAATAAGTATTTTGAAGAAAACCAACTGTTTAAATGGGTAATTGAGAATAATGATACGGAGAAAGCTGAAAGTAAGCTTGGGATATCATATACGACAAGGATTCAAGCAGATGCGTATTTTGGTTTCATCCTTAATAACCGTTCTGAAATTTCAAAGCCAGAGGAGTTTAAGGAGCATCTTGTTAAATGGATGCGTGTAATAACTACACTTAGTAGAGAAACAAATTATAATGGAAGTGATGACTATGCTAGAGCTATTAGTAAAGGTGTAAGAAGAATGCTTCCGAATAGTTATCATATTTTAGAATACCTTTCGGCAATAGTAGATCGCTCTGGTTATGGCTTTGATGCAGACTGCTTTGAAGAAGAGTGCATAAAGGCAAAACTAATTCTTAAGGATGACGGCTGGAAAGATCTAATTCTTAATGCGGAAGCAAATAGGTACTTTAACGGACAAATAGGCTTTTTGTTAGAAGCTTCAGGGATTATTCAGAAATATGAAAATGGTGAAATAGATAACTGGACTCCAAAAGAGGACAATGCAAATAAAAAAGCTTTTAAGAAGTATTATGAGATTTATAGTTCAATTTTTGGAGAATTTAATTATGGTACAAAGAAAGAGAAATATATAGGAATTAACAGACAATTTGCGAATAATTTACGTCGAGCGCTTCTTTGTAAAGGTGATTTCCATCTGAATGATAGCAGCAATTCAAGTTTTCTTATTGATTTTGATAGAGATATCAGTTGGAAACGTCTGCTAAGAATACAGAGTAGTGATAAATCAGGAATGTATAAAAAGCGTCGTGAAATATTGTTGGCACTGATTAATGATCCATTGTTTGATGCAAAAGATATCAATCAGGGATTGCTAAATATTTTGTCTCGAGATGCGGGGAAAATCGCTGATTGGAGAAAGTATTTTATAAAAGTACCTGAAATAATGGATTCTTTGCACGACTACTCTTCATATAAACCAAAGGAAAGATTCATTAGGTTTGAAGGAAGTAACATTTTTCTTATGGGAAGTACTAGATTGTATGGATATAACGACGAGTATTATTCTTTTGCTCTATATTGCATGCTTGATAATTTGAATAAATACGACTTGGAATATGAACAGGCGAAAGGATGGGAGGATGTACATCATCAAATTAAGGCTACAGACAAAAAATCAGGAGAAATATTTGAGATAAAATATAATCGTTCCAAGGAGAGATTCGTTATCTATGAAAAAGATGGAAGTGCTACTGAATATTCGACAGCAGAGGATGTAGTTGCTGTGATGCAGTAACTATTTATTTCAAGCGCAAGAAGATAGTACATAACAATACTTTTATAAACTAGCCTTCAGATTTGAAGTGCAAATATGGGGAGATGGCTAAGAGCTGTCTCCCCTTGTGCGAATTATTGTACAAGGTCTAGTTTAAACTTATGTATATATGAACTAGCACTGGAGACTGTCAAATGAGAGAAACCATCGTTTTCGCTCCCGGCCTGAACGGCCAGGAATTATTAAAAAACCTTGCCATGCACGGTATGAACTGCATCAATCTACGCATTTGCAACGCTGGCGAGCTGGCTCGTACAGCCTTGATGCGTTCTGGGATTTCTATTAAAGAGGACTTCATAGATTCCGATGAAGAGACTACTCTTGTAGCCAAGGCAGTTGAAGGTGAGAACTACTTTGAGCGACCTTCATACTCAGATATCAAGGAGCTTGCTTCTGCCATCAGGCGTATGAGGAGCCTTGTTTCTGATGCCGATGAGGCAAAGGCTATTGAAGATACCCTCAGCAAGGGCATCTTTGCTGAGAAGAATGCTGCGCTGATCAGTGTGTATAAGAAATACATCGACCTGCTGACAAACCAAAAAGTCGTTGATGCCATAACTCTTGAGCGCAGGGCAGCAATGAACTGTGATCCGATAGACGCAGACTTTATTACGCTTCAGGAATGTCCGTTGACGCCCCTGGATGAAGCTTTTTTGAAAAGAGTTTCAGGTGGAAAGCACCAGCAGAAGGATATCTGTAGTCTGTTTGATAAGCAGGATTCCGGAACCCGGATCTCCAGCTTCAAGAACTGCTATGGTGCTCCGAATGAGGTGGAGAACATCATTGCAGAAATTTATGATGGCAAGAAGCTTGATGAATGTACCGTGGCTGTGACTGATGTTGCAACCTATGCGCAGCTGTTCTTTGACTATGCGCTTCTATATGACATTCCCGTGACCTTCGGATGCGGGATTCCTATCGTTAACTCTAACCCGGCAAAACTTTTGTCCCTGTACTATAACTGGATGACCAGGGGCTTCTTTGGCGCTGCAGCGATAAATGAGATGCTTGGCAGTGTGCCTTTTAACAGATCCAAATTGTATGATATGTTCCCGGAAACCGGGGAGGGCTTTAGCTGGAGAGTGTTCTACGAGACTCTGGGAAGCCTTAAGCTTACTAATGATAAAAAGACAAATGATGAGAAGATAGCTGCTCTTAAGAACACTACTGATGAGAAAAAGAAGCAGGTGATCCCTTGTCTAGAAGTTGTGGCAAACGAGCTGGCACTTCCGGTAGAAGAGTTTATCTCTAAGTATTCCTTTATCCGTACCGGAACTGATAAGAACAGGGATGCCCTGCTTATGAGTCTGGATATAGCAGCATCCGCCACTATCTATGGAGAACTAAGCACGATTCATAAGGCCGGAATCGAGCAGGATACTGAAGGCCTTATCCTTTCAATACTTAAGAATAATGTTTGCTCGCAAAGGAGCGAGGCCGGAAAGCTTCATGTGACAAGTATCAGTGGGGCTGTTTCTGCTGTCAGAAAGAATCTGTACATTGCTGGGCTGTCTGCGTCCAAATATCCCGGATCGCCAAGAGAGAATTACCTTCTCCTGGATTCTGACCTTAAGCTCTTTGGTACTGGAGCAGATTTCCTGACTGCTGATGGAAAGATTCTTAGGAATCGAGAGAGCCTTCTTAGGCTTGCAAGTCTTGCTTCAGCTCTGGGTTCAGATATTCATGTGTCCTATGCGGGATTGAACGTATCTGAACTTAAGCGTGATAACGCATCGTCACTTCTCTTTGAACTGTTCCGCCAGGAGCACGGGGCAGATGCTACAGCAAAAGAGCTTGAGGCGGTGGTAGAGAAGGTCGCTTACTTTGCACCTGCTGTTTCTGTTACCAGAAAAGTTGGTGATGCTTATGATAAAGGACTAAAGATATCAATGGGCTCGGATAATTCTGAAGTAGCCCTTAACTTCGGCTGGAATCTTGATAATGAGTATTCACCAACGGCTCTTGATACTTTCTTTAGCTGTCCGAGAAGATTCCTTCTAAGTTATATCCTTGGTATCCCTGAGCCGGACGACGATGATCCGTTTGAGATCATATCTGCTGCTGAAGCCGGTTCCATGGCGCATTCTCTGATGGAAGAGCTGGGCAATACCACGATTACCGACGACGAGTTCCAGAAGATGGCCGAAAGCTCTTTTGATAAATTCATATCTGAGAATCCGCCGTTGATCGCAGGCAAGGTTGAAGCAGAAAAAGAACAGTTCCTGGAAATGATGGAGACTGCCTATGAAATGGATCCTCACAGAGAAGTCGTTCTGGAGGAAGAGGACGTGCACTGCGTTCATGAGAGTGGAGTTAAGATTCATGGATTCCCGGATCGTGTTGAAAAGCTGGATGATGGTACATGCCTGATTGTTGACTTTAAGACCGGTCGTAGTGTTAAACACGTTCAGGACGACATTGAGACCTGCCTGCAGGTACTCATATATGCCTACCTTATGGAGAAGAAGGGGCTTAAGATCTCGGGCGGAGAATACAGATATATCCGTCTGGGAGAAACTGTGACCTGCAAGTATGATGATGAAATGAAGAATGCTCTGCTTGAGAGACTGAAATCATTTAAGGAAGCCATGGTTAATGGAGAATTTCCGGTGCCTGATCCAGAGGAGATCAAGGATAAGAACCCTTGCAAGTACTGCAAATATGGCAACATATGCGGCAAGAGCTCCGCAGAAAGCGAGGTGTGATTTATGGGAAAACCAAAGTCAAACCTTGAGATAGATTCTTTGTCCAGAAACAGGATTATTTCTGAAATAAATACCAATTTCTTTGTTGAAGCCGGTGCAGGATCCGGTAAGACAACCATGCTTGTAAGCCGCATGGTTGCTATGGTTGAGGCTGGCATTGATATTGGCAGGATATGCGCCATTACCTTCACAAAAGCAGCTGCCGGAGAGTTTTATGACAGGTTTCAGAGAGCTCTTATTGAGCGCAACAACCCTGCTTTTGTCTGGAAGGATAAGGGCTTTGCCGGGCAGCTTCCCGCGCCATCAGACGAGACTAGGGCCAGATGTGAAAAAGCACTTCAGAACATCGACTTGTGCTTCATGGGGACCATTGACTCTTTTTGCGGAATGGTCTTATCAGAGCACCCTTCTGAAGCAGGCATTCCTTCAGATTCAACGATAGTTTCTGACGTGGATGTTGAGACAATATATAAACAGCAGTATGTGAAGATCTGTGATGGTGAGTACGGAAAAGGGATACAGGACCTAGCCAAGGGCTTCCGCTCAGTTAACAGGTCTGCAGAGGAAGTGTTTGTAAAGGGAATGCAGCTTATCATGGACAATCGGAACGTGCATTTCAATTACAAAGAGATCACTTCTTTTGACATGGATAAAGAATATGGCAATCAGAGGACTGAGATAATAAAGGCCGTAAAGTGCCTTAAGGATCATCCTGAAGTCATGTATGACGGTAAAAAAGAAAGCAGAGAAGCATGGGCCAAAATTGAATCGATTTATAATGTGCTTAAGCGAAAATGGTCTAATGACTTTACCGGTATACTTAGTGCGCTTAAGGCTCTGAAAGATATTCGAACAATTCCTAGTGCAGCTGATGATTTTGGAGCTTCTCTTGGAGGACTCTTTGAACCCGGCGGAGCTAAGGGCAAGTGGCTTGAATGTTCTGTTGGTCAGGAAGATGGTTTGTTTGTTAAGGCCGGTGAGCTTAAATACAACATTTCCATGACTTTCTTGAATAAATGCATTCCTATTATTGAGCAGGCCATGTTGGAAAAGGGATGCCTTACATACTTTGACTATCTCTATTACCTTAGGAATATGCTCAGAGATGATGCGAAAAAAGGTGGAAAGCTCATCAATTATATCTATGAGCGCCACAGCTATTTCCTGATCGATGAGTTCCAGGATACAAACCCGATGCAGGCAGAGGTGTTCTTTTATCTGACGGCCCAAAAGCCTGTGCCTCAGTGGAGAGACTGTGCGCCTAAGCCGGGATCTCTTTTCATAGTTGGTGATCCCAAGCAGTCCATATACAGGTTTAGAAGCGCGGACGTTACGTCGTTCCTGAATGTGAAGAAGCTGTTTGAGAAGAACGGTGGGGCAATAGCGATGTTGTCCAGGAACTTCAGGTCAACCAAGGCCTTGTGCACATACTATAACAAGGTCTTTTCAGAGATGTTGCCGGAAGAAACCGAGGATCAGAGTAAGTTCGAGGAGATTCCTCTTCCCGAAGAGACAAAAGGCGAGTTCCAGGGCATATATTCGTATAAGGCATATACAGGGCAAGCAGCCAAGGATAATCCGGATGAGGCAGATCCGGTTAAGATTGCCGACATGATCGAGATGCTTGTTGGAAGGCCGGAGTATCTCGTATCCACTGAGGGTGATGATGCACCAAGGCCTATCAGGTACAGCGATATCATGATCATCACTGGTGCAAAGAAAGGACTTGCGCCTATTGGTGCTGAACTTAGTTCAAGAGAGATTCCGACTAAGGTTGAGGGCTCTGTTCCCTTCGGAGAGAATGAGGCGCTTCGGGAGATCCTGCTTATCTATACTGCGGTTGCGGACCCTGAGGATAAGATTGCCCTTTATGGCGCACTGAGTGGCAAGGTGTTGGGAATTTCGAAGCAGGATATTATGGAGTTCCGCTCCAAGGGCGGAGTTCTTGCACTGAATTATGCAAAAGAGCTATCAGACCAGAGTGAAGCTGTTCAGAAGGTAAAAGAGAAGTTGGATATGCTGAAGGACTTGAGCCGGGAGGCGCAGAGATTGTCGCCGGCAGCTCTTTTCTCCAGAATAATGGATGAATTCAAGGTATATGAGGCGGTGGAAGCCGATAACCTTGAAGTGGTTTATTATACGCTGGAGCTTATCAGGAATGCAGAAAAGTCCGGAGAGGTTGTGACTTTGAAGGACGGAGCAGCTCTTTTGTCTGAGCTGATTGCCGGGGAGTCCGATGAAGAGAGATGCCTTAGCTTAAATGACAGCAAAGACTGTGTTCATATGGCGAATCTTCATAAGGTGAAAGGTCTGGAAGCGCCAATTGTAATACTGGCGGCCTCTTCAGGCAAGACTTTTGGCTCCACATCCAGGTTTGTTCATGGTGAGAAAGGTTCGGAAGGCTATGTGTTCTCTCTGGGTGAGAAACTTGATAATGGAGGCACTTGGAAATATTTTGAAACGAGTAGCTTTGCGGATGAGAAGTCGGCTGAGGATGCTTCGCTGAAGGCAGAAGGGCAGAGGCTTGTTTATGTGGCGGCTACCAGAGCCCGCAATGCGCTGATCATCTGCAACAGTGTTTACTTAAGAGGCGGGAATGAAGTGCAGGATTGTAAGTGGAAAGACCTGCTTGCGTCAGTAGATGGCGATATCTTCTCAGTTCTGACTGAGCCTACAGAAAAGAAAAAGGCAGAGGTAAAGGTTGCTGACGCTGAGAAGCTATATGAGGAAGCTCAGGAAGGATGTGCTCTTAATGATAGGGGAGCAGAGACAGGAACCTATACTATAGAGAATCCGAGCAGATTGGAGCTGAAATCAAAGCTTGCTGATAAAGATGAGGCCCAGAGTACAGTTGCAGTAGATAATAATGAGGCTTCGAGTACTGATTCGTTAAAGGGCAAAGATGCGAAACCGACTGATGATGCAGGCTCTCGTGGCGGGATGGCGGCTCTTACTGGAACCATGGTCCACAAACTCATGGAAATGATGGTTTCCACTAGGAATAAGCTTGATGTTTCCGATGCCATTATGGAGATAATCCGAGAGTACAGAACAGCTGAGTTTGAGCCATATGAGAAGGTTATTGCAAAGAGGCTGACGGCTGTAGCAGAACATATGAGATCTGGCGGCTATGCCCAGACAAATGGCCTCCCACAGGATATGCTGAATACGCTTATAGGTGCAGATGAAGTATACTGCGAGGTTCCATTCTGCTACAGAGATGATTCTGATGGACTTGTTATCTGGAACGGAATCATGGACGTTATCTACTCCAAGGATGGGCAGTGGCATATCGTAGATTACAAGACCAATGCTGACGGAAGTGACCTCGATACCAAGTACCAAGCGCAGCTTTCGGCATATATCAAGGCATTCAAGGAGACGACCGGAGAAGACGCAGATGCGCTGACGTACCATATAGATGTGTGACGGCGCCATGAACATAAAAATGTACATGACCATGGCTTATCATTTAAGAGGATGAGACAGTTCTTTTAAAAGAAAGGAGCCAGACATATGTTGACAGATAATTTTGTTTTGAAGGACAAAGACGGAAATGTTCTTAAGGAAAAGATGATGGTTCAGCACCTCAAAGTGTTCCTCGACGAGAGGGGGATTGGTGAGGACGATGTCTATTACATCAGGTCAGATGTTTCCGGAAATGAGTTTGAAGTCACAGCAAAGACTACTCAGGAAGAGTGGCGTGAGTATGCGGATGGTTGTCTAAGGCTTTTGGACTGATAAAGAGTATTGAAAAACTTTGGGAGATTGTCATGATCAAGGTATATGGAACTGAAACCAAAAAGATGCTGAATCTACTTATATTGGATGTGCTTCGGCGATATTCTGATGCGGATCATCCCTTGACGCAGCAGGCAATCATCAGGATTCTCAGATCTGACTATGGAGTTGAGAAGATTGACCGCCGTTCTGTGAAGGCGAATGTCCTGTCTTTGGTGGATATGGGCTATGAGATATCCATGGAAGAGGGGAATGGTTATTATCTTATAAGCAGAGAGTTTGAGGATGCTGAGCTACGCCTACTCATTGATTCTGTACTCTTTTCTAAGACCATTTCAGATGCTTATGCTAAAAGACTTATCGAAAAGCTGAAGTCCTTTGGCAATATATACTTTGATATGCGTGTTTCTCATGTTAAGCCGACGCCGACTATGAACCGCACTGATAATAAGCAGGTTCTGTACAACGTCAGCGCCATTGACGAGGCAATTGATAATAAGAAAAAGATCTCTTTTCACTACTGTAAGTATGGTCTGGATTTCAAGATGCATGACCTTGGCAGGAACTATGTGGTAAATCCATATCAGATGGTGGCTTCCGCAGGGCATTATTACCTTTTAGGAAACCTCGATAAATACGATGATATCGCCTATTACAGAATCGATAAGATGACAAACGTGATGATCCTTGATGAGAAGGTCAAGCCGCAAAAGGATGTAAAGGGTCTCGAAGGGCAGCTTAATCTTTCTAAGCACATGGCAGAACACATCTATATGTTCTGCGGTGAGACGCTGAATGTAACGTTAAAGACCACTCCTAATATGATGGATGTACTTGTAGACTGGTTTGGCAAGGATTTCAAGATCCTAAAAAGCACTGAAGATGATCTGGAAATTATGGTAAGAAGTAATGAGAACGCCATTTTCTGCTGGGCCCTTCAGTACGGACCATACGTGGAAGTATTATCTCCGCCAAGTCTAAGAGAAGAACTGGCAAAAGAGATCAAGAAGATGAGCCAAAAGTACGGTAAGAAAGTTTAATAAGACAGGAGGAAAGGCATATGTGGACAGATGAATTTAGGCTGATTGATAATGAAGGTAATGAGAGATCGAAGAAACAAATATTTGGATATATATGGAGTGCATTTAATGAGATTAAGAGCACTGAAGAGATAACATACCCATGGAAGGTAACCTCTGAAATAGCTAAGGATGATTTTATTATTGATGAGAACACCACACAACAGGACTGGCGAGATTATGCTGAATGGTGTGCGAGACTGCAATGATATGCCTTGCGTGGCGGAGAAACCACCAATTAAATCAAGTATTAAGTGATCCGGAAGAGCCTCGAAAAGGGGCTCTTTTAATGTGCAAATTTTTGTACCACCCCTTTGATACTATGAAGGTGAAAAGAAGGAAAAGCGTGATTCAGACGGAGGTACAAGGATGAATTTTTATAGTGCCATTGTAACTTATAAGGCTATGAGTCTTCCATTTGGCTGTGATGAGGAACGTAAGCTTACTTATACGCCATCCAGTGATGAAGAAAAACGATGCTTTAATACTAAGCTCAGGAATATGAACGGAATCTTCAGTAACAAAGATGGGCACGAAGATCCGTTTTCTCTTTTGGTGTACTCAGCCAGAGCAGAGGAACTGAAAGTCGTCTTTTCCATTGATCTTAATAAGTATTCAATGAAGAATTTTAAGAAGAAGATCACAGGCTATCTGACAGAGCACTTTGATGTTGACGATATTTCTTTTACCGAAGTTCGGGAGATAACCGTTCTTGAGTTTAACATAATGATCAACAAGGCTCCTTTTTATGAGCTGTTGAACAGTTCCTATGACACCATTTCTGAAATGGGGACTGATTACTTCAATGAAAGAGCCTTCAGCATAAAAGAAAAGCTGATGGACGGCAAAAAGTGGAGCCTTTCGAAAGCCAAAGAGGAAGCCACTAAGATACTGGCAGATAAGTCGTTGGTTGAGGAGATTGAGAGAATTTATTCTGACAGAAATGAAAAGAAATACTACGGAAATCCGGTGCACTATAAGGTTTCTGCGTCAAATATGGATTCAGCTAATGGGATGGTCGATGTTCTGGTCAACTCCTTAAGGTCAAACAACAGACTTCTTGGAAATAGAGTGAATAAGATCTATGAAATCACAGAGGGCTGTTACGACGAGGAGGAGTTCGTTCACACAGTTGATCATGCACAGGGCGGAGTTGTAGTGATAGACATGTCTGGGACGGAAGAAGACCATGGCAGCTATGCGTCAGCGTACCATGAAGTCATTCACTTTTTTGACAAGCAGATTGAAAAATATCAGGTAAATACACTGTTTATCTTTGTTGAGTTGACTGAAAATCCGGGGTTTTCAAGAGCCTTAATGAGCACGATTCAGGAGAATGTCGATATAGTCGAGCTAAGAGAAGGAACGGTAAATCGCGACCTTGCTGCTGATTTTATTAAGAAACAGATGAAGGAAAAGGGAATGAAGGTCACTGATGCTGATATTGACGTAGCGTTGCCTGATAAGCAGCTCTTTTCCGTAGGAGAGGCATACTCAACAATCAACAAGATCTATAAGGACAGCCTCAAAAAGATGCATTACCTGGCTTATGAAAAGGTCAACTACTATGACGTCAAGGAGAAGAAGTGTGAGATCGAGCCATATAAAGAGCTTATGGGAATGATCGGCCTCACAGAGGTCAAGAAGACTGTTAATGACATTTTGAATTCTGCAAAGGTCAGAAAGATCAGAAGCGATATGGGAATGGACAACTACAAGCCTTCTATGCACATGATCTTTACCGGAAATCCGGGCACTGCTAAGACGACGGTTGCTAGGCTGCTGGCAGACATCTTATATAAGGAAGAAGTGATGGATGGTAATAGGTTCGTTGAGTGTGGACGTGCGGATCTTGTAGGAAAGTATGTAGGCTGGACAGCTAAGACCGTGAGGGCTAAGTTCAGGGAGGCAAAGGGAGGCATTCTTTTCATCGATGAGGCTTATGCGTTGGTTGATGACAGCAACAGCTTTGGCGACGAGGCCATAAATACCATAGTGCAGGAGATGGAGAATCACAGGGATGATGTTATCGTGATCTTTGCCGGATATCCTGAGAAGATGAAGGCTTTTCTGGATAAGAATGAAGGCTTGAGAAGCAGAATAGCGTTTCATATTGATTTCCCAGATTATAAGGCTGAGGAACTGGGTCAGATTCTGGACCTTATGGCAGGTAAGAAGGGATATTCTCTTGCGGATGGTGCAGCAGATAAGTGCATGGAGATATTCCGTAATGCATCTCAGAAGAAGGAATTTGGTAATGGAAGGTTTGTAAGAACACTTCTTGAGCAGGCTGAGATGGCTCAGGCTGGAAGAATAATGATGGAGAATGCAGGAAAACAGATTGATAGAGAGGCTCTTAAGGTGTTGAAGGCAGAGGATTTTGAAGTCAATGCCGGAAAGGTCGGCAAGGAAGAGAAGAAGATTGGATTTAGCGTGTAAGGTTGCCTATGGAAGATGGTATCATAGAAATATGGAGGGATATACTATGGCTAGAAAGATAGAAGAGCTCAGAAATGTAATTGCTGCCAGTGATAGGGACAGTTATGAATTACTCCTTAGGAGGCTTCGAGACAAGGAGGATATCACTGTGGCGGGGCATTTAATGGAATTGTTTTACGATGGTGTTCCTAAGCATGGAATTATTGGAACAATTGAAGATCTCGCCAATTCTATGGGTGTTACATCGATGGCAGATTTTAATGACTACTCAGTTTTTTATCCGTCGGATAGACCTCTGCGAGAGCGCATGGATATGCCGGTGTGGTTATATGTTTGTACCGGGAAGAAGCGCCTTGGCGATGTTATGCAGGAAATGCTTAATTCCGCGCATCTGATTCCACGGCCTCGTAATCGATATGAACGCAAGACGGTCATTTTACTTACGGACAAGTGGAGTGACAGGGTCTTTAAGGGTAAAGAGCTGAGCTTTATCAGAAGTGCATGCCATTATGAAATAAACTATTACTTTATTGCTGCATCTGAGTACGGGCTTTATCAGGTACCTTTTTTGCCAAGTACTTTCAGTGAATCAGTTGTTGATGATTTCCGTGATGATGAGATTATATGCGAGGATGGCAGACCGAATGTGTTTATGTAGATACTTGGAACTATGATATGGTATCATATACCTATCGTTTTTCAGGAGAGTGAAAAGAGTTTTGAGTAGTTGCATTATCTATTATTCCAAGCACCATGAGAATACAAAGAAGCTTGTTGATGCCATTAAGGCAGAACATCCAGAGGTTGATCTTATTGATGTGACGCAGAAGCGCGAGCAGGATCTTCATGGATATGATGTAATCGGTTTTGCCAGCGGTATTTACTATGGAGAGTTCGCTGAGCAGGTTTTAAACTTCGCCCGGGTAAACCTTCCACCACAGAAAAAGGTCTTTTTCATGGCCACATGTGGTAATCCAATGAAGAGCTATTTCAAGGAAATTAGCAAAATCGCAGCTGATAAGCAGTGTGTAGAAGTTGGAAAATATCTCTGTAAAGGCTTTGACAGCTTTGGGCCTTTCAAGCTTGTCGGTGGAATTCAGAAGGGGCATCCTACGGATGAAGAGATAATGAGTGCGGTAGAGTTTTATAATAGTATTGTTTTATAGAGAGCATAAGTGTGGGCGGTGCGTTGGAACGTACCGCCCATTATACATGTAAAAGGATGTGCTTTAATTGTTCGTATGATTATTTGTAATTACCAAGCTGATTTGTGAGTTCTTCATATAAAGGTTTTTCACACAGCAAATATGCAACTATACCGCTATAATACTTGGCAATAGATTCATCAGTATACTCTGGAGCACTGCTTGGTATAGATGCTGCCATTTGCGATAAGTATGTTTTCGTTATTTGTAAATTATCATAGTCTCCACATAATTCAGCTGCTTGTGCATATATTGCTTTGGCATTTGCCAATGCAGGCGCAACAGTTGTTGCAGCAGCGTATCTTTCTGCTTTTGATCCCTTCTCAAATTTTGCTAATATCTTGTTCGGTTTAGCTTCGATGCTTGCAGCGTTATACACTAAGCCTGAAATATCCATGAGGGTTTGCTTACTACAGTTCCCAGCACTTTTTGCCGGAGGTGTAGCTGCGCCAGCTGAATCAGTTGCGTATGGTAATCGACCTTCTGCTTTGCCATAATTTAGATAATGTTCATAAAGTGTGCTTTCATTGCTTCCGAGAGCGGCTACAACATCAGGATTGTTTTTAGCATAAAACTCTGCGTCGAAAATGCCGCCATCGGGCATTGTTTTAGGGGCAGCTAATGCTGATAAGCTAATGACATTGAAACATAAAAATACTAAAAGAAGTGTACTTACGTTTCTGATTACTCTCATATGATGTTTTCTCCTATCTTTTTGAATTATTTAAGGTGGAACAAGCGATATTCTTTAGAAGAAAACTTACCATAAAAATATAAATTTAAAATAATACATAATAGAAAAAAATATAAAAAAAGAGGTATTAAGCATATAAATCGGAATGAAGATTTTGAAAATATAACAGGGATCTCCTGAAATGCTGATTATTGCTGCCTTTTAGGGAGAAATAAATATTCATATCTAAAAGTACAGTTGTTACATTATTTTAACGGCTAAGGTGAACAAATGTAACATAGGAAAAAATCTATTCCAAGATGAAATGGTTGGTTTGATGTGCTTTTTACCTATATTTAATCAATGTTTAATCGTATTTTTGAATGATAAATGATAGAATTAATACGCACAAAAGTAAGACTTTTAAATCTTTTGGAGGTGGATAGTGGCATTAATAATATGTCCCAAATGTAATCAGAACTATTCTGACAAAGCAAGAAGTTGTCCTCACTGTGGCTATAAAAAGAAGACTATATTACCATATGTTTTAGTTGCGTTAACTATACTGATAGTAGTTATATTCACAAGCGGATATTTTGTAAGGCAAAGAGTAAATGAACAAAAGATTGTAAAACAAGAAAAAATCCAAAACTATATAGATCAAATAGATACTGCATACACTGAAGCAAGGTTTGATGATATTGATAAGAACATCCAAGCCTTGGACAATCTTGGATATGATACGACTGAACTAAAGGTTGTTCTGGAATATGATAGAAGCGTTTATGACGATGCAGTAAAGTACTATACCACAATGAAGCGTGTCTGCGAAAATGTAAGAAAAGGGGAATATACTTCTTTAAAAGATGAATACTATGAACTGAAGAAAGTAACAGAAACATTTGATGGTTTAGAGGTTAACAGTAAATCTAGAATAGGGGCATGGATTAGCAATTATAGAAATAGTGGTGATTATATAGCATGGAAAGCATTTATTACTGGTGATTATATTGATTCTATAGAGATAACTAGTTTTACAGAGTTCCTGCCGGTAAGTATGTTAGAAACTGTTGCGGGACCATTATTAAAAAAGGAATTTCCAATAGCGATTAAGGAGGGAGTGTGAAATGGCAATCATTAAATGCCCAGAATGCGGTCAAGATGTTTCTGATATAGCGGCAGTTTGCGTGCATTGTGGATATCCGTTAAAAGCAGAAGAGAAAAAGATAGAGGAATCGAGACCAGAAGAAGTAAAAACTGAACTCACCTGTCCTGAGTGTGGGCAAGTCATTAAAGCAGAAGATGTTACCTGCCCGCAATGTGGTTTTCCACTAAAGAAGAATACAAAACCCAAAGGTATTACTCTTGCGATAGTAGGAGGTGCTGTAGCAATAGCTGTATGTGCTGTTGTGGCATTGCTATATTTGGGAAGTGGAGACCCAGTAGACAAGTATATTAAATATCTTGTAGCAAATGATTACGATAAGGCATTGACGCTTTACAATAAAAAGATTGTAGGAAAAAGTGAGCTTGAAACGGAATTAGAAAGTGAAATAAAGAGACTTTCTGATGCGATTTATGATGGTTACTTGAATGAGAGTATTTCCGAGGAACAAGCAAAGAAAACAATAAAAAGCTATGGAGAGTCACAATTATGCGCTGATTATGTAATGACTATTTCGAATAAAATTGATGGCTTAGCAACCTCGCGGGCAAATTATAAGAAGGCTGTTGAAGCTGAAGAGAGCAGCAATTTGCAGGAAGCTTATGATTTATATTCGAAAGTCATTAGCAATGATCCGAATTATGAGTCTGCTCAGGCGAAGGTAAAGAAGCTAGCGGAGAAGATTAAGGACATTTATGTCACACAGGCTGAGGACTTGATTAAAGAAAAGAAATTTGATGAGGCAATTGAGAAGATAGATGATGCAATTGCTATTGTTGGGAATACTACTGAATTAAGCAAGATTAAGGCATTATATGATGAAAAGAAATATGAACGAGACAGCGTTGATGTACGTAATGTGAAATTTGGTGATTCGATAGAGACAGTAAAGAAATACGAAAAATGCGAAATATTAGATGAAAGCGTTGATGGATTAGTTGTTGCAGATACTCTTGATGGAAATGATGTGTGGGTTTGTTACTTCTTTAATGAAGATGATCAACTATATATGGTGGTCTATTCAATAGAAGAAAGATTTTCAAACTATGATTTATATATCAGTGCTTATGACAATATTGTAGAGAAACTTGTTGCAAAGTATGGGAATGCAAGTAAAACAAACAATCAGCGTTCGTCAATGGCGAACTATTGTAGTTCTGAAGGTATGGCACTTCAGCTGGGTTATCTTGCTAAAGAGAGTTTATGGAATTTGGACGATATGATAATAAAGAGCAGATTATACTGTCCAAATGATTTGACATTTATCATTGGTTATCAAAGCACAAAGATACAAGCTTCACAGGGATCCGATGACTTGTAATTAATCGGTAAGTATTATGATACTGCAGCATTATGCTTATTGTTTAGCGGTTGAGTGGAGGGTTGAAAATGGCACTGTTTAATTGCCCCGAATGTGGTAATAGGATTTCTGATAAGGCTGATAGATGTCCACATTGTGGTGTGGATATGAAAACTATAAAGGTTCTTTTGGCAAAAAAAGACTCTGTGGCCTCATCTCAAAATAATGATGAAAAGAATAAATTAAATAGCATTCTATCACAGCCAGGACAAGAAAGCATATCTGAAAACAATACTGTCCCATACGGAAATAACTCGAACGGGGAGACAACACACACACACAGAAGCATTGACAAGAAAAAGATGGCTACTATGCTGATTGTAGTTGCGGTAGTAGCAGTTCTAATAGCGGGAGCGTTCCTGCTATCATACGCTAGAAGACCAGAAGTAGCTAAAAGGATATATGGCAAGGTTGGAATATGCATGGCACATAATTATCAACCGCCTACTTGCGTTTTGCCTTATGTTTGTAGCATATGTGGGAAGGAAAAAGGAGTCCCATTAGATCATGACTATCAAATGATATCCTCGAAGGATCCGTCGTGTACAGATAAAGGGGAGAAGATATACAAATGTACAAGATGCTCCGATCAGAAAATTACGGAAGAAGAAGCACTGGGACATGTTTTTTCAGGAGATCAAGAGGTCGTTGACGCAACATGTGAAGAAAATGGTCGAAGGATAAGTAAGTGTTCAAGGTGTGGAGAGTTGATTGAGGAGACAATACCAGCCAAGGGACATGATCTTACAGAGGCAACATGTACTACTCCTGCTCAATGCAAGAATTGCGGAAAAAGTGTTGGAAATGCGTTAGGGCATACAACAATTAATGGTGTATGTGATCGTTGCGGCGAGTATGTTTCTGAGCCCATTGAGTATTCTGGAAAAGGAGATAGCGTTATATCACATGTAAGCATTCCTGAGGGACTATATCAAGTCTACTTTACGAATGCAGGAAAATCTAATTTTATAATACATTTTTATGATGATAATGGATCTAGTGATGGTTGGATGAATGTTATAGGAGATTTCACAGGATATATTATTACCGAGGGGCCGGTTAATGACGGTATGATAGAAGTAAAATCGTCTGGCGATTGGACAATAACTATTGAGCAGATCCGAAATAATGGAACATCGAATATTCAAGGCACGGGTTATTGTGTAACACCATATTTTGAATTGGATGAAGGTAATTTAACAATTGATATAAATTATAAAGGTAGCAGTAATTTCATTACTCATATGTATGATGAAGATGGAAACCGTTATGGTATCACAAATGAAATAGGTGATTATTCTGGACAAAAAGTGTTTTCAAAGGGGAAAAAGGGAAAGAAGTATTGTTTGGTTGTTAAATCATATGGCGAGTGGTCTATTAACTTTGGTTTAACAGATAAGGTTACTTACATATCAAATAGTAAATAGAACGAAGCCTTTTGATAGCATGCTCAATTTGCCACTCTTGTAAATTGGCACTTTCAGGTACAATAACGCACCAAGGACTGCGAATATGTCATATATTACAGTTCTTGGTGCTTTTCTTTTTGAGTATTATGAGTAGCGCGGTTCGTAGTAGCAGTTCGCGTTTTTGTGAGACATCAACTTCATTGTTTGACCTGGTGACCAAGTACCCATTGCATAAGATCTTCATATTCTTTCTTACTTGCAGCAATATCAAGGATGATCTCGTAAAGCTCTTTCTGCGTGTATTGGAGCTCATTTCCGTTAAGTGCCAGGAAAACGAGCATGGTATGAGCGCCAATTCTTTTATTTCCGTCCTCCATGCAGTGGTTCTTGATGAGCCCATATCCTAATCGGGCAGCTTTTTCCTGGATGGTAGGGTACAGCTCTTTTCCATCAAAGGTCTGAAATGGATTTTCGAGAGCTGAGTCCAAGAGGTCATAATTCAAGACCTTGTCACTGCCTCCAGTCTGCTCGACGAGCTGCTTGTGCATCATGAGGATCTGTTTTTGAGTAAGTCTTTTCACTTTGAAAGTACCTCATAAGCTTCCTTGTTCTGTGCCATTAGCTTCTGAGAAATGGCAAGAACATCTTCATCAGAGGCTTCGCTATTCTCATCTGTCTTTCTTATATCTGTGATGAGAAAGCAGGGAGTATTATTCTTGAGAATAAGTGCTGCGCCTTTCTCCTCAACAAGTTTAGCTACTTTTGAAAAATTACGATTGGCTTCTGTGATGGAAACCATGATACTTGTATCTACTGTCATGGGAGGTACCTCTCTTTCTATGATTAAATTATAAATAAATAGTAGGTATAATTCAACCTATTATTTATATGTGACGGTGGGCTAATCATGGGAAATCAACGTTGTAGTCAATATAAATAATCATATTATTTGTAGAGAGGGTAATTATTTTTCTTTTAATTTTCATAAAAAGGAATGCACAAGATTGTCAATAAATGAAATAAAATTGCCGATAACCTTAATGGATTAGTATTTTTTTATTCAAAAGGTGAGGGTTATGACTGTTAAAAAGCATTCAAAGCTTTTCAGCTTACTTTTATGCATATTGATCTTTGTAGCACATTTTGATGCTATAACTGCAACCGCAGCACCGTTGGGCGATATTGATTCTTCCAAAATCATAGGCGCCATACAAAATACTGAGCAGGGCAATGTTCAGAAGTTTTATAGTAATTTGACTGGTGGAAGTACCGTCTATATAAGATCATTTAGAATAACAAATCTTGAAGCACCTACAAATGGTCGCTTACTCGACAATACTGCAACTATCGTAGCTGATAATGGAGTGAGCTGGGATATTCCAGTCATATGGGTAAATAAAGATGGCGATATCATTCATATTGCCATAGAAATAGATGATATTATTCGAAGTTATCCTATCTTTGTCTTTTACATGCCCAAGGGGTATTCTTTCATTTTTGGAGAAAAAGCAGGGTATAACATTGAGATGCCTGATTTTGTTGTTTCACTTATGCGACAAAACGGAGTGACTGCGTTATCTATCCCGGAGGCTGGCCGAACATATATATCTACACTATTACCTGAGACTACAGATTTTAAAATCAATGTGGAGTCTAATGTTGATTCATCGAGTACTACATCAGACGGTAACATGAGAGATCCGTATGATGATGGGAATCCCCCGGAAGCGCCAAAGGCGCCAGACAATCCCACGACCCCTGATGATCCTTCAGTACCAAATGATCCACCAGCACCAGATGACCCAACTATCCCGGATGTCCCGTCAGTGCCAGACGATCCCACTGTTCCAGATGATCCCGTTACGCCGGCTCCTATAAAACCCGATCCTACTCCACCAACAGATAACGAAAAAGCTCCTCCGGATTCAGGTCTTTCAGCTGCTGAAAAAGTTGTTGTTACCAATGCACATTGCGATGGAAATGTAATTGGTATTATTGGTGTTGAGAAATTGGCTGACTTAATTGTTTGGGTAAAGAAAACTTTGGAGCCAGAAGCTGTAAACCTTTTAGAAAGCAAATTCCCAGCATATGAAAAAGCGGTGAACAATGATGAGATAGGAAAAGATATTGGACTATACATTTTTTATGATGATTATGAAAACCCAAATGGTACGACGGAGGATTACAAAGATTTCCTGGCGACAGTCAATACTCAGTGGTGGTATTATCAGCCAGGCCTAGAGTATAGAGTTAATATCAATGCCAAGTACTTTTATGAAAAAGATGCTGCTGGTGATTGGCAGTTTGTTCCAGATAAAGCCTATTCTGATTTGGACAACACATTAGTTCATGAAATGATGCATGCCTACATGGACGATTATACAAGAGCCGGCATGACTGGAATACAGTATGACAAGGAGAATAATACCTATTATTATGAGGATAAAGGCGATACGACAGGTGTTTGCTATCCCCAATGGTTTGTGGAAGGTATTGCTTCGACTGTTACAAATAATTTCCAATTCAGATATGATAATTATCACTATGAAATGCAAGACGATAATGGAAATAAAATTGCAAATTATGGTTATAACTGGAGTAAAAATACATATGTGTCTGATGACTTAAAGTCAAACTACCAGTATTACTCACAAATGCAGCTTGATGATGATTCGTATTTTAGCAAATATGTGAGTGGATATTTAGCTTGCGCATATTTAGGGTATCTAGCTTCTGTTAGTAAGGGAAACAATGCCATTACTGGAAGTAGCGCTACAAACAATCTTAGGGTGGACAGTGAAGTTATTAGGGATGGTCTTAATGACGTTTTGACTAAGTTACATGAAGGAAAAACGCTTGATGATGTAATAAGGGAAATCTCAGGCAATGGCAGTTCGCAATACTCCGGGACTAAGGATTTTGAAGAGAAGTTCATTTCAGGAACGAATGATACCTCATTGGCGTTTTGCGTCGATCTCCTAAACTATCTGCAGAACTGTTCGTCTGGGACAGATATTGCAAATGGATCCATATTACTTGATTTTTCAGACACTAATACTGCTCAATTGCATCTATCTCTTTTGAATCAACCACAAGAAGCCTTTGTGCCGACCGACAGTAGAGACTTTGTTTATTCTACAGTTGATGAAAATGTCGCACTAAATGGAGGGGGGACATCCGAAAAAGGGATACTTACAAGCGGTAGTTCTTTGCAAATTGCTCAAAATGCAGAAATAGTTGCGGGCACAGTAGCAGCACAGACTTCGGCCAATGAAAAAAACATCGAGCAACCTGTTCTTGATGACTGTAATTCAGAGAGCAAAAAGGCACAATCTATTGCCGATGCCATTTCATTAGCAATTGAATCAAATGGCGCTACAGAGGAATACTCAAATAAAGCATGTGATATTGAAAGAGAAAATTCTGATTTAAGTATTGATTCCGAAAAAACATCGGAACAATTAGAAGCTAACAACAGCGCTGAGTATCCTCTTGATAATACACAATCAGTTGCTGATGCCATTTCATTAGCAATTACATTAGAGACTGCCTCAGCGACAGAGGAGGATAATATTGTAGATAAATCGGCTGTACAGGAACAAGACGTATCTGATAATAGTACTTCTTCAACAGATGTTGGAAGCCCATCTATTGCTTCTGACGAATGTAGCAATGAGAGTGACACGTTAGATGGTACTAATCCGTTGGACAGCGGCGAGTGCAAAGAAGATAATTGTGAGAGAGCTCAGAATGACGATTCTTCTCTATCTGAAACAGTAGCTGATATTGATGACAATGGATGTACTATCATAAGTTCAGATCCAGATGAATCTCATGACAAAAATGATGCTGAGCAAGAGCCAAAAGCTGAAAATAATTCAATACCAAACGAAGATCAATCTTCTCTGCCTGTTAGTGAAGATGTTCAAGATGAGGAAGTGGTTTATGAGGTATTACTGGAGCCAGAAACTGAACCGGAAGCTGAGCAGAATACTCTTATAATATCTGAAGCTCCTTCAGAAGAAGAGGAAAGCAAAGAGGATACCACTTCAAATGAAATTCTTGATGCAATTCCAGAACCTTCTACAGACGAGAACAATGACGAAACAGTAAATGATAACATTGATAGTGAGTAACTAAAATCCCCAAAGGATCAAAATGTTTGACCTTTGGGGATTTTTAGCATGAAGATTATTTAAAAGTAACTACATGATTTATTATGTAGAAATCATCGGTTTTCTCGTATGAGACCGAATAATCGAAGTTTGAATCAGCATGATTATTTGATTGATTAATGAAGTTTGTTTTGTACCATTCAGTGAAAACATCTTCAGAGATGTTTAATTTGAATGCAATAGTAGTACCTTTATGGTATTCATCACGTATTACTTCAATAAGCTTGTTATAATAGTCATCCAATGAATGGTATATATTTTCATCGATTAGTCCCAAATCTTTATTATCAACAAGTTCACTGGGTTCTTCTTCGTGACCTTCTATTTGCGCCAATAAACTATCGATATCAATGTCTGAGGCTTCTTCTGAACTATGGGCCACTTCTGCCTCGTTATTTGAAAAAGCATCTCTAATACCATAAAGTGCCTTTGCAAAAGGCGGACTAAATGCACTTATTAGGATAATCAAACACAATGCAATGATAATTCCTAATAGTGCATACATGACCTTTGAGATTGTTTTCATTACTCTTTCGCCTCCACAATCACAACGATAATATTCAATTTCTATTATAGACCAGATATACGGGAATAGCGTAAAGCTACTGCTGTATTTTAGAAATACGAATAGCTTGTACTGTGTGCTATTATAATGCTAGCTATTCGATGTATTCTGTGGAGAATGAAAAGATGAGGTTTAAGAGCATTTTATGCGTATTTGCTACGGTGTTGATGGTTTCAGCCTGTGGCAATACAAATGTTTCAAATGATAATGAGGCTGCTGATTCAGAGTCTGCCCAGTTGGAAGTTAGCGAGGCAAATGAAGAGGGAAGCCTTGAAATAGCCGAGGAGGTAGTTTCGATAGAGGTATCCGACGATGAGTTAAGGGAGTTTACAGCTCTTTTCAATACAGCAGAGTACAACGGGTTTCTGACAGAATCATTTAGCTCGCCGGAAGAGATCAACTGGGCAAGCGTCCTGGAGTTTGGCGCCGGGCTATCTGTAGAGGGCATTAGCGGAGAAGAGATTAGCGATTATCTGGAAGCAACCGACCAGAAAGAGCTTTATGGAGATCTTTTTGTAATAAGGAAGAAAGACTTTGAGGATTATGTTGCAAAGCACACTGGATTGAGCAGTATTCCGACAGATGCGCTTACATGGGATTATGTTGATAAACATGAGTCGTATTATAAGACGCACTGGGCAGCTTATCAGTCCACCTACACATGTGTATCCGGAGAAAAGAACGGCGACCACTATACGCTGAGGTTAAGGGTTAATTCCGAGGACCTTCCGGGATCTAATGCGGGAAAAAACTATGGCAAATGGGCTGACAGAGTTCTCACGCTTACAAAGACCGGTGAAAATGCGATGGTAGAGTCAAATGCCATCCAGTGGGATGACTATTGCGATGAAGAGCAGTCTTTTGAGGTGGAGCTTCCGCAGTTCGATGGTCCTGTGCGATTTATTACATACTCTGCAAACCCTGATGAATCGGACATTACTCTGGTTAAAGATGGAAAGTATTTGATGGATCTTTATACCTCGGTCTATACGGATGATGGCAATGGTTATTTGAACAAGATTCTTGCAATTGGATTCCTGGATCTAAACTGTGATGGCATGAAGGATATTGCCATCGTGGGAGACTCAGATTACGGCAAGCACGTACTGCTATATGAGGCTGTTTCTACAAAGTACTTATTTGAGTATTTCGCAGATTTGGATGAAAAAAAGATGGCGGAGTTGGGGGCAGAATTCACTATACCAAGTCTTAAGGATACGCTTCTTGGGGGTAATTCCGATGGTACGTTTGCAAGTTATAAGGAGTTATATGCTCAGCTTGCAAGGGTCTACCATGTAGCACGAGAGGGTTACAAGTATGACCTTATTTATGCAGATGATGACGATATACCTGAGCTTGTAATTGATGTTCCAGGCTATGGAGCATCTCTTTATGCTTACGAGAATGGTAAGGCGCATTGCCTGATGAACGACTGGGCTTATGGGGCTATGGGCAATGCCGGTTATTCATACATCCCTGGAACAGGAGTTTATTACAACGGAAATGCAGACCATGCCGGCGCAATATACTATGAGTCATACATGTCCAAGCGTGAAGAGGGTGAGCTTGCCACTGATTATTGGGTGAAGCACATAAACTTTAATGATCTTGATGGTGATGGCTGGCCTTCAGAAGATGAGCTGGAAGCATCTGGGGATTATGTTGGATCCTCAGAATACTATAACGAAACTGACAAAAAGATGACAGAAGATGAGGTAAAAGCAGTGATTGATCAATATAACAGTTATGAGATGAAGCCAATTACTGGTGTTATGGAGTATGAAGAGTTGCTTTCTGCTCTTGGAAAATGATATCCTTTGGAACTAAAGTGCCGGTTTCCCCAAAGTCAAGACGTTATTTCTTTTCCCTCAGATGATAAAATAAAAAAGGAATTTGTTGGAGGGGGAAGAGAATAATGAATCAGCTTGATAAGGAGATTACCGTAATCAGGGCGGAGGCCCAGTTTGATGGCATGGAGGCAAGAGAAATTGCGATGCCGGATTATGATGACCAGCCTTATGGCGATGATAACGTGTTGGTCAGGGCATCAAAAAGAAGGGCGTTTCTAGCGTCATCGTCGATGTTATAATTGAGGAGCAAGCCCTACAAGGAGGGCTTTGGAGCAGAGGCGGTACCATCCGGTGCCGCCTTTTGCAAAACTAATAAGGAATAAGAAATGGCACTATATGCTCTTGGAGACCTTCATCTTTCCTTCCAGACGGATAAAAAGATGGATATGTTTGGGAAGGTATGGAGAAATCACGAAAGAAAAATAGAGAAGAATTGCAACAAGCTCCTTACTGAAGAGGATACTTTGGTACTGGTTGGAGACCACAGTTGGGGCAGAAATCTGTCAGAGTGCGAAAAGGACATGAAGTTTATTGAGAATCTTCCCGGTAGAAAGATTCTTTTGAGAGGGAACCACGACATGTTCTGGGATGCGAAGAAGACGGAAAAGCTAAATCAGTTATATGATGGAAGGCTGCTGTTTCTACAGAACAATTTTTATACTTACAAAGACTATGCTTTGGTAGGGACAAAGGGCTATTGTTATGAAGGGCTTGATACAAGAGAACATGCGGATATGCTGGTTGAGCGAGAAGCGAAGAGACTAAAAGAGTCTTTTGAGGCTGCAAGAAGAGAAGGATATGAGAAATTCATCATGTTTCTTCATTATCCGCCTACATCTCTATGGGAAAAGAGAAGCAGATTCACACTTATGGCTGAGGCATATGGAACAGAGCAGGTAATATATGCCCACTGCCATGGGAAAGAAAGGTTTAACGATAGCTATAAAGGGATGCATAATGGTGTAAAGTACTCGCTTGTATCAGGAGATTATCTGGATTTTAAACCACAATTGATTCTTGAGTAGAATAGAAGGACACATCGATGATACCGGACTTTTCGTCACTTAAAGAAAAAGAAAGATTTTTCCAGGGCCTTACGGATGAACAGAAGATTGAGGCGCTTAATGATATGATCAGTGCTTCGGAGCATATTGTGTTCCTGGGAGGTGCTGGAGTTTCTACCGAGAGCGGAATCCCGGATTTTAGAAGTAAGGATGGGTTATATCATAGAAAAGATAAGAAATTTTGCGCATATCGTCCGGAGTATCTTCTTAGCTACGACTGTCTCCATAAAAAACCGGCAGTATTCTTTGATTATTTCCGAAAGAATCTTGATTGCAGGACAATAATGCCAAACGATGCGCATTATAAACTGGCTGAGATGGAGTTAAAGGGCAAACTTGATGGCGTGATTACTCAGAATATCGACGGCCTCCATCAGAAGGCTGGCAGTAAAAAAGTAAGTGAGATTCACGGAAGTGCCCTTAGAAGTTATTGTGTAAGTTGCCGGACAGAGTACGGCCCTGACTTCATCTTTGAAAACACCGAAGAAATACCACACTGCCCTAATTGCGGTAAGATGGTCAGACCCGATGTGACGTTATATGGAGAGCTGCTTCCGCAAAATGATTATGAACAGGCTGTTGCCTGGATTAGATATGCGGATTTGTTGATTATTGGAGGCACATCTCTGGAAGTCGGATCTGCTGCGCAACTTGCGCACATATATCATGGGAAATACCTTGTCATAATCAATAAGGGCAAGACCAAAATGGAAGGAAAGGCGGATCTGGTATTTCATGACAGCATTGGTAAAATCATGAACCAGATAAGAGTTTGAGCGGTTGTAGACAAGCCTTCCTTTTGGTCACTGCCTTGCATTAGCGTGTTAAAGGGACTATTATGGATTCAACGTTGTTAATATTTTTTGTGAGAGGAGATTATGAAAATGGCAAAGGCAAAAAAGACAAACACAAAGGCTACAGCTAACAAGGCCGCTAACGCAGCTACTAAGCTGGTAGAAACAGTTGCAAAGAAAGCAGAAGAAGCAAAGAGCAAAATGGCTTCTGCTAAAAAAGCTGAGGCTACTACAGATGTTAAGGCTAATGTAGTTCTTCAGTATGCTGACAAGGATCTTTCATATGACGAGCTTGTACAGAATGCAAAGAATGTCCTCAAGTATGACATGAACGGTGATCCTGAAACAGTAAAGAAGATCGATCTCTTTGTAAAACCTGAAGAGAATAAGGTTTACTTTGTTATGGATGGTGTAGAGGGCAGCTACGACCTTTAATCCGCCAAAACACATTATTTGACAGGGTACAGTAGTTGTACTACGCTCATTTAGTAGGTTTCTTGGCTTTCACGGTCAGGTTTCCATACAAGATTTTCTTTTGAGAGGAGAGAACACAATGAACAAAACAGAATTAGTTGAAGCAATCGCAAAGGACACAGGCCTTTCAAAGGCAGCTTCTGAGAAGGCAGTAAAGGCTTTCGTTGATGTTGTATCAAAGGAGCTTAAGAAGAAGGGCAAGGTTCAGCTTGTTGGATTTGGTACTTTCGAGACATCAAAGAGAGCAGCAAGAACTGGTAAGAACCCTCAGACTGGAGCTGCTATCAAGATTCCTGCAGCAGTTGTTCCTAAGTTCAAGGCTGGTAAGGCTCTTAAGGATGCTGTAAACAAGAAGTAATTCTTACTAATAATTTGGATTACCCTATGGATCCGCTCACTTTGTGGGCGGATTTTTGCTACAATTAAAAGGTAGTACTTTTGGCATTTGAATGATTTAGATAAGGATAAAGATGGACCAACAGAAACTTTTCTATAATATATGTAGTGACCTGTGGAACTTTTCAAAAACTCTAAACAAGAGTAGTAGTGAAATGACAGACGAGGACTGGTCCAATGCGATTCAGTTGATGGACAAGACGGCTGAGAAGTACCGTAGTCTTGGGGAAAAAGAACATGATCTGGCATATTCATCTATGATGGGAGTACTGAATTATATAGAAAACAAGGGGAAGACAGAAAATGAGTCTAACAGAGATTAGTAAATATATAGCACTTATACTCAGGCACAAGCCTGAAGCAATAGGAATTACGCTGGACGAACATGGATGGGCAAATGTCGATGAGCTTATAGCTGGCATTTCCAAGGACCATGACTTTAATATGGAAATGCTTGAAGAGATTGTCAGAACTGACAACAAGCAGAGGTACTCTTTTAATGAAGATAAAACTCTGATCAGAGCTAACCAAGGCCATTCCATACCGGTAGATGTTGAGCTGGAGGGGGCAATTCCACCGGACATCTTATATCATGGCAGCGCAGTAAAGTTTGAAGCTTCAATAGATAAAGAAGGATTGATTTCTAAGTCCAGGCTCTATGTGCATCTGTCAAAGGACTATGACACCGCTGTCACAGTTGGCTCTCGTCATGGCAAACCTGTCATCTATAAGGTCAAAGCAGGAGAGATGACAAAAGATGGTTATGAATTCTTCCTGTCAGCAAATAAAGTCTGGCTGACAAAAAGTGTACCGGTGAAGTATCTTGAAAAGATCTGAGTAAGGGGATTGGCTGATATGGGGATTAAGACAGAAGATATGGTTAAAAATCTGCCGCCGAAAGAAATGACAGAAGGCGTAGATTGGATAGGTATTCTGGATTCATTTGATCCAGCTGCTTTGAGCGAGCATTATTTGAATGAGTGCGCCAGACGAAATCCTTATTATACCTGCTATGGATGGGATACTCCGGCGATGCCTGTAGAAGAGCGAATTCAGCACTCCGAATATCATGCCAGGTTCGATCGCCAAGACCTTGAAATGTATGTAGAGCGGATAAAAACTGAAGGTCTTACCCCATCTCTTTACAAAAATGCCAGAATGACCTTGATTAAAGCTATTGGTTCTAAAGGCGCTCATTTCTACAATCAGAAAGAATATGATGCGCTCGGAGAATTCGGTCGCAAAAAGCAAGAGAAGGAATACAAACAGTTTGACGAGGAATGGAAGAGGCGGCTGGCAGAAAAGGAAGAAGAGGAAGATGATCTTTATCTGTATGACTATGTAGCCTCTGTCCACGAGAAGATTGTACGTATCAGGAAGGGGATTAAAGCGTCAGATGGCAAGCCTATGACACAGAGGGATTTTGCCAAGTTCCTCGAATATCCGATTAACAAATATATAGAGGCTGAGAAGGTAGAAAAATGGTATTCCCGAAGCGAAGAAGAGGAGTCGCCTGTGGAAGATCTGCTTTTGGAGCGACTGATCTTCAGATGCCACGCCAATCCTTATTGGCTATATGATTCTGAATGTGAATCAACTTATGGAAACGAAGATCCTAATGCTGATGCTGTGCTTGATGGAGATGAGCCCTGCATTTATGCAACTCCGGATGTGATCCTTCGCTGGATTAAGGAAGGCAAGCCCCGAGATACTGTTTGGATAGATGGAATCACATAAGGTTGTTTTTCGCCAGATAGGAGCGCGATGAAGAATTTACCTGCAACTACTGCAAAACCTGAGATCAAAATAAAAGAGAATCCTAAGGCTGAAGCTATCAAGAAAGCTCCAGACGAAGTCATTGTCATGGCAATACGGGATGCTATGTTAAAGGAGAAGGAAAAGAGATGAAAACAATTATTGTTTATTATTCACTTGAGGGAAATACAGAGTACGTAGCCAATGTTATTGCAGGCAAGCTTTCTGCAGATGTATTAAAGCTTGTTCCTAAGAAAGCATATTCAGATAAGGGCTTTTCAAAGTTCTTTTGGGGCGGCAAGAGCGCTGTAATGGCTGAGACACCAGAACTTGAGCCCTATACATTAGATCTTTCAGAATATGATCAGGTAGTAATTGGATTCCCGGTATGGGCAGGAACCTTTACTCCGCCTATCCGGACATTTGTAAAAGAGAACAAGGCGGCACTTGGCGGAAAAAGGATATCTGCCTTTGCATGTCAGAGTGGTGCCGGTGCAGAAAAAGCTTTTGCAAAGCTTCGAGACTTCATTGGAATAGAGGAGTTCTATGCAAACATAATTCTTATCGATCCCAAGGCCAAGCCAACAGAACAAAATGACCTTACCATTAACACATTTTGCAAGAAGCTTCAAAACGATTAAAAATCGTTCAAAGATTTTTGCTCTCAGGGTGGAATTATCCACTTTTGGATTCTGAAAACGCAATACAGAGCTTTTTATGTAATACACAAAATGGGGATACACCTATGTTTGAAATAGATATAAACAAATATAGAAAATATGCTACTGCAAGCGGAACTTATAATTATGATGGCAGGGATTATTTATTAGAATTTCCGGTGAATCCAGAAACGTACAGAAGACCATTTTGGCCTTCATTCTGGGACAAGTTTGATGCAAAAGGGGTTTTCATAGACATTTACTATCTGGATGAACATGCGAACTGGGTGGATGCGGAAAATAAGGCGGAAGTTTACTTACGGGATCATCTTGATGAATTGTTGGAAAAAAGCGCAACAAGGATATATGAAGATTATTCCTCCAAGGGATTTACTAGCTACTATAAGGATTATAGAGGCATCTGGAAATACAATAAAGAGGACAAAGGACCAAGGATATACTGGCGTCATACAGATGACAGTTATCAGGAAAGGTACATGTCGCTACGAAAGAGACTGTCAGTCCCCGGAGGCAGGAGGCGCTATATGTTTTCAAAGTTCCTTAAGGTCATTATTGATGACCTTAACGTAACAGACTTTGATACTGCGCTTGAGATGTTTGAGCATGAGCCTGACAGGTTTTCATTTCCTCCTGTCGATACGACCTATTTTGCAGGCTATGATATGAATGATCCGATCATTACGATATCGAAGCCTGATATTGTAAGGCAGACAGGCAACAAAAACACCAAGACCTTTGACTTTATAAATGTTGAGATCCTATTAAGGAGTACCCTCACATTTACTGACTTTGATGAGTTTATCAGGGAAAATCTTTACGACTTCAACAAGAGAGTTCTTGAATCAATAGGCGAAGACAAACGGTACCAGCGTTTTGGAGTGCCAACAGAATTTCTGTCTCTTTACAGCATATCAAAGCATGCAAGAACCGGGTTGAGGTTCTGCTATGAGATAAAGCGTATCTGAGCGGAGGGCATAGAGGCGCAGGAACACCTGTTCGTATGCGTATAATTTAAGTTATATTTGAAAGTGCGGGTGCCAGATGGTAGAATATAGGTATAGACGTATAAATCGAGGTATTTATCATGGAAAAGCCAGTTGCAAAGACCAATTCAGAAAAGCTATATGCAGTACTCGCGGAGCTACCGGAATTTACCAATAACTTCTTTTACTTTGGATCTGCCAATCGATCAGTACTTACAAAGCTGAACTATGCGCTGGATCTTAGATATTTCTTTGAATATGCAGTTAATTTCTATAGTTACTTCCCTGACAAATCGGTAAAAGAGCTATCACTGGATGATCTAAAGATGATCACAGCTGTTGATATAGATAACTTTGTAAGTTGGATGACTGAAAATCAGCATCTCAAAGACAAAACCCTCGCTAGACGCAGGACCTCTATATCTGTACTTTTTGAGTATCTTATTAATACGGAAAGAAAGCTTGAATATAATCCGGTTTCAGGTTCATCATCAATTAAGATTGATCTGCCGGAGACTGTAACATACCTGACCTTTGATGAGCAGAACGTACTTCTGGATTGTATTAAGAATGGAACTGGTCTGACTAAGAAACAACAGGCTTATCATGAGAAATATAAAGAACGTGACCTGGCGATTGTATTCCTTTTCCTTGATACAGGACTTAGAGTCTCAGAATTACAGGCTCTTGATGTAGATGACGTGGTAATCTTCGAGAATCCATATCACCCAGAGAAAAATGAGTGCTATGTCAACGCCCTTAGAAAAGGTCACAAGAGAAGCAACAACACCAGTAAGGTGTATTTTTCTGATGAATCCAAAGATTATCTCAGGGCATATCTTGATTCACGGGAGATGAAGGGCGAGAAGTTTAAGGAGGGTACTCCTCTCTTTATTACCCTGGAAGGCACCAGGCTCTCCATCCGCGAGATTCAGCAGATGCTCAAAAAGTACGTCAAAGCCTCCCTAAACCGCAGTGATATCAGCGTTCACAAACTCCGTTCCAGTTTTGCCATGGAATTTTATAAGCATGAAAAAAACATCCTGGTCCTCCAGCAGCGCATGGGTCATAAGTCCATGGCTGCCACCAACATCTACGCCCGAGCCAGTGATAAGGAGGAAGCGGTTAAGGAGTCAAGGAACTGGAGGAACAAGCAGGACAAATAACTGGGGATTCAGCAAAATCCGCAGCAATGATTGTAACATAACACACATCTTCCAGACTATCGTCGTAGCTGGCGCCGAAAATAATATCTATATCTTTACCTGATAAACTTCTGATATATTCACTGACATCTGATGCATCTGTAAGTGTTATGTCACCAAATACTGAGCAAATCCATCTTGTTGCTTTACGGATATCCGGAGAACTTGAACAAGAATCTAAAGCCATGAGCACTGCTTCTTCGGCCTTATTATCACCGATGCCATACCCATTTCCAATATGAATAATGCCCGCTTCCTGCATAAAATTGCTGAAATCCTCAATGTCGATGTTTATCACATTTGGAACATTCATCATGAGAACAATCTGCTGTATCGATCCAATTATGGCCCTCTCGGCAGAATAATTTTTGCTTATGCATTGTTTTCCGGAATAATATTCTACTGTTTTATCTTTATAAATAATGTTCAGAGCGTCAATACCACAAGAAATAGCTTCGGTACAAGCTTTGTCCTCATCTTTATATGGGAAAAAGGATCTTGTTCCCATGCCTAATACAAGAATCCCCTTATCTCTGGCACTTGCAGCAATATATGACAGCCCCTCATTATCTTCAGCGGAATCAAAAACGATAATGATCATTTCTGCCCCATTGAAATTATCAGGGTTCCACATCTGATTAAGTCTAAGAACAATCTTCCCAGAATTAACAAAAACTGTGTCAACGTCGACTAAATCATCCTGTTGTATCTTATCTGTTACCTTCTTACCTATTTCTCCAAAACCAATTACGAGTATTTTGGAGGTCCTAAACCTCATGT
Source organism: Butyrivibrio sp. XBB1001 (assembly GCF_000424505.1). Lineage (NCBI taxonomy): Bacteria > Bacillati > Bacillota > Clostridia > Lachnospirales > Lachnospiraceae > Butyrivibrio > Butyrivibrio sp. XBB1001. The sequence goes on along the minus strand of NZ_AUKA01000008.1, from coordinate 68,387 downwards.
CTGATATCATCGCAAACTCCCCTTATCTATAAGTCACAATTTATGTCGTGCCTAAAGCAGAATTCTCTTATCCACTTCCACTCTTCTTCTGAGCATTCAGTATTAAATCTGTGGTAGGCTTGAGTAAGTTCCTGATCATAGATTTCAAGCGTAATGAAGGGCTCATATATGTTATCTTCCCGTCTAAGGAACATAATGGTCGTATCATTTTCGATGTAAGCCTCAAGATATGTCATCAGGCAATTACTCATGTATATTGATTCTTTGCAAAAATCATTTATCGTCTGAGGATACCGGATAACATAGCCATCATAGCGCTCCTGCCAGTTGTAATCTCTTTTTCTATTGGATCTTCGAATATCCTTATCAAGGTCTTTCCTGTAAGTTGTCAGATAATGAAGAAGTTCTGAAATCTTAGAAGAATCTAACTTGGGCAGATATGTTGCATAGAATGGATCAACCTTCACAAGCTCTTTAGCTCTTTCATTAAGCGTTTTCTGCGCTGTCTCAGAATACATAAATCTTAAAAACTGTGCATGGATCCAGATGTTGGTCAACTTTGGCTTCTTCGACAAAAATAGCCTATATATCTCTGGATTAGTCAGGTTTCCTTTTTTCAATCGTAAAAGATATTCGCATTGGGCATCGTTTAAAGGATCTTTGAAGATATCGGGATATTGATTGTTCAGCTGTTTCAGGTATTCCCGATATTCTTTGTTCGCCAATAACTCGGCGCCGTACTCAGTATTCACAGCTCTGATGACTCGCATGGGAACTTGATCATAGATTTCCGATGGATTTGTTGCCAGAAGATTGATTTCATGTGCTTCAGGAGCCCTCACAGCCAGCTCATCAACACCGGACTTATACAAAAGCTCTTTAATTGTGTTCTGAGTCATGCAGTGATGGATATGATCTAAAAGACGTATTTCATGAGTGTAATATCTTTTTAAGTGCCACTGTGGATGTAATTCTGAATAGTACTTGTAGATATGATCAAAGTCAGCAGAACAAAACCGCAGCGGGTATTCACTTTTTAGGCATTTTCTCTCAAACTGCGCCTCTTCTTCTGTACTCCAAGATAATCCCTCATGAAATGTAAACCGGGAGACATTAAATATCTTGTCTTCTGGATCAATTATCTCCACAAGAAACAGGTCAATGTAAGGTTCTATCGTTATAAACGTAAGCAGTGCTACTCTCTCACTGATTTTTCTTGCTTCTGCAGTGGCTTTCAAGATATCTTGTTCGCTCAATTTGGGAGCGATCCAGGTGTTTTCTCTTGATAGTACATCTAACATACTCTTTTCCTCATGCCACAAAACGCTCATTTAAGCCTATATGTATTAGTTTTATTGTCAAAATAGACACTTTTGTAAGATTCATCTCGAACAATCTGGTTTGCATAGAAAGCTTTAATATCATCCAAATCTCGCTGTATAGTTCGTTTGCTAACCATGAATTCAGTCGCAAGTGATTGAAGATTTATTTGTTTCCCGCTTCTCAGATACTCGTTTATACATAATAGTCTCGCGGCTTTTTCTGTTGACTTTGGCATGTTTTACTCCTCAAAAAGCATATCAAAATACGTCGTATAAAATAATTATCGAACCTCTCAAAAACTACTTGGCCTGGGCTTACTTCCGATGTAGTCGCTTCTATAGGGATTTCAGTACTACTCTTATTCCCAATAGAAGCGCCACCCCTATTTCTTTAGAATACTGCCTCAAACACACCTCTTACACCACCAGCTGCAGCACCGACAATTCCACCTATGATAATGCCAGGAATTCCAAGAAGTTCCTCTCCCAGCTCAACTCCATTCTCGATTCCTTCGTCAATGCAGGAAAGGATAATCTCACCAAAATCCCGGTTAAGCCTGCTGGTATATTCATAGTTCTCGTTGAACTCCCAGTTGTCTTCGTCTGCATTAACATTGGCGGCAATGTTGAGTCTTTTAGCTTTTGGCGCAGCCTTCACAATGAAGTAGAGAAGTTTTGCGAGGTTATAGGGCTTTCTCTGACTACCATTCTCAAAGAAACCTGCACAATAGCAGACAGGCTTAACATCAAGTCCCGTGTTCTCTTTAATCCTTGCTCTTACAGAAGCTGCCTTCTTCTTGAGGAAGGCAGATAGTACTTCATCAGGCTCATTCATCTCTTCATTCCAGTGCGTTCCTTTCATTGCGATGTCCGCCTGATTCAATGCAATTATTATTCTCTTATTTGCGTCGTCACCAAACTCAGGGATTAGTACATCATTAAGTAATGTATAATAGCTTCCAAAATCCTTGGTAGAAGCATCCATGACAACAACCGCCATATCAATCACTTGCTTGCCGTCTTCATCCTTTTCCTGTAGCTTCAAAAGGATGTCATCAGCAATCTCTTGATCTCTCTCGACACCATCTCCAAGACCGGGAGTATCCCAAACCGTCAGGTTCTCAAACTGGTACTGAGAAATTCCTGTGGTCTCAGGATCTGCTCCTTCGCCCACCTTAGCGAGGTTCATGTCAAACAGCGCATTTACTGTTGAGCTTTTGCCACTTCCTGTCGCGCCTACGAGCATAATATTTACTTGTTGTTTTTTGAGTTTCTCTAGCTTCTTGAGCTTCTTCTCTTTAGTCTTTTCATCCAAATCTCGCGCAAGGATGTCTTCCTCTATCAGAGAATAGATGCTCTTCTTAGGTGCCTCCACGTTTTCAGTTGCATTCATTGTAACGTTTTCTTCCATTATCAATTGACCTCCTTTTATACTAAAATGCTTCGTCCTACCCAAAACCTTTTCCAAAAATCATCTACCTGCGATGACTCGCGTAGTCCTGTCTTACACCACAACGCAAAGTGTTCGCAATTGTTGAATGCCAGGCTGTATTCATCCTCCCCAAGTCGAGTATAGGCACGGTCCACAGTCTCTTTTGCAGAATACAGATGATATCCTTTCAGATGCCTTAGCATCGCCTTGAGCTCTGGAAAAATTCGAAAGGTACTGCGGAAGCTAAGGGTTCCATTTTGTGAAAAGAGATTTATGCTTTTATGTATAGGATCGGAGCCATCTTCCGGAAAACTCAAAACTTCATAACAGGTATCTGTTCCGAGGAATTCTGAAAAGTCAGCCTTATGAATGGTACATATCCATCTGTTTTTATCATCCGCTGTAGTATCCATTCCGTAATGAATAACCTTACCATATCCTATGTACACGGCATAATGTGAGTAAACACCGCCAATTCTTTGAACTGCAATGATGTCACCCTTTTTACATCCCTTCCATGGCTTTACAAATCGTTCAAAGGCTTCCGTCATATCCTGAACACTACCCCAAGCAAGCCTGATATCCTCTGGATTTAATATCCGCGCATGACCTGTTATAATGTTTTGCTCTAATTTCCAGCCTTTATCACTTTGTAAGGTGTCCCACATTATTTCATTATTCATGACTTTTATTGGAATGTTGCTCAGAACCATCTATAGTGCTCCTTCCCACAATTATTGGCTTCTGTTGTTTCAGTGGTAAGGCAAATATATCATCAGCCCAAGACGTATTTTGTCCAGGTGAAAAAATATAATACAGATATGAAAAACAACCGCCTAATATCAAAAAAAATAAGTAATACTCTGAGCGAAAAACTTGCTTCTGAGTACACTTTCTCCCGGAATGACTATGCCAGCGAGACAAATTCTTCGGAGATCATAAATCAGGCATACAAAAAAGCCTCTGATCTGTTTGATTCAGAATCAGAGACTTCAATTGTTTCTTTTACTTTGAACTTTTACATGCAACATATAGATGAAGCAATCGAGCTTTATACAGACGGAATGGATGACTATCTAGCCATATCAAAGCTTCTTCAAGCTTATTGTAAAATAAATCTGTTTATGCGCGAGAGCAACGATTCTTTTGAATCTATGTTGGCAAAAGAACTATTGGATAACCATGATTATTACAGGCTATTTCCAATTAGTTATTACAAAGAACTATATCATACATCTGGTCTTGATATAGCTTTGGCTGAGCTTACACATGATGTAAATATCAGGGCTTTTACATATTATAATTCCGCTCACAATACTTATGTGGAGTATCTTCCTGGTTTAACAGAAATTATTGGGCCATTACTGTCGGAGGACGTAGAAGAAACGAAAAAATCCGATTAATTATACATTGAAAGCATATCTTCCAATATTTGTTTAAATTCCTCTCTCATCTCTTTAGGGCGAACAATCTCTATAGAACTTCCCTGGCTCAAAAGCCACATAATAATACCTTTGCCATATACTTCTGCCTCTATCAAACTCGATTCACCGTCTTCAGAAACAACCTTTGCGGTTGGCAATCTATCCAATATTGCTTCTAGACTTCGCCCAGTATACTTAAACTGAAGACGCATCAGCTTGCCTGGAAACATGAACTGAACTTTTTTTCTAAACTCACCCTCTTCAAATCGATTGGAATAGATGATAGCAAACTTCTCTCCTATCTCACGATAGTTTTTTATTCTATCAATGCGAAAAATAGCGGGATAATCATACTTCTTTATATACTCTCCATCATCATTTTTCTCTACAATAAAAGCATTAAGATAGAAATAATACTCAGAAAAAATGATAGCAAGTGGTTGAATGACACGAGTAACAACTTCTTTTGATGCAATCTGCTTTGCATAGGTAATTTCGAGAAGATTGGTCTGCTTTATTTCCTCTCCAAGTGCCCATAGCTTATCTTTGACAGTAGATTTATGATGCAACTCAACATAGTGATATTTTTCGTTGGAAATAAGATCAGAAACAAGTTTCATGTTCTTTTGAGGGACGCAGCCAGAAATGAGCTTATCAAGAATAATACTGATTTCCTTTTTGGTAAAAGCCCTACTCTCAAGCATAATCTTGCTCACTGCAAGTATTTCATCATTTGACATAAGAGAGCCATCAGAACCATTCATGACAAACCCTTCTTTAGCGCGGTCGTATACTATTTCACGAACACCCTTAGATTCTCCTGCATGATCTGCAAGATATTCACGAATACCATTTAAATCTCGCTGAATAGAGCGTTCATCAACGCCAAATCGAAGAGCTTCTTCGTGTTTGTTAAGAACTTTCCCCTCACATAAGCGAACATACATGTCTAAAGTCCTTAAATTCTTTGATTCTTTATCCATATTTCTTACAACCCCTTAGCTAACGATTACCCCAAAAACCTTAAAATAAACAAAACGATAATACCTATAATAGAAACCATATTCAAATATAATCCCCATTGCGTTATTTTACTTATTCTATCTAGTCTTTCATCATTTTTATCATGTATTTTATTAACTGTGTCACAAATCTCTTCTATCTTCTTTTGTAATTCTTCTATACTTGTAGACGCATCTTGTCTTGCCTCAAGTTCAGTAACATCACCTTTTATATCGTTCAGCGTCACTATGATGCTTGAAAACTTTTCACTTTGTAACTCTTTTATTTTTAATAATATTGACTTAACACTAGTCTCATTGTCCGATATAACACATGTTTGGATTGACTTTATTATCTCTAATGCAGACTCATTGCTTTCACTTATTCCATTTAATTTAGTTAAAATGCTTGCTATATCTTCTGCTTTTATAACATCATTTAAAGTCTTAATGTTAGCAATAATGTCAGTTTCAGAAGCACTTATTCCTTTAATTGTGCTATCTAAGGTATCCAAATTTGTTTTTATGTCTATAATATCTTTAGGAGTCAAAGTACTTTCAAGCTTCTGAACCTTTTCCAGAATACTTTCATTTTTATCACTAATTCCTTTCATTTTTGCTTTAAAATCAGTGACATCTTCAGGTTTTAAAGTATTCTTAATGAATTGTATTTCATTTGCTGTTTGTTCTTCTGATGCCTTTATATCTTTAATATTCTGCCAGCTCTCGTTATTTGTCCTTATGATATCTGGGATATTCTTCAATTGCCCTAGTTCTTCAGCATTTTCTTTCAAAGCTTTTACAGAATCTTGAAAATTTGCGTTATCTATATTCTCTGCTATTGCACTCCTAACCGCATTATCAACTTCTTGAAGGAATGACTCTTCACTTTTTTTTGCATCTTGTTTTATCTTTTGAACCATGTTTTCAACCGGATCATTCATGCTAAAATCTCCTTCATTAGTACAGTATTACTAATTGTTCTTGTCCATTTATCTTGTAAGCTGGTTAATTCGCGAATATTGTCCTCGTATTTACATACTAATAAGCTTTCATCTGAATCAACCGAAAAACCATCTATTTGCTTGCCAATATTACTTAGTGCTGCATTTTTAATATCGTTAAATTTTCCAATAAGAAGATTATAGTTTTTCAGATTTTCCTGTCGGCATTTCTCAATCTGTTGATCAATATAATTCGAAATCTCCTCTGCATCTCTTTTGCTAACTTTTGTGTTGTGAATAAAACGGATTATGCTCTCAAAATGATCACGTTGAGCCTTAATCCTTTTTTTAAAATCATTAAAAGGAAAAGACCCCATTCCAATATAGCGAATCTCACTTTTTTCATTTTCTATGTATACACAAATTGGATGAGTATTATCATAATCAAGATCAGACACTATGATTCTTTTGATCTTTTCAATTAGCAAAACATAATAGGTAGCTATTTTATCCTCAAATTTACTAACATCATCCGGATCTGTACATAATGACTCTATCGCATCAAGCTCATCTTTTGAATTATCATCTCCATAATTCTTAAGGAGTACTTCTGATGCAAATTTAATCCATTCATGCCTATATGATAGATTTCGAATTTGACTTGATAAATCAGAAAGATACTGTAAAACTTCATTTTCGAAGAACAATTCTTCAAATGTCTTTTTAAACTCAATTTTATTAATATGCTTTCGCGCCAAATTTAATTTTTCAATTTTTATCTCTTTTTCTAAAGCATTCCCACGTATTTCAGAAATAATTTTCTCATAGGTTTTTATTTGCATGATAAATAGATTAACTATTTCATTGTCTATTTTCTTTAATTGTTGTTTAATCCCATCATTTGCAATGCGTTCAATAAAGTTCCCCCTAAAAACTTCAGCAGATTGATATCTCTTAAAGATTTCATCATTTTTATAGCCAGCTTGCATTTTTAGAATATCTATAACATAGAAATTATCTTTGCTAAATCCATATTCTATAATATCGTTGTAATAATAATCGCATATTCTTTCTAATTCCCTTAAATCGCTAGTCCCATAATCTTTGCTCCAAATATTACACACGAAGAATACAGTATTTTTATCCCTATTTGAGTCATCATAAATTGAAGAGATGTCAATTATAAACTTTCTTTTTTTTCTATCCTTCCCGTTTTTATCTATTCGTATCATAACTAGCAGATTGCTAATGTTCTTTCTTATATATCTTTCCGTAATTGCATCGTGTTCACCACTCACTGAGCCCAAACCAGGAGTATCAATGATATCAGAATAGTTTAAAAAACCTTTGTTTAAATAATAAGTTATCTGGCTAGCATATAAATAGCACTTAGGAGTTTCTGTAAAGACATTTTCTCCTTCTTGGCCCGAACCGCCATATTTAATCCATGTTTTTTCATTTAATTCTTCTTTTGTATCCCCAAAGTTGCACTCACCTTTTATCACTACATCATAGATAAAATTTACGTTTTCAGGGAAGTTGAAAACTTCATTATGCGACCATCCTCCATTTTCTTCTAGCTTATTAAAGCTTATATTCGTACCAATCTCGGAACTTATGCTCTCTAGCAAAGATAAAAACTTTAGTATTTCATAGCTAGCATTCTTTTCAATAGTTTTGGTTTCCGCACCAAGTCTCTGTTTCACGTTTTTCTGACTAACATATGATATTATCAACGTACAATTTGTTAACGATTGATTATTTATAGACTTAATAATCTCTTTATATTCTTCTACATTACATAGTTTTATATTTGCATTGGATTTTGGCATGTCAACATGGTCTCTTGCTCCCTCTGTAAGTTGCATACCATGTCTTAATACATCATTCTTTTTAACAAGGATTCGATCTGACTTATTCTGTAATACAATATATTTACTTTTTCCTTGATACTTATACTTTATAATTCTTTTTTCATCATCAACTGCTGTTACAATTGCTTTTTTTTCTCCCCTATAATAATCTGCAAATTGCTTTTCATATTCCACATCTAGCAATTTCCACTGAAATAAATCTGGAGATTTTTTATACTCCACGACAACCCTTTCTGGATTCCCGTATTTTACAGACGTGAGAATGGCAGTGTTATGCTTCCCAGATGTTCGTAATTGCCTATTTCCTTCCATGGATAATATCCAATTAATAAATGATGTTTTACCAGATGAAAAGTTTCCGACAAAGGCAACTTGTGGTTTCTCATCCAACCTTGTAATACAGTTACTAACAGTCAATTTAAATGCATCATCTTCCGAGCATTGACTATCTCTCAAAGCGTTTAAGCTTTCGCTGAATAAATTTTGAATTCCTCCATACTTGAATGCAATATCAGCTGCCCAATCACCCACATTAGCCTTATGAAAAATTTCTTCCGCAATTTCACTCTTACAATCTATTGAGTATCTATAATAATCTGCTTCTAATTTCTTAAGGACAGCTTCACACTCCTGCCATAAATCATATAGTTTCTTTAAACTCTTTTTTATAGACTGTACGCTCCACCATATGTACATTTTTTGGAACAAATCACTATCGTTATTAGCAAGGCTTGCTAATACGCTTTCCAACGAATTTATTCTATTTTCAATTTGGAATGAAATATGCTTTACCATCACATATTTTTCTATCAAGCTCATGTATTGCTTGATATGCTGTGCAAAACTGCTCTCAGTAGTTATCCCTACAGGGAATCCAGATATTTCACTTTTTTCGCGTATAATACTAGGAATATCATGGACGTCATGTACTTCTTTTAACATTTTTGTAGGGCACACCATTATAATAAACAAACATTTCGTATTAGCCTTTTTATATAACAGCTTTGATTTATCGTCACTAGAAATATCATTTTCATCGCAAATTATTAGGCTATAATCGTTCTTGTTTCCGTAAATATGATTTCTATAAAAGGCAGTATTTTTAGATGATCGTCCCATTTTTGCCATGAGACGATCATCTATTCCATAATTCAAACGATCATATCCAATATCAATCTTAGTTCTTGTCCAATCAGCAAAGTCCTGATTCTGTTCAACCTCAGCTACTAATGATTCATATTCTGTCAATCCGTCAATCATAAAACAATGTATTCCTTTTCAACAGCTGTCTCTATTTCAGAAAGGTCCTTCCCTAACAATGTGTAATATGTATCAAAAATATTCTCAGATTTTTTGTTTAAATTTTGTTTTAATACAGAAACAAATTCGTCTACTGTAGAAAACAGTTGGGTAGTACACTTTTCTAGAATATCCGCATAATACTTACGTATTGAAGCCTCCCCCATTATATTTTGTGATACACTGTCTTTCTCACCCTCTGATTTGATCATTGATATTAGCTCTTCTATTTTTTTCCTAACCGTAGCTTGGAGTGTTTCTTCATCAAATGTCTTCGAGGCAATTTGTTTTACTTTCCTTTCCAATTCTGCCATGCTCTCATTAGCTACACTCTGAATATCATTCATGATATTGTCTATTGTTTCTAATTCATCAACATCTCTTCTAAACTTCTCTACCAACTCATCGCTAGTGTATTTAAGTCCTTCTATCTTATCGATGATTTGATACAATTCTTCTAATACCTTTTCTCTAATAGCGCCCAATCTTCTCTTATAATTATCTAATACCGTTTTGGTTATTACAGTGTAATCTTTCATAACACGCTGTACATATTCATTCAAAATATGCTTACGCAATCCATCTACGTCATCGTAAGACATATCTCCTACACACTCTTCAATACTAATCAAATTCCATTTAGTATATAGATCTTGTGAATACATGTTCAATTCAGAACTAACGCTCTTTATCTTTACGCTATTAGCAGAGTGAAAACTATCTACACTTGTAATATAGCTTTCAATTTTAGCTCTAACTTCATCTGCTTGTCCCTTCACATTCAGATACTCTGATTTAACAGCATCCAAATAAAACTCATAGATTTTATCCACTTGTTGTCCTTTTACTTGTTCACCACTCGTCGCAACATATGCCTGAATTTTCCCAATTACTTCTTCAATTGTCTCCAAACCTAAATCTTTGCTTTCCCCAACATTATAGATCCCAACAATATTTAGCATAGAGAATTCCTTTATTGCATTTTTCCTAACCTTTTCAATATTCTCTTTTGTCGGGGTCAGCATATCCCATTTATCAACTATAACAAATGCTTTTTTATTAAATCTGTCAACTAACCTTAACGTATTAACTAATTGTAACGGCGCCATTCTGAGCGCAGCGGTATGCACCACGATGTAATCCGCCAAAAGTAAATCATATACCTCCACCTCAGTCTGCGAAGTTGCATACCCTTCAACAATAAAACTTGATTCAGATTCTAATGCCGAACAAGCCTTTGCCTTAAGCTTTTCTTCATTGCTAATAGCAACAATTCTTACGCTTGATGAATCTTCATAATTCAGAAAAGCATTAATTCTGCTGACTAGTTTATCAGACAGAATATTCCTATTCTCTAACAAAACATCTCGTTTATCACTCATATTAGACTCCTTCATCAGTGTTTAGGAGACTTCCTCTACACTGCTTATGATATTCATCTAAACTTTCTTGAATTGTAAAGATTTCCTCAGTAGTGGCTATAAGTTGATCAATTTGCTCGTTTTTTAAATTGAGTTGCTCATTAATTTTATTACGATATGATTCATTGTAGCTTCTGCCTAGTTGCTTGAAATAATCTGTAAGCTTAACCCTTTGAAACGACACTGAGAGTCTAGCTCGTCGTTTAGTTTCTTTAACACGTCTCTCAAGCTTACTTTCACCACTACCATTTTTTATGCCAGTTAGTGACCCGAGCATCAGCAAAAGATCCACTATCTGATGTCCTGGAATATAAAGAAGTATCCCTGCAACAATTGTTGGTAAAAACTCTTTGCAGATTTGCTCAAAAGCAATACTCATGTTTTCTCCAATTGCATCAAAAAACTTCAAATCTAATCGAACTTTATTATCAAGATTTCCTTCCAGATCATCCATATCTAACCCGGCTTTAGAATACTCATTTTCAAAAATTGAGGTCAGGTCATCCTTAAACTCGTTCATAACAGAATTAATCCATGTTCCTCCTTTTTCAAAATTATCGATTTCCAGATATTTTGAAATATACTCTCGTCTATAATCTTCTTGTAGCTGTTTTTTCCCCTTTTGAGATAAAGCTTTAAGAGCTACTCCTATCTTTAAGCTAGACATTTTTGCATCAATAAACAGTTCGCACGCTTCGTTTATTCTTTGAATTATTTCGTCCACTGAATTACTTGCTATCTCTTTCAGTTCGATTTGATTTGAATGATATGCTTTTGATATTTTCTTTTTTATTAACTCATTTGAGCGTACTTGATTATCTAACTTATTATTTACATTCTTTATTTCAGAAATCGTACCATCCAATTTTTGGTCCATATCTGAACATGCATCTAGCACATTGCTAATTAGTCTTTCCTTTTTTTCTTCCTCTAAATCAGCACCTTCACCATAAACCAAATCATGAAGACATTCTTGCATTGCATCATATCCCCAAGCATCATCAACATTGTCTTCGAACGCTTCTTCCTTATCTGCTCCATCAACAATTTTATCCAAAGCCATTTCTATAGCTTTGGCACAGTACTTCATAATTCTAGTATTCTCACCAATATATGCTTTATAATTATTCAGAAGAATATCCTTCATTTCATCATAGCTAAAATCACCAACAATTTTCTTAGTGTCGCTGTTGTACCAAACATTAATAATTGGAATCATTTTATGCTTTATCAACTGCAACTGTGACAAAGTGTCCTTATTTACCTCCTCGGTATTTGATACAATCCAAAACACAGCATCACATTCATTACTTTTCTCTATTGTCACCCGATCATGTTTTGGATTCACTCCCAGTCCAGGCAAATCTAAAAAATCGCATGAATCCAGAATGTCTGAATCAATATAGTATCGAACTTCTGAGATTTGCTCTGCCTTACGCTTTAAACTAGGGTTATCATTTAACGCGACTTGACTAGTGTATTGTTTTGCTTCGCTCCAGCTCATTTCTTCATCTTTATAATCCGCACCATCCCTGTAAACTATTTCCGCATCAAAATTTTGATTTTCGGACTTTTTCATTATTCGTATTGCTTTTGCAGTATCTGGTTCAAACTCACAACTTAATCCCGTTTCGCCTTGTAAATTCAATAAAGTATTTAATGTTGTTGACTTTCCAGCCTTAAACATACCTATAGTGGCAATAGTAAACTTGTTTTGTGCAGTTGCCATTTGCTGTTTTATGGTGCGTTTCTGCTCAGAAAAATCCACCTTTCCAATGTGTTCGGATTGTAACATTTTTAGACATGAATTAACCTGTGTCTCGCTTTCTTCATATTTCTGAAGTAATCCCTCAAAAATGCCATATAAATCTTTTTTTGATGTTTCCATATTCACCTTTCCGTACGATGTATGTAAGGCACCATACTTTTCATTTCTAATTATTTGCAAAAGCAAAAAAATGTAACGCTTGTGATTTGGCTATTCTGGTTGTTAATTATCTCTCCCAAAACAAAAAAGCACCGCCATTCCTGACGGTGCAAAATTCTTTAACAACTGGCTACCATGTTAAAGGCCCTAATAGTTTTGCGTCACAGTCTTTCGGCTGCTTTGCCAAGAATTCCTATAAAATAATATTATTGAGATAGACAAAATGTGTCAATGCAGCACAGCCCGCAAAGCCGCTTCTTTAGAGTAATATAATCATTTTTTATAATTTATTTATAGTTTAAAGCATTCATTTTTCTATAAATCAGTAGACGCATTAACGAGCATCATTCGTCTCCAGAATTGTCGTTCTCGTTTTCCTTTTCAATCTGCCTTGTTGTCTTCTTGACTGTGGTACTATTGGCCTTGAAGTTATAAACTGGCTTTACCACCTTAACAATATCAGCTGTAGGCTCGATATTATCTACGATATCGCCCATGCCCTTATATGCGAACGGACTCTCATCCAGCGTTGAATGGTTAACACAGGTAGTGTAGATTCCTGCATCGCTCATTGCCTTCTCGAACTCTTCTACTGTGAATCTGTTGAAAGCCTCTGTCCTTGAGAATCTTCTTCCAGCACCGTGGGGAGCTGACTGGTTCCAGTCATCATTACCCTTTCCGACACAGATAAGTGATCCATCCCTCATATTAATTGGGATAATGAGCCTTTCATCCTTCTTTGCTGATACAGCGCCCTTTCTTACAATGTTGCTGTCATGATCAATATAGTTATGAACAGTTGTAAACTCGCCAAGAGGCTTGAAACCATAGTTATCAATGATCATTCTGGCAATCATATGTCTGTTCTCATCTGCAAATTCCTGACAAATCTTCATATCATATAAATAATCCTGGCTGTACTTACCATGCAGGAAACAAAGATCTAGTGGGAGATCCGGAGCAGTCTGCCTGAAATTGCGATGAAGTTCCTTGATCACTTCCTGAATCTCTGATCTTCTTCCGGCTACCTTATATTCCCTCTTGATCCTGTCCTCTTCATCCCAAAGTGCTTCCTTGCCAGTGTGGAGGCCTACTGCCATCTTCTGATAAATCTCGCAGACTCTTGTTCCCAGCATTCTGCTTCCGGTATGGATTACAAGGTAATGGTTGCCATCATCATCCCTGTCGATCTCGATGAAATGATTTCCTCCGCCAAGTGAGCCAATAGCTCTTTCCATCTTCTTAGTGTCCTGAAGCTCACGGTAGCACTTCATTTCCTGAAGCTTCGGAAATCTCATAAGACGTCCTTCATTTACTTCTCTTCCGGAAGGAACATACTGCCTTATTACCTTATCCAGCCTGTCAAAATCAATGGCTTCCTTGCCAAGTTCTACTGTCAGCATTCCGCAGCCAATATCAACACCTACCACATTAGGAATTATTTTGTCTCCCAAATCTGCCGTGAAGCCAATAACACAACTCTTTCCTGCGTGACAGTCAGGCATAATTCTTACCTTCGAATCACGAAATGGCTCCTGATCCAACAGGTCTCTTATTTGCTCAACGCAAACATCTTCGCAGTTATCTGTGAAAACCTTTGCAGTATTATACTTTCCTGTTATCTCCTTCATTCTTATCACCTTTTACCCATAATAAAATGCTTTCAAGTTCATCAAAGTCGCACTCTGTCTGATTGGAGTTTTCCTCGGCCTCTTCACTCTGGTCTTCGGTATCCTCTTCCTCGTACAACTTTTTCAGTTCATCATCTGCAGTAGAATATCCCATCACTACTGCTATCATGGAATCTGCATATTTCGCTATGATATTTGGTACGCTAAATACAGCCATATCAAGCATCTCATCCGTAAGAATTGCATCTCCTTCCAATGCCAGACTCCTTATGTAGCGGACTTCATCTTTGCATAACTGCCACATACCACGAAACATATTGCAGTTAATACCAAACAAAAGTGATTCCAATTCTTTTTTGGTTTCTGGCTTAGCCTTTACGTTGGGATATCCCACAATCTGGCAATCATCTCCGTCTGAATCAACAAGGATTAGGCAATCCGCCTTCTGAACGATCTCGTTATCTATGCAGAAACCATAGTCAAAACGCATTAGTTCTTCATTGTAATCATATTTCAATTCTTCCTTGTCAAAGTATTCAGTTATCCTATTTATAACATCACTTGCGTTCATTCCAGATTCCTTCCTAATCCCAATTCCTTCAAGTACTCTAAAGGATTGAATTTACTATACTCAAACTCAACCGGTGACTCGTGGAAATCAGGGTTTTTCTTTTTGACAACCACTTTATTGTAGAACTCAAAGTCTCTTGGCTTCAGCTCATGCTGATTTGCTATATTTTCGATCACGCCCATTCTCATATGATCCGGAATCTTATATATGACTTCTGCTAGAGCACCTGCCATGCATGCTATCGTGTCACTATCTCCGCCTAAAGAAATGGCATTGAGAATGACTTCCTCATATGACCCGCCTTCTAAGAAGGCAATGATTGCTTCTGGAACAGATTTTTGACATGAAACCTCAAATCTATAGTCCTTTTTGATGTCATCCAGCTTTCTGTCCAGGTCATAGTCAAATGTTTCTGAGATATATGCCTTCACTTCCTCCTTGGTTCTACCACTCCTAAGAAGATATATTCCTGCCGCAATTGCCTGCGCACCCTTTATTCCCTCTGGGTGATTATGAGTAGGCTCCGCTGTTATCCTTGCTATGTTAAGGGTATCTTCCAAGGAATCAAACATCCATCCAACCGCTGATACTCTCATACCGGAGCCATTCCCATAACTTCCGTAAGGCTTTCTGTTTGGATCAGCCAACCAATTTCTAAATCTACCACCGTAACCCTTCCGGAAATATGCATTACCATATGCAGCCATTATTTCTTCACATTTGTCGTAAAAGTGCTGCTCGTAGCCTTCAGTTTTATTAACCAGCTCATCGTAGCATATGAGAAGTGCCTTAGATATAGCTATTGTCATTATGCTGTCGTCTGTCGGGGTACTGAATCTGGTCAGTTTGATCTTGCTTTTGTCTTTTTCATTATCAAATTCATAGATACTTCCATATACATCACCGATAATAGCTCCTAACATTCTTCTCTCCTCTTCATGCGCATTGTCAGTTCCTTATATTTTTATTATACAAAACATCACGGACACAATATGTCCACCATCAAATTTGCAGCACGCTGAACGTCAGTATCTACCTGGCATTACAGATATTATACTGTCTTACATATAAAAGACTTCTCCCTTAGCCTTGAAAGGAAGCCTGCATCCCATTGGCATGATAAATGCGTGTTCTCTCTTGATATCAAGGTGCTGGTCAATCTCACCATCTGTGATAATGAGTATTGGACCATCCTTTGGAAAATCCTTTGCGTTCTGAAGCATATCGACCGCAGGCTGAAGCCTGGTGCCGCCTCTTCCAATAACCTTTACTCTTCCGGCAATGTCTTCCGGTGTCATGTATCCCGCGTCATAAGCGTCAGCATCGCAGAAGATTACTCTTGCTGCGGGGACATCTCTTGCTGCAGAATAGCTTGCTACGGCACCCAGTGCCTTACCGATATCTGAAGGAGCCATAGAACCTGAAGTGTCGATGATTACTCCAAAAGTCCTTGATGCTTCCTTGCTCTCTGTAACAACATATCTTGCTCTTGGAATATCCGGTGTGCAGCTCTGTCTTCTGCTTGGATGCGCATAGCTTCTGTGCTTCTCAAGAGGTCTGATATGCGAATTGAACCATTCTGAAAGCTTTACATCCCAAGGTACCGGCGGAACAGCAAGTGCTCTGATTTCCTCAACAAGTCCTGCTGGTATGAAACCTCTGCCTCGTCTGCCTGTCTCGTACTCAAGTCCCTGAGTAAGCGCATTCCTGTAAAACTCATCAAGAGATACTCCTCTTCCTGAGCCGTCAAACATACTTGGAGCTCTTCTGCCCATGATGTCACCCTGGCCATTGCCTCTGAAGGTGTTCATCTTCATGAAAGTCCTCATATCCTGGCAGATCATATCGTAAATCTCTTCAGCAGACTTATTCTTAAGCGCAGGATCATACAGTACGCCCTCAGGCATAACGCCTATCTGCATCTCAAAAAGCCAGCCGTTGATCACATAGTCAGTAGCAATATTCCAAAGATATGGGTCCCTCCCAGCAGATCTTCTGTGATGGAGAAGTGCTGCATGAAGAAACTCATGCGCCATGACAAATCTCCACTCTTCCTCTGACATGTTCTTGGAAGTATTGATGTAGATTATGCCTTCATAGGCATCCACAGCAGCTATGCTGATGTCGTACTTTCTGCATTCTTCAATGTCATCAACCACCTTGAATGATGCTGCAATAGCACCAAGAAGCGGAAATGCATTTATAAACCAGCTGGCTATGCTTCTTCCAAAAGAGTTTTCCTCCTCATGATCAGAAACATAGTCGATTGCGTTTGATACGGACCTTGCAAGATAATACGCAAAATCACTGGCAAACTCATTCTTTTCCTGTCTGCCCCATCTGTCGATACCATACTCAATTGGCTTATCCAGGCCAATCATATCCATGGAATCAAGGTCTCCAACGCCATAGATGTTATTGTTCTCATCCCAGTGTTCCCTTACAAGATAGTCGTAAATCTTGTACTCATCTTCCATGATACTGAAAGGGATTGTTCCTACCGGTGACTGATTAAAAGGCTCTCCGAACTTGATGTCATGAAGAAATCTATCTACGTAGATATCGCAGGCAATATTCCAAAGCTTCGGATTAAAACTTGCTTTCTTAATCTTCTTTCCCGATGCATCCTCCACCATATATCCTGGTACCTTATCAAGGTCATAGTGTCCAAAGCAGTTGTGAAGAATGCAGTGAGCTATAGCGAAAGCCCACTGCTTTGGTGCAAGGCTGATTTGCTTGTTTACAATGATTGTGCCATCTGCTTTTGAACATGCGGGTGTCTTTTTCCCAATCTCACCCTTCCCTGCCATCTCAAGGTAATAGGCTGCAAAATGGCTGAAAACCTCATTTTCATATACAAGGTCTATTCCTTTTCTAAGCTGAACAAGGTTAGGGTCTTCTCTTTCCTTATGCTGTTTTCCCATCCTTTTTCTTCTCCTGTGCTACAAGCCTAGGAAGATCTCTTACAATCTCAATCATGAACCACTCAGGAAGTACCTTTCCGTCATCAGCAGATACTACCATCTGTGCAAGCTCATAGTTGAGCTGTGCAAGTTTCTTTAAAAGAGACTTTGCTCTGTGTGCAAAGTACTGGTTCTTCTTGTCGATCTCAGCCTTCTTCTCAGGAAGGTCATGAAGAAGTCTTGCTCTGAAAGACTGTGCAAGGAAATAGAGAACATCTCTGTCCTCAGGCTTCTCAGGCCATCTTGCATCTCCCTTGATGATGTCTTCAAGAAGGTACTTATTATCAAGCTGCTTTACGAATGCAGCAAACATCCCGGCATGGCTGGGTGTGATGCTTCCGTAAGCAAGCATTCTGATAGTCTCGATCGGGATCTCTTTTTCCCCGGCTCCAAATTCCTTAAGTGCGTCGCTCAGCATATGCCATGACCTTGGTGTTGAGAATGGCTCTTCTGTCTTTGGAGGCTCTGAAAAAAGGTGATCAGGTCTCTGGCTGATATAGTCAGTTACCCAGCTATGGATACCATTTCCATAAGCCCATGTGAGCCAGCTCTTTACGTCAGGCTTGAGCTGAACATGAAACATTCTGTTAATAAGTGCGCTGGACATTGTCTTGACTATTGCTGCATCCTGTGTTCGGTTTCCTGCGCCGATGACAATGCTGCCTTCAGGAAGGTGGTATTCACCAATCCTTCTCTCATAGATAAGGCTGTAAAAGGCTTTCTGTACCTCCTGAGAGCATGCATTGAGCTCATCAAGGAAAAGAACATATGGCTCCTTTCTTGCAATCATCTTTGGAGGGAGAAACTCTGATGTCTCTCCTCTAATCTGAGGGATACCGATAATATCCTCAGGTGCAAGCTGGCTTCCAAGAAGCGAAACGCACTCAAGTCCAACTTCCATAGAGAATTCCTCTACAAGAGCAGACTTGCCGATTCCTGGTGCTCCCCAGATAAAAACGGGTCTTGCTGGTGCAATATTAAGCAGAATATCCAGTAATTCTTCCTGGTTTACTGTTACTGGTAGATTCATAAATCTTCGTTCTCCTCTTCTTCCTTTACGAAGGTAAGCTTAAAGTTCTCGCCTTCGTAAATGCGCACGGGATTGCCACGAACAATCTGGGCATGTTTACTCCACGCGCTGTTTTTCTGTTTATCCTTACTATCTACGTTTGTCTGTTTAAGAACTGCAGAAAGCTTCTTCAGTGCGTCCTGCTTGTTCATGAACTGACTTCTTTCCTTGGTGGAGGACACTGTAATGCCTGTAGGAAGATGGATAATCCTAACTCCAGACTCTGTCTTGTTGACATGCTGTCCGCCTGGTCCTCCACTGTGGAACTTTTCGATTCTTATCTTGTCTTCCGTAATCTTCTCATCCACTTCATCAGGCTCTTCGATGATGCTTACGTCCACAAACCAGTTCTTTCTCTTGTGGCCCGGTCTGTAACCGCTCTTGCATACCCATTGCATTGTGCCTTCAAGGGCGGACAAGTCCTGTTCTGAAGTAAAAATAATTGATGAATAGGCTCCTTCTACCTCTCCTTTCACGCCTGTAATCATCTCTATATCTGGAAATTCCTTTTGTAATGCTCTGAAAATGCCGCCTACAGCTGCTCTACATTCGACTGGGCCCATTCCAGAACTGATCTGTAATATCATGTATCTACTACCTCTTTCTTTGTCTTTTTCTTCTTTGCAACCCTGATATTCCTGAGGTCGCTCTTGGTCTTGGTTGTATCGTGTTCATTCACTACGAGCTTTTTCTTTTTCTCGTCAAACTTCTTCTCACTACGGATCTTTTCCATATATGCCTTCATAGCCGGAACCAGTGATGTATCGTAAAACATAAATCCATAGCAGTACTTTTCGTTATAGCTGCCTCCATGCCTTGTCGCGGGCTCATACGTAAGAAATGTTTCATACGGTGGATAATCCTGGCACTTCACAAATTCATTTTCCAGTGGTCTGTCTGCCATCTTTCTGAGTGTTCCATAACCAGAAAGATAAGCCTGACCATCAAGGGCTGTGAACCATGTGTCAAATGCATCCTTCTCATATCCAACGCATGTTCTTTCTCTTACTTTGTAGTGCCAGAAGTCCTGGTCCTCTACCTCCTTTGCATGAGCATCAATTCTTTTTCTGTCATAATCGAAGGTATAAGTCTGTGGTGTCATCTTTCTGATGATCTGCCTGTATTCCTTCCAGTCACTGACATGAAGACCGCTCTTGTATGTAGTTAACACGACATCATGCTTGTAGTTAAGAAAATCCTCTTCGTTAAGCTTGTTTCCCTTAATGGGGAAATAGATTATCTTGTTGTGATCGTATGTAAGCACTGCACATGAGTATAAAAGTGCATATAAAGCTTCCCGGTCACCGATAAGCTCTTTTCCCCATTCACCGCCAACAGCGTTCCAGTGAATACCAGAGGTATTTCTTGGAATAAGTATCGTATGCTCGGCATTTCGCAACCTAATATGATACTTATCGAACTTTATTTTCAAGCATTGCCTCCTTTGTAGTTATAAACCGGCTTAAGGAGCTTTGTGATCTCAACAGTCTCCTTTACAGCCTCTTTGATGTAGTCAATATCCCTGTAGGCAAAGGGTGCCTCATCAAGTGTGTCCTTGCTAATGCAGCTTGTGTAAATTCCCTTCATGGAAGCCTTAAACTCAGACACTGTGTGGCTGGTTGTAACCTTCTCTCTGGATGAGATTCTGCCAGCGCCATGAGGTGCTGAGCTGTTCCACTCATCGTTTTCCTTGCCGATTCCAAGGATTACGCCATCTCTCATGTTTATTGGAATGATCACCTCCTGATTCTCCTTAGCGGAGATGGCACCTTTTCTAAGGATAGCTGCTCCAGTAGTCTCCTCAATGTAGTTGTGGATGCAGCTCTTTTCATCTGTTACCTTCCACTTCATTCCTTTGCAGATCTCCTTCATGATGATGTGACGGTTGAGCTCAGCATATTCCTGAACCACCTGGATATCATGAAGATAGTCTGAAAGAAGCTCATCTGTAAGGTATGTAAGTTCATATGGAACATCCTCTTTTCCATGCTCCATTAAATACTTGTGTCCCTTGTCCATGTAATACTCAGCAACTTCCTTGCCAAGGTGACGGCTGCCACTGTGAATGATCAGATATCCCTCTCCGTTCTCGTCTGCATCAAGCTCAATAAAGTGGTTTCCTCCGCCAAGAGTTCCGATACTGAGCATTGCCTTATCATCTCTTATGTGCTTAAAGCAGTTGAGTCTTCCGAGGTCAAAATCTGATGCATCCCTGTGAACAGTGTTTCTTACCCTGAATCCAACCGGAACGTTGTCTCTGATGATTGTGTCGAGCTTCTGGAAATCCTTTCTGATCTTTCCAATCTTTACCATGCTCATACCACAGCCAATGTCGATTCCGATAAGTGCAGGAAGAACTGCATCTGTCACTGTCATTGTGAGCCCGATGGGTCCAACCTTTCCTGGGTGAACGTCAGGCATTACACGGATCTTGCTACCCTTTGTAGCTTCGATGTCGCTGATCATCTGTACCTGCGCAATCGCATACTGGTCAACATTTCCGTCAGCGACGTCTCCCATGCACATAATCATGGCATCTGAATATTTTCCTTTTACTGGTATCAAAATAAAACCTCCGTTGCAGGTGCCTGTGTAAATGAGTACACAAAAAACACCTCTAATCCTCAGAGGCCTAAAGTCTTGTCCTTATACCAGTCCTTTTTCTTTGTGTGAAATAGTTTTAGAAATAAAGACGGCGGACAATCATGCCCCTGTTGTCTATTGCTGCTATGTTGTTAGTATTCATCGTGTATTTCATGATCGTCCTCCTTTCTTGAAATTCATTTTAGAATCATGAAAAATCTTTGTTTGTTGTTTCTGATAATACACTATCATATATATCGGACATTATGTGTCCATGTCAACAAGATTTTTAAAAATCTATATTTCTATGTTCTTCTCTGCAAAACTCTTAAGCTCCAAAACGCCCACATTAAGGATGTTTTCCTGTATGAACAGTTCCAGCTCTACTTCAGGTGTAAAGAGCTCGCTTACATTACTCTTATTGAAAAATGCCTTAAGCGGATCCATGTCCTCAGAGGAAGCATCATCAATTTCATAAGCCTCCATAAGGTTCTCTATTGCACTTATCAGGTGTCCGATCTTGCCTTCTACCTGAACATGTTCGCCCTCCGATAATTCCTCAAAGATATATTCCAGGCACATATTCTGTATCTCAGATCTCTTGTTTCGTCTCACCAGGTCATTATATATTCCAGTCACAAACTGCCGAGCAGCATCATACTTAGAATCTGCGTCAACCAAATAGAAATTAGCGTCTTCAAACTCATCACTTAGATAGGACATATCAATGTACTGGTCAAACAAATTCTGACCATCGAAATCCATCCAAAAGGTCATGTATTTATGTTTGCCACGCTTCCCGACATTGTTTTGTGGGACTGCCGCGGCTCTCGTCACAGTTGATGAATAGCATTCAGATGTCTTCCCTTCGCGAGTATCTTCCACATAGACACCCCTGCTTTTCATTCCAGCGCGTGGTCCTTTATGAAATCTGCTTTGTCTTAACATAGATGATTTACTTGCCATAATTAACCTCTTTTCAGTTATCTACTAACAGTCTTTCCATCTCATCAAAATCGATGTTGTCTCTTTGCATAATATTGCCAAATGAATTCTTCTTTGAGAAAAATGGCTTCTTTTCCTGGTTATAGTATTCCTTCTTGATGCAATCCTTCATGAAGGCGATGGCATTATCAATAGGATTGCTATAGTTCAGCATATAGTTGTATGCTTTTCGGATCTTCTCAGCATCATACTCTGCAGTTGCTGCTATCTCGCGAATCTCTCTGAGCCTGAAGTTCTCATGCATCAGGTCATATAACTCGTCCAAAAGATCATCAGTCAATGTAGCTTTCTGCTCTATAGGTTCTTCTACAAGATCTTTTCTGGCAATGAAGAACCTCACTCCGGTAGCTTTTTTACCGCTCTTCATAGGCTCATAGTCCATTTGAATGCAGGTTTTCTCATTAAGCTCTTCTTTCGCCTTGCTTAGAACATTCCTGTTAAATACCTTATACTCCTTGTACTTGTTATTGGCCTTATCCCCCATGGAGTCTACGATTTCTCCAATCCTTTCGTAGTTGGGGTATTCTTTCTCGAGCTCTGCCTTGATCTCCTTGTTTCCTCCGGTGGTGATTATTCCAAGCTCAAGCTTGAGTTCCACCAGCGAATACTCCAGGACACATTCGTTAATATTCTTCTTTAAGGCTTTCTGATAATCATAGGCCGATTTGAAGATTTCATACATTCTCAAGGAATATACGCTCTTGAGGCTAAGCGTCTCTGCAAGGCTTAGTGTAGTATAGCCCTTCTTCAAATTCGTAATTTTGTCAGTAAGGTAGTTGTTATACCTTAGGGTAAGAACGCCCTTTTCGAAAATTGCATCAGTTACGACCTGGTGCGCCTCTATCTTCCCATTTTCCTTGTCCTTAAAGAGCAACTGCCATTGAAAAATAGTAGATCCTTTAATCTGCTGGTCACACAGTTCTTCAATGTGCTGATACAAAGACCCAGAGGTTGAATTAAACAGCTTTCTAAGCTGCGTCCCCTGTATTGTTGCCACAACGTTGTTGGTCTCATCTATATGCATATTAAGCATTCCAACAGCAAAGAGCTTCTGGCTGAGAGCAGTACCTATGCCCATCGCATTAATAAGTTCATTTGACTTCTTATAGTCCTTACTCCTAACTATAAGCTCGTTACGTTCTTCTGTTTTCATACCTCATTTCTCCCAACAATTCTAAAATGTATACATCCCCTTAGAGTATAAAAAACAGAGTGGACATATTTTGACCACTCTGCGCATTTTTACATTATTCTTATGATTTTTCACTCAACCGATAGCTTCAATCGCCTCAGCCTTCTTACCAAGTAGCCTTTTTTCAACATCCTTGGCATTATCATCATCAAAAGCTGTGCTCTTCGCCAGATCTATAAGAGCCTCAAATGTTGTATCTATGAGCTCTTCTACAGTTGGTGCAACGTTATACTCATCCACAGCGTTTTCTATGAATTCTTCATCATCTACTTCAAGGAAATAATCATCCGGATTGTACTCGATATCATAGCCACCAAATATCCTTCTAAGGCTCTCTTTTCTGGTCTCTTCTGCTTCAGCCAGCTGCATTTTCTTGTTTGATGTAAAGCTAACCATCCAGTCGCAAAAGGCTCCTTCTCCTTCAAGGAAAATCACAGAAAACCTCAGTCCCTTCAGTACTGAATCGCTAAATTCCTCCATTATATCCCAATCATTCATAAAATCGGCAAACTTCTGAAAATCATAGTTACTGTCCATGACAAATACCTCCTAATATATCAACTATACTACCTGGCATTTTATCCTGGCAATCCTACCCCAAGGTGGGGTAACATCTTCATTTGTGATTATCCAAA
The DNA here is from genome assembly GCF_000424505.1 of Butyrivibrio sp. XBB1001. Taxonomy (NCBI): domain Bacteria; kingdom Bacillati; phylum Bacillota; class Clostridia; order Lachnospirales; family Lachnospiraceae; genus Butyrivibrio; species Butyrivibrio sp. XBB1001. Next base: position 44,094 of record NZ_AUKA01000008.1, on the reverse strand, counting down.
GCACTGGAATATCCATGGTTTCTGCCTCTTCCGGATAAGGTGCATAGCCATCAGTCAGTATTACTACGCTTACCGGAAGATCATCCTCCATTTTTTCTCTTATATGCTCAAAAATAATGTCAAACCTGGTTCCTCCTCCGCCCTGCGGCCTTATTATCATGAACTCTTCCTCGTCCATAAACGGAATAGGATCTACCACCGCGGCGTCAAAGAATCCAAGCCAGCCCTCAAGCTTATTATTGTACTGATCTATGGCTCCTTTAATCTCAGAAAAGCACTGTGTAATCTCTTGGTCCGACATGGATCCTGAAGTATCAATCATAAAAAGAATCTTCTTAACAGTGAATTCCGTGTCGTTGAAATCAGGTAAAAAGAATGGGCTGTCATCAAACCTTCTGTCTGGTGGAGAAAAAGAGTAATCAACAACCTCTTCCTGGACGAACTCATCAAGAACAGTTCGCCAGTCAATCTGGGGATTTTTAAATTCCTCAATATAGCGTTCAATCAGAGCAGGAATGCTCCCAACTGCCTTTTGGCCCCACCTTTCGTTACCTTTTATGGCATTAATCACGCTTTCAATCTTTCCAACCCACTCCGCATCTGATATCGGGTCCTCAGAATCATCTTTGTCATGATAATCCCAGCCTTTTGGAGGTTTATTTGATTTACCACCTGAAGACCTCTCCTCTTTATCTGTTCCGTTACCAGATCCATTCTGTGAATCATCTTGGCTTTGGTTTCTGCCCGTTTCCTTACCTTTAGCCTTGCCCGTATCACCTTCTTTTTTCCCAGATTTCTCGCTTTCTTCACCCTGATCCTCGGATTCTTCCTGATCATCCTTATCGTTGCCGTCCCCCTCCCCAGAACTATCTTGGCCTTCTTCTTTTTCATCAGAATCTTCATCATCCGAGTCATCTTGAGCTTCGGCTTGCTCTTTCACATATACCATCTGATAAACCTCTTCAACGGTATAGTCTGCTCCCTCATTTCCTTCAGGAGTAAAATGTGGTTGCACTCCTCCAAAACCGCTGAGTGTGATAAATTCCTCGTCCCCGGAGTAACTATTTAGTATGTTGGAGTTAGCAACTATATCAGCGGCCTCATCGTAGCTTTCCTCATTAAATCCCTCACGTCTCTGAAGGTGCTTAAGAGCAAGATGAAATGTGAGATGCATAAGAACATATTCAAGCTCAGTATCATTTAGTTTTTCCAGGAATTCTGGATTAAAGCAAAACTTTTCCCCCTTTACCACCCAGGCAGTCTCATGTTCAAAGCTCATTCCCATCTTTACATGCATGAGAAGAAGACCATAGAAGCCATTCTTCATAAGAAGCTTCATTCTGGCCATCATAAGTCTTTTAGTATATAGCCTGATCTTATCCTCAGATATTTCCATTCAAAAGACTTCCCTTCTTTTGCATCCACATGGTAAACTCAGGAATTTTCATAAGCTTTCTGTCATAGCCATCCTCAATACCCAGATAGTCTTTTATGAGGATTACTGAAAAATCCGGAGGAATTCTGCCCGCATAAACAATGGAATTCCTAATCTGGTCCAAATCATCACGATGCGCTCTCGCGTATGCTGTCATTGCTGAAGTAAGGGCATATAGTGCATCTGTTCTTTTGGGTACATCTTGGGTCCGTCCCTTAAATATGTCTTCTATATCAGGTAATTCATTGTAGACATTTACCCAGGCTCTGAACTCAGTAGCAGCACCGATTCCCACAAGGCCTGCCACAAGCAGAAAACTACTGTCAAAATCCCTGTCCATTGCATTTAAGACATTACTCACCATCTCCCAGGAACGTGGCGTAGCAAAAGCAAGTTCCTCCGCTTTAGCATCAAAACTCATGAGAGCATCTTTTTTATAAGACAGATAACCTATAACCCAAGGATGAACCCCTGCTTTAACCGCCCAGGATCTCCATGATTCAAAGCTTATATCAACTTCCAAGTGCAACAATCTGTTAGCAAGAGCCTTTGGCATCTTAAACGCTACAGATTTATCCGTGGTTCTGTTTCCGGCGGCAATAACTATACAGTTGTCTGGAAGTCTATGCTCGCCAACAACCCTATCCAGTGTTATCTGATAGGCTGCAGCCTGCACAGACTGCGGTGCAGCCGATATTTCATCCAAAAACAGGATATTTACTATATCCCTACTATCATCCATCTGAAAAATCTGAGGTTTTAGCCATATGGCCAGAGTCTTTTCAGCATTTGCAGTAGGTATGCCCCTTAAGTCTATTGGATTAAAAAGAAGGAGTCTGACATCAGTTACAACAGTCTTCTTTCCGGTTTTATCCTGAATTTTGCCTGCAATTTGCCTCACAGCCTGAGATTTACCAACTCCGGGTGGTCCCCAAAGCATGACTGATGGCATTGTTTTTATAGGCAAATCCTTCTCTATTACAGTCACATATGCCTCCGATAATTGATCCACCACTTTCCCAACAGACATGGATGGTATATTTGTTAGTGTTAGCTCTTTACTCATTGGTTATACTTTCACTCCTAGTCTCTCGTCCAGCTCATCAAGCTGCTTTTTCAGTTCCTCAATCCTTTCAGAATAGGATTCCTGGGCCTTCAGTTCCTTCTTTATATAAGTAAGCTGTTGCCGATTGGCCTTGTACCTGCCCACGGCTTTTTGCCTCTCAATGTCAAGTCCCAGAAGGAAATTGTCTATTCTCGGCATGTAGCCGATGACATTGTTACCAATCTTTAAGGTATACTTGCCCACGTACTCTATAACAAGAAGCGGATTTAGGACAAAACTCTCATAAGGAACTACAAGTGTAAATCCCTGATAATCACAGATCACCTCGTCGTTCTCTCTTGGCTCATCCACGTTTATTGCATCGTACACAAGCTGTGCAATTATCTTACGCTCCTCAACTGAATACTCTCTCCTGCTTAGTTCAAAGTGCTCAGCATCCTCTTCTACTTGTTCCAGGTAATCACGGCTTCTCCTTATTCTTTCTGGAAGTTCGCTCTTAAGCTTTTCATATTCAAGAGCCTTTGTTATGGCCTTATTCTGGAGAATTTTGTACTTGGAAAGCTCATTCGCAGTTTCTACGCGCTTTTTGACAAGCGGATTTCCTATAGCAAGGGCTTTCACTTCTGCATAGCTGAGTACTGTATCGTCTACGTCGGCCCCAGTCCTTTTATCTGCAATTCCCGATAATATATCAGTGATAAATCTCTGCTTTGTCTCAAGAAGCTGCCAGGAATATGCATCAAAGCTTCCTTCTGTAATGTATCTATACAGCTCTACTGTCTTATTCTCATTTCCCTGCCTTAGGATTCGGCCCTCACGCTGCACCATATCTGCTGGACGCCAAGGTATATCAAGATGATGTAGTGCTATAAGCTTATCTTGAACATTCACACCGATTCCCAGCTTAAAGGTAGAACCAATCAGGACCCGGACATTTCCATCCCGCACTTCCTGAAAAAGAGAGTCTCTTTTCTTCTCACTCTTTGCATCGTGAATAAAAGAAATCTCATTAGGATCAACTCCCATTCGTACTAGCAAACCTTTGAGTTCTGTATATATGTTGAATCCAAGTCCCGGTGTTGAAGTGTCGCAGAAAATGAGTTGTGCACTCTTACTTTGAGCAGTCTCTTTATAGATTCTGCTGACTATCTCAGCACATCTAAAGACCTTTGACATGGCTGTAAAGTTATAATTCCCTACAAGTCTAAGATCCAAAGCAGCTTTCCTGCCATCAACTGTAAGCTTTAACATATTGTCTTCCTGCCGGTTGATTCTTCCATGACGAATATCATCTGCTCTTCTTGAAATATCCTGCAGATAGGCGGAAAACTCACTTGTTCTTGGAATCACAATATCCTTATACCCGTCATGATCAGGAACACCGGAGGTATCATCATTTTCGTGATAATCTGCGATATTTGCCAGCATACTTGTAAGCTCCGGGATGTTGTGAAACTTTGAAAACCTTGTCGCCAGTCGATAGGTGCTTGTGTCTACATCGATTTCAAAGGCAGTATTCTTTTCTGCAAACATACCTACCCAGCTGTCAAAATTCTCAAGACCAAGAAGTGATAACTGCGCGCTTTGCAGATACTTCTGCATGATAAAGGCGTCAGTAATTGAGTTGGTAATAGGTGTTCCAGTGGCAAATACTATGCCACCGCCATCGTTCTCGCTCTGAATAAAGGTAACCTTATCCAGCATATCTTTGCACTTAGCGGATCCAATGCTATTGATTCCCATCACATTCTGGATCTTAGTCGCTATCGGCACATTTTTAAAATAATGCGCTTCATCTACAAAGAGTCTGGTGATACCAAGATCATCAAAGTAAACCGTGTCTGGGTCATCACAGGAAGCAGACAACTTGCTTCTCTTATCACGCAGTCCCTGAACATAATGTGATAAGGCCTTAGTCTGATTGACGATGCACACAACATCTTTATCAATTCGTTGAAGCTCATCGTTTATAAGCTTCCTCTGACATAGCTGTGACATCTCTATCTCTGAAAAGCAGCTATGTGACATAATGACTGCATCAAAGCTATGGTCCTTTATCATCCTTAAAGTCTCATTTCGTCTTTGCGGGGTAAACTGAGGCGCTCCAACTGTAAAGACGTCTGCTTCCGGATAAAGCATTGCAAACATAGCGCTCCACTGTCCGAGAAGGTTATTGGGAACAACATAAAGAATCTTCTCCTCAACCTTTCGCAGTTTTAGCCTTCTTAGCTCCATCCCGGCAGTAATCATGATAAACGTCTTACCTGATCCCACTTCATGGGCCAAAAGAGTGTTTTTGGAGAAAAGTATTCTTGCTACGGCATTCTTCTGATAGGAATACAGGCTTATACCTTCAGAAAGCCCTGGAAGAGTAAGAAAACTACCGTCATAATGCCTGCTTCTTATACATCCATAGTTTTCATCATAGATTCTTGTAAGCTCGTCCCTTCTCTTTATGTCGCTCCAGACCCATTCTTGAAACTTTGATATCATGAGGTTTTGCTTCTCAAGTGCAAATGCTGTCTCTGCCTGATTTACGATCTTTTTCACCTTGCTCTTAGTAGCATCCGTTTGCACTTCATCCATCACAACAATGGGTCTCATGTTAAGAGTTCTCTTAAAGATATCAATGGCCTTCATCCTTTTCGTTCCATATTTTTCCCGGAACTCAAAAAGGACATAATTCTCTGTGCCCGAATTTACCTTGATTTCCCATGTTCCTGTTATCATGTCATGCTTTACGGTACAGCCGAACTTCTGGCCCCTCTTCGGGTTGACAAGATATCTGAAAAAATCTTCAATTATGTACTTGGGAACCCATGGTGAGCCTAAAGTTACATATATATCACTTGTTGAAACACATGGAGGAAGAACCTTTTCCAAGGCATCCACATTCTTCTTAAAAAGGCCGTTATACTTCTGATTTGCATAAATTGCCTGTGACAGTTTTTTTCTAACATTCCCCGAAAGATACTCATCCGCCATTACCCATCCGCTATAAGGATTTCCCTTGGCCATTTCCGGGTCCTGATATATTGCATCCCCTAGCTCATCAATAACATCACTGCAATCCTTCCCTGTAATAGCAGAAATATAGTCAAGATCCACATATCCGCGCTGATTAAGACATTTGATCAGAGCATCATCAACTGGTTCTCCACCCTTATCCAAAGGCTTAACATCTGCTCCCATGAGGCTTTCCCAATCCATGGAAAGATCCACATCACCTGTTTCGGGCATGCCGAAGGACAGCTCCATGTTGGAAGAGTCTCCTTCCATCGAGCCGTCCTGTACCAAATCAAATATAGACATTTGTACGTAATTATCGTCCATATTAAAACCTCAAAAGAACAATATCTGTTACGTTCTTTTCTCACTTCCCTGGTCTTTTTGGGCAAGTTTCTTTTCCTTACGGATATCCGGTCCTGAAAGCTTGAGTATCTTATAATTCCCAGTGATCCTAGAAAAAATCCTGTCAGAATAAATACTCTGCAGACCCTCAAGAGAGTAATTTGTGGTAATGATTGTTGATTTCTTGCGATTTTTCCGTTCTTCAAGCAGAGAAAAAAGTTCTCTGCTCACGAAATTGCCTGTTATCTCTGTCCCAAGGTCATCAATAACAAGGAGGTCGCAGTCGTACAGATCATCATATACCGCCCTTAACCAGGCCTTGTTTTTGAAATCAAATGCATATTCCGAAATAAGCTCAAATAAGCCAATGGCGCCAAAGTAAATAACTGAGTTTCCTCTCTTTAAAAGCTCATCTGCAATGCAAATGGTCATAAAGCTTTTGCCCGTACCAACAGGGCCATATATGAAAAGGTTCTGATAGTCAGTGTTAAAGGAAGAAATAAACTCTTCCGCAACCTTTCTTAAGCCTCTGAATCTATCAAGATCCTCGCCCTTGTAATACGAATCAGTCATATTTGCAAAATTGCATTCCTGGGTCAGTGATCGAAGATTTGACTTGTCATATAAAGTCTCGATTATTTTCTGCTTAAAACAATGGCATTTTTCATTCCCTATGTATCCTGTATCCTTACAATCCTTGCACTTGTATTCGAAGTCCAGGTAGTCTGCTGTATAGCCAGCTTTCTTTAAAAGTTCTGCCTTTTGACCAGCTAAAGCACTTAATTTTGAATCCAAGAAGCTCTTATTCAATTTCTCCCCAGATATGATTCGTCTGCCAAACTCCACGCTGGCAGTAGAAGTCTGTTCATCAAGCTCCTTAAATCCGGGGACGGTCTCATATATTTTTTGCAGCTTTTCCTCCCGCTCACGTCTGTGGCGAATGCGCAAATCTTCATATTGCTGCATAATACTGTTGTATTGGTTGTTAGTAAGTGGCATGTTATCTCCTTCACGAAATTGATAAACTATTTTCTCTCCATTGCAAGATTTGCAAACCTCGTATACTCTGGTTGCCATGCCAGCTTTACCGTTCCTGTAGGGCCGCTTCTCTGCTTCGCGATAATAATCTGGGCAACGTTCTTTTCTTCACAGTCGTGATCATAGACATCTTCCCTGTGAATAAACATCACCATATCAGCATCCTGCTCGATAGATCCTGATTCTCTAAGGTCAGACAGCATCGGGATATGATCCGTTCTCTTCTCTGTATCACGATTCAGCTGCGAAAGAGCAATAATCGGTATTTCAAGCTCTCTGGCAAGCGCTTTTAGCGATTTTGAAATCTCTGCAACCTCCTCCTGCCTTGAAGATGGGCCATTTCTACCCTGCTTATATTTCACAAGCTGTAAATAGTCGATAAAGACAGCGTCCAATCCGGATTGTGCCTTGAATTTTCTACACTTTGCCTGAATATCCTGAAGAGTGATTATTGGGGCATCATCTATAATGAGCTTGGACTTACTTATAACATTGGCACTATCAACAACACTGCTCCATTCTCCATCGGACATGTTTCCACTCTTAATATTTTCTGAATTAACACGGGAATCCATCGCAATAAGCCTGTTGACCAGCTGTACTCTTGGCATCTCCAAAGAAAAGATTGCAACGCATCTGTTATCATGTAGCGCCATGTACTCTGCCATGTTTAAGGCAAAAGCAGTCTTTCCCATGGCAGGACGAGCAGCTATAAGCACTAGATCAGCCGAATGAAACCCGGTGGTCTTATAATCCAGATCCGTAAAGCCCGTTGCAACACCGGTAACATGCCCCTGCATTTTACTTGCCTTTTCCATAAGGTTAAGCGCATCCATAACAATCTGGTCGATAGGGACAACATCCCCTGCGCTTCTCTTCTGAGTTACATCTAGTACTGTTTTCTCAGCATCGTTTAAAACCCCAATCACATTATCAGATTCTGTATAGCACGCGTTCTCAGCATCATTACATGCCTTAATCAACTTACGTAGCATAGACTTATTTTTTACGATGTTGGCGTAATACTTTACATTGGCTGATGTCGGTACTTTTTCTACCAGCCCTGCGATAAACTCGCCACTACAAACCTCAGGAAAAACATTCTTTTCTCTGAGTCGGTTTTGCAGAGTAACCGGATCAACAGCGCTTTCCTCTTTCTCCAGCTCTACCATCGTAGAGAACATCGTTCCCAGCTGTCTGTAATAGAAATCATCTTCAATCAGTATTTCAGCAGCTGTTTTGATTGCGCCTCTGTCAAGTATCATTGCCCCAATTACAGATTGCTCTGCTTCCTGATTATTCGGCGGAACCCGCCTCAATACATTTTCATCCTTCATTGTCTTCCTCCCTCGTATACTATTTTTTAATTCCTTATCCCTATTACCAGTCCCATTTCAAGCTTTCCTCTGAACAGATTGTCCATCTCCCCCAGGTCAGTAGGCCTCCTGTCTGCTGAAAAGACTATTTGTTTTCCTTGTAAATAAAGGGAATCAAAGGTATTTATGAGTTCATTTAGGACCACTCGTCTTTCCATAAAATAATCAATGTCATCCACCAGAAGCACATCTACATTTCGGTACTTTTCGCGGAACAGTTTGATTCCTAGCCCATATTGGTTTGAAGAAATTGCGCTTAGCAGGTCGTTATCAAAATCTTCACCTCTTACATATAGGACATCCAAAAGAGGCTTTTTCTCGCGAAGGTCTCGCTCCATTGCCTTTAACAGATGTGTCTTGCCGTCATATCTTTTCCCATACAGATAAAGAGGATTAAATCTGCCACCTGGTTCGTTTGTGACTTCCTTAGCTGCCTCGAACGCAAACTTATTTCTTCTGTCTACGTCAAAGTTTTCAAATGTATACACTCTATTTCTCGCATACATAACTACTCCTTTTTGTTGAGGTTCAGCTTCATACAGATAACATCTATCTTTTGATTGACATCTTCATCTGTGGAGAGCATGTCGGTTATCCTCTCAATACTGTTCTTTACTGTTGAGTGATCTCTTCCACCCAACTCTTTTCCTATGCCAGCGAGCGTTGTATCCGTATATTCCCTGATTAAATACATTGCAAGCTGCCTTGGAAGAACAATATCATTACTCCTCTTTTTGGATTTAAGAAGATCAACACTCACGTTATACTGCTCTGCTACAGTGCTTATGATTACTGACGGAGGGATATTTCTTGCTCTTCCAACCTCGATATCATCCCGGAGAGCGAGCTTTGCCTCTTCTTCTCCAATGTGCTCCAGCTTATTAAGCCTTGAATAAGCAACAACCTTTGTGTAAGCACCTTCAAGCTCCCTGACATTAGAAACAACCCCATTTGCTATATACTCAAAAACGCTGTCATCAATATCAAGAATTTTTCCCTCATGGAGCTTTCGCAAAATTGCCATTCTGGTCTCGTAGTCGGGCTTTTGGATATCTGAAGTCAATCCCATCTCAAAGCGCGACCTGAATCTCTCATCCAGAGCCTCTATTTCTTTTGGATGACGATCCGAGGAAAGAACTATCTGTTTCCCATCCTGATATAAAGTATTAAAGGTATGGAAAAACTCAAGCTGCGTAGCCTTCTTGCCAATTATGAACTGAACGTCATCAATCAACAGTACATCTACCGTCCTGTATTTTTCATGCAGTTCATCTACCTGCCCTGTCCTGATGTACTCAATAACCTCATTGGTGAAATCCTCAGAAGTAACATATAAGACTTTCTGCTCAGGCGCCGTTCTACAGATGTAATTACCTATGGCTTGAAGAAGATGTGTCTTACCAAGCCCTGGTCCTCCATATAAAACAGCGGATTGTATATAGCCCCTGGGTCTTCAGCTACAGCCACAGCAGCGCTATAAGCAAACCTGTTGCTACCTCCAACAACGAAGCTTTCAAAGGTAAACTTGGGTTTCAGGCTCGCCCTTAGCTGTGCCAGTTTCTCTTCAGACATCTTTTCTTCGTTTCTCGCTGTTACTTCTTCAGCGTCAAACGTGAATTCCACTGACAACTCATCTATCAGGCCGTCCAGCTCCGCAGCAGCAGCCATAGCTTCAACAAAAAAGCTGTAGAACCTGTTTTTCACATAGTCCATTGCCATAGCATTGTTCTGCGGAAGAAGAACATAAGCCACGCCATCTGTATATCGCAAGAACTCCAATGGCTCTATCCATGTGCCATAGGATATGTTGGTGAGACAACACTCCTTTCTGACTAATTGCTTTATTTCATCCCACTTTTCCTCTATTCGATTGCTTATTGAAACATCATCAGTCATGATCTTCTCCTAATTCCCTATTTCCCCATCAGATCAAAGATGCTGAGCTGGCTCGATTCTGGAAGATCTCCAAACATACCAAGGCGATGCATAGTATCCATGACAACCTGTGGGCACTTGGTTCTTGCCTTAAAGTCATCCCTTGATGTAAATGGACCGTTCTTCGCAGCCTCAACTATCTGATCTGCAGCCTTTTCACCAAGCTTGTCGATACTCTTAAGGCTCGGCATAATCTTTTTTCCGAATACTTTAAAAGACCTGGAATCAGCCCTATAGATATCGATAGGCTCTACTTCAATTCCTCTTTCATACATTTCCTCTGCCAGCCTCATAGCAGCAAGTTCATCCTCCTCAGCGGCAGTCATTTCATCCCCTTTTTCCCTGTACTCGGCCATATGTCGCCTCAAGGTCGTAAGCCCCTGGAACATCCTCTCGTAATTTATTGCCTTCGCTCTTATTGAGAACCATGCAGCATAAAATGCTTCCGGCATGTAAACCTTGAAATAAGCGATTCTCCAAGCCATCATTACATAGGCCGCAGCATGAGCCTTAGGGAACATGTACTGGATCTTCTGACAGGACTCGATGTACCATTCAGGGACACCGTGATCCAGCATGTCTTTCTTCCAATCCTCCCAGTTGTTCTCCTTACCTGCAGCAACTTTTCCTTTACGCACAGCCTCCATGATCTTGAAGGACTCTGACTTATCAAGTCCCATATGGATCAGATAGACCATGATATCGTCTCTACAACAAATGCAGGAGCTAAGAGTTGCTGTACCAGCTTCTATAAGGTCTTTCGCATTGCCCAACCATACATCAGTACCATGAGAAAGACCTGAAATCCTTATAAGATCGGAAAAGGACTGAGGCGCAGCATCAATAACCATGTTCATGGCAAAGTCTGTTCCAAACTCAGGAAGCCCCAAACAGCCAAGCTTGGTACCGCTTATCTGCTTTGGAGTAATACCCAACGCCTCTGTATTCATGAAAAGAGACATTACCTTCTCATCGTCAAGCGGCACCTCCTGCGGATCTCGTCCTGTGCAATCATTCAGGAACCTGATCATCGTTGGATCATCATGTCCAAGAATATCTAGCTTCAGCAGGTTATGATCTATCGAGTGGTAGTCAAAATGTGTAGTGATTATAGGCGTATGCACATCATTAGCCGGGTGCTGAATTGGTGTAAAACTGTGTATGTTCTCTCCCACAGGAAGAACGATAATGCCTCCCGGATGCTGGCCGGTTCCTCGGCGCACACCAATACATCCCTGAGCGATACGCTCTACCTCTGCGTTCCTCTTTGTGATGTTCTCAAGTTCAAAGTACTTCTTTACATATCCATAGGCTGTTTTGTCCGCAACAGATGCTATAGTTCCGGCTCTGAAGGTCTGGCCTTCTCCAAAGATAACTTCCGTGTACTTATGGGCTTTGGCCTGGTATTCGCCGGAAAAGTTAAGGTCGATATCAGGCTCTTTGTCTCCCTTAAAGCCCAGGAATGTCTCAAATGGAATGTCAAAGCCATCCTTCTTCATCTTGGTACCGCACTTCGGACACATCTTATCAGGCATGTCACAACCTGAGTTTCCTGAGTACTTCAGAACGTCCTCACTGTCAAAGTCACTGTATTTACAGTTGGGGCATAGATAGTGCGGCGGCAAAGAGTTAACCTCAGTGATTCCAGCTGCAAAGGCCACAAAAGATGACCCTACTGATCCTCTGGATCCAACGAGATATCCATCTTCCAAGGATTTCCATACGAGCTTCTGAGCAATAATGTAAAGAACCGCATAGCCGTTGCCTATAATGGACTTAAGCTCTTTTTCCAGTCTCTCTTCAACTATTGGCGGAAGCTGCTCGCCATAGATTTCGTGAATCTTTTCGTAGCATATCTTCCTGAGGGTCTCATCAGAGTTCTCGATAACAGGCGGACATTTGTCAGGCCTTACGGGAGCTATATTTTTACATCTATTAGCAATTCTATTAGAATTTTCTATTACAACTTCTCTGGCCTTTTCCTCCCCGAGATATTCGAACTCCTTAAGCATCTCCTCTGTGGTGCGAAGGTATAACGGTGCTGGTTCCTCATCATCCATACCCTTTATCTTCATGATGACTCGCCTGTATATCTCATCCTCCGGATTTAAGAAGTGTACGTCACAGGTTGCGACAACAGGCTTGTCATACTTTTCTCCAAGTGCAACTATCTCGCGGTTAATATCTCTAAGATCTTCCTCTGAGGTAATCCCTTCGAATTTCTCGCTGCCAATCATGAAACGGTTATTGGCAATCGGCTGAATCTCAAGGTAATCGTAAAATTCTACTATCTTGGCAATCTCATCCTCTGGTTTTCCTCCAAGAACAGCTTCATACACCTCTCCTGCGCAACACGCGGATCCAATGATCAGTTCCTCCCTGTACTTCATGATCTCGCTCTTTGGCATACGCGGTTTTCCATGGAAATAATCCAGGTGGGATTTGCTGATAAGGGTATACAGGTTAGTCCTTCCGATAACGTCAGTCGCCAATAGAATTACGTGATGAGACGGCAGTCTCTTTATGGCCTCTGGGCTAAGCTCCTCCAATTCTTTTAGCTTCTCCAGGTCAAAGATTTCTCTTTCAAAAAGCTTCTGCTCAAACTTTTCATATATCTGCGCAGTGCACTCAGCATCAGCTATTGCTCTGTGGTGGTGCTCATTTACAACTTCAAGCTTTTTACACACAGCATCAAGATTGTGTCTTGCCTGCTCCGGATAAAAAGCTCTGGAAAGGCCCATAGTATCTATACAAGTGAACTCATTCTCAATCCCAAGTCGCTTACAGTTTTCCTTAATAAAACCGATATCAAAAGAAACATTGTGGCCTACAAGAACGCAGTCTCCGCAAAAATCCAAGAACTTTGGCAAAGCCTGCTCTATTGTAGGTTCACCAATAACCATGTCATCTGTAATGCTGGTAAGCCTGGTTGTGTAGGGCGGTATCGGAATCTTGGGATCAACAAACTGCGAAAAGCGCCCGATCACTGTTCCTTCTTTTATCTTCACCGCCCCAATCTCGATTATCTTGCCCTTTACAGGAGACAATCCTATGGTTTCGAGATCAAATACGACCAGGGTACTGCCCTTCAACTGCTGTCCCTTGTTGTTAAGAACTATCTTGAAAAAGTCATCAACAAGGTAGCCTTCAACTCCTAGAATCATCTTGAACTGGTCAATATCAGAATCCTTATGCTTGTCCTTATATTTCTGAATGTAGTGATATCCTTCTGTCAGTCCCTGAACAACACCGTGGTCTGTTATGGCTATACCAGGCATCCCCCATGCATATGCCTGAGCTATGATATCGCCTGCGCTTGATACACCATCCATGTCGCTCATTTTTGTATGGCAGTGTAGTTCAACTCTCTTTTTCGCAGAGTTATCTACTCTTTTCTCTGTGAAATCAGGAATCGTCTTTATGCCGGTAATGCTCTGCATAGACACTTCATGATCGAACTTATCCATCAGTGCCATTCCCTTGATTTTAAGGAAGGCTCCAGGATAAATCTTTTTCTCAAGCTCAGGCACAGCTTCAGCCGCCACAAAGATTTTGACCTTTATGCTGTCAGTAAAATCCGATACGACAAACATAAGAATCGCACGTTCATTCTGCTTATATGGCTTGCATTCATAGCTTAGAACCTTGCCTCGAATAGTTACCTCATCTCCATCGCCGAGGATATTCTCAATCGCAGAAGCCTCATCCTCAAAGTTCTTTCCATATATAACGTTGGGATCATCAGGAAGCTTGGATCTGACAAAGGATCCGTTCTTATAAGAGCCCTTCCCATTTCCAAAGCCCTTTCCTTTGGCCTTGGAGTCTTTCTTTTCCTTGGGTTCAGCCTCAGGCTTTTCTTTATCTGCCGCTTCCTCCGTTTTAACAGCCCTCACCACTACCTCTTCTGAGTAGTTGACTCTGGTTGTCTCTTCTGAAGCCTCTTTATAATCCACGCTCACAGAAGCTCCCAGTCCACAACGCTCGTTAAATATCTTTTCAAAGACGCGAGCGATATCCTGAGCTTTTTTCCTGGCAATAACAGTATCTTCAAGGTAAATGACAACCTTATAATCCTCGCCAAACCAGAAGTCAGCCTTTCTTACCAGTGTGTATTCTATGGGGTCATAGGCTTTGAGCTCGACAAAGATACTGTCACGGTACAGTTCAAACAAATACTCTGGAGTATACTGTGAGGACAGGTTGTACTTCTCGTAAATCTTTACTGTAACGGACAGCCCGGAAAAGAGCTGGTCTTTAATTTCTTTTTCTACCTTATATATCTCTGGTTTCTCGATCAGAATGCTGCTGGAGATATAAATACGAATAAAATCCTGCTTTCTGGTTGATGAGATCTTATCTATGACGACATCTTTAAAGATGTCTTTTGTAGATGCATCCAACGCAAGCGTTGGAAATGCCTGCAGAAAAGGCTTATTCATGAATCATTTTCCCCCTCAACATCAATCTCCTGTATTTCAAAACCATCCTCGGAACACGAAATAACAAGCTTATCAAACACCAGGTATTCCCCAGGCCTTATCCCACTGACATATCTGGAGAGTTTTTCCAGATTAAAATCTGTAGACGCACACTGAGCAACCATATCGTCCACATCAGCGTACTGCCCGGGCTTAAGATTTTTCATATATTCCGAGAGCTTATCGAGATCAAATTCAATCTCGTCAGGATCCCATTTTCTCTTGTCCTTCTTTCTACCCATAACCCCTCCAAGCCGCATAAATACGGCATTCTTCCTCAAAACAAAGGGTGATAAAACCCATTGTTTAGTATAGAAAATGAGGTGGACAACTTCTGGCCACTCACATTCATTACTGTTGTTATTTTTTGGTCCACTTATAGAACCTCGGTTTTATCATACTTGGCGGCATGAACAAATTTTTTCACATAGTGTTTGATACCCTTCTCTGACAAGGAGGGACCTGATGATGAAAGAAATAGATGTAAAGCATGCTTGTTCATTTACCGGTCATAGACCGGAACGCCTAAATCAATACAGTGAAGAGAAGGTTGTCAATTGGCTTGACCAGCAGATAGATGCCGCGATTGAGAATGGATATACCGATTTTATTAGCGGTATGCAAAGAGGAGTTGATATCTGGGCGGCAGAGATAGTCCTTAAGAAGAAAAAAGAGCACGAGAATATAAGGCTCTTTGCCGCATGTGCGTTCCCTGGAATGGAAAGGCAATGGGAAAGCAACTGGATTGAGAGGTATAATGATATTTTCAAACTGGCAGATGACCATGTATTTGTTAGAAACAAGCCCGGAAGAGCGGCTTTCTATGCTAGAAACGAGTGGATGGTCGACCATTCGTCAAGGGTTATAGCGGTATACACCGGAGCTCCAGGCGGCACCCTTGAAACAATAAAGTATGCTGAATCCAATGGGCGAGACGTGATTCAAATTTGTAAGAATGATTAAGCGATGATGAGGATGCAGCAATAGCTGCATCCTCATCACTTAATCATATCAATCTTCCCACACGCCTTCTGTGAAAAACGACTCACAAGCCCCTAGCTTCCAGCCTTTATGGGACGTGTCATATTCTATCCACTCACCGGCCACTCGAAGTGTCTCAATATAACGCTGAACTGTCCTGGGAGATAGCTCCAAGGCATCAGCAAGTTGTTTTGTTGTAATATAAGGTCTGTTCTTAATCTCTTTTAGGATGAATAATGCATTTGCTATGTTAGAGCTAAAGTTCTCGTTCTTCTTGGTCTTCTTATATGCTCCAAGTAGAACATATTTAAGGTTCTGCGCCAACGATTCATAGGAATCATACTCTTGCACCTGCCGTTTCAGCTCTGAATTCAAATCTGCATTACCAATCACTACCAGAGTCTCGGGGAATGGTGATATCTCAGTAAAGAACTCATCAAAAGAACCTTTGTCTATCTCAGACATCTCATCCCAGACAACAATCGCCACCATCTGTGGCATTGCAATGATATCTGTAAAACAATCCACCTTCATAACTTCGCAGCTTCCAGTTGGGACATTCTTTTCGACCTCTTTTACCTGGTCATCGGTCAGCCCAAAACACTGGATCAGTCTGGCCCAGTTTTTGCTTAACCCGTTAATGGTCATCATATCTGCTTCCTCAATTCTGTATCGTTTTACTTAGATTATCATTGCCCGGCGACAACAGGGTTGTCACCCAAATTTTTATTCTAAAAGCATTAATAGGTGGCTGGTTGTATTTTTATGTCGTTATCAAAATAATTACTCTCTGTAATCCACACATCACACTTATATTCGTCTGACCATTTTTTAATCGACTGCTTATTCTGTTTATAATAATCCAACGCACTAGGTTTTGTGCTACCGCACTCATTGATTGATATATTAGAATTTGTTAACAATAGAACCTTTTCTACTGGTGGATTCTCCGGAAGCCCTTTAATCTCAACTCCTGATTCAATTATTCCCATTTCCTTATATTGCTTCAATGATTCATAAGCATCTGTTACTCTCTTGGATATGAAAATACTCTGCTTGGCATATTCTGCCATTCCTTGCATATGCTTCTCAACACTAGAATCACCCATGCAGGCAATTTCTGTTGACTTGACTTCTATAAGAACTAAAGCCTTAGGATTCCCTCCCTCATATCTTATAGCAAGCATGTCTGGCTCATTCGTACCAAGCGCCGCTTTAATATCAGCTGCCTTAACTTTTTTATACTCATCATTTTCAAGTTTTCGCGCAAGTTTATCCACAAAATCTTTATCTGGAAACTTTTGTGCAAACTCTAAATCATAAGCGTAATAGCCATCTTGCAGATTATTGAAATGGAATAGCAGTCTTTGCTGCCAACGTTTCTCAACAAAAACACTTGCTGCATTTCCTGATATGTTTTTTGCTTCCGGATACTTTAAAGAAACTGCTTCTCTGAAATAATCCATTGTTGCGCTTGCAAAAAAGTCCTCGACTAATTCTTCAAAAATACCAAGACATTTCTCAACAAACTTATCATCGAATCTCTCTCTTGAACAACTAATAGTTCCGATTTCACCACCATTAACCACACTATGTTTGTTTCTTGTTACTTTAATAAGTTTCTTAGCAATAAGACCATTTGTTGCCTTTTCCGTAAGCTCTTGCGGAAGATATTCAGCAGTTTTGCTCTCGCCTATGCTAAAGCCTAGATTTTCAAGAGTGCACCACTTCTTGTACCAATCATCTGTATATCGTGCATGATTAAAATCAAACTTTACAGTACAAATAACCTTGCCTTGTATTTCTCGAGCCGATAATTCTGAGATTTTATGATTATATTTATACAAAATTATCCTATTATTATTTCCTCTTAGTAATATTGCTATTCTTTTATGCTTGTCACTTGTATCGTGATTTTTACCTAAAACATATTTCCTAAACTCAAACAATCCTCCCGAAACAAAAGCCGTTTTTAATGGATCAGAAATGGATCTGTGGTCAGGCATGCTTTCCAAAACATTTTTCTCATGATTACTTAATTCTCTTCGTTCTACCATACCCATATCAAGCCTCCTTCTAGGACGAGAAAACATTGTTATTTTCATCATCGTTTCATTTTGCTCTTACTGTTAGCCGTAATTATCAGATATAACGCAAATTGCTAAACAGCTACCTCATGTCCGAATTCTTTCCTTGAGTTGTTCTTTAATCGGAAGATTTTTAAACTCCTCTGGCTTCTCCGTATGCATTGGGATTATCTCATCCTGTGGATCAACAGCATTTATAACCTGTGCAAGCATCCTGGGTGTCGCATGACCACTGGTATGAAGATGATAAACCTCAATTCCTTTTTGTTCTTGCTTTTCGAAGAAATCGATCCACTCAGGATTAGCTGCCTTATTGCCCTTTTCTATATACCCATCCCACATAGAATAGATGATAACAGGCATTTCCTTTATCTCTCCTGCCTTTTTTGCCTCCACAAAGGCATCTACATACTTCTCACAGAAGTCTTCAGGCTTGATAACAAATAAAAAGCCATATTTCTTCATGCTTTCCAGCTGAGTAATGGAATCATCAAATGGTCCATATTTGTATTCTGCCTTAAAATTGATCAAATCAACATGTTCAAAACGGTATACTTCTGAAAAAGCCCCCGCAGTATCACTGTATAGCCTCAGTTGTTTTAAGAAATACGGGCTATATACATACATATATCTTTTTCCGGGATATGCCGCCATTTGTGCCGCTTGGTAAAAACTTGTAAGAGAGTCAACATTAGTAGACGAGCACACAAGAAAAGCATACTTATGCCTACTGAGGTATTCGGCTGCCTTATACTGCATCTGCGGCTCTGATAATACCTTCTCTTTCGACCTGCTCATCATAGTTCCTTCTATTACAAGCGCATCTACTTTTCTCTTACCAAACTTGTGAACATAAGACTTTATAAGAGCTATCATCTTCTGCCCTCGTCTTCCATGTCCACGGAAATCCCCGGTATGAAGAGTTACGTATTTTCCAGTGTCTCTACTCTCGTCATTAGTTTCTATTAAAAACATGTAGGCATCATATGCTGAATGGTCCACGCTATAGGGCTCAATAGAGAAACCCGGTATATCCCTGATAATATCGTAGTATGAACCATTGTAATGAAAGCACCTTACATGCTTGCTCTTCAGTAACTCTGCCTCTTTTAAGTGTTCTTCTGCATTCGGAACCCTATCAGAATGCCCCAACGCTTCCTGAATATTTATCATGGCCTTTTGCGCAATTGGTCCCATATATAGTGGAATGTTCTCTGGAATCTCCATGATTCTTCCTACATGGTCGCCATGATAATGAGTAAAAAACACAGCATCAACAGGCTCATCATCCCAAGGGTATTCAAAATCTTTCTTGGTTTCGCTTCCAACCAAAGATGAGCCGTAATCAATCATTATCCTGTGCGTCTTACCTTTATAAGTTCCTGTTATGACGGTAACACATCCGCCTATCTGATTGCCCTGATAAATTCTAATGTCAGTCATAGGTCTCCATTTCAAGAGGTTTCATATTCCTCATATCGCTCTACTGTCTTTGGATCTGTTAGATATGGCCTTATTATGGTTATCGTTCCAATATAGCTTAAAAGCCGCTCTTTAATATCTTCCTCCATGCTTTCGCAGTCACCTTCATACTTGTCTGCGTTATCATACACATTCATAAGAAGATCGCCACCCAACCACTGTGAGAAATATTCGATAGGTTTAGCACTTACAATTTTCTTTCGATCTTCATCAAAAGTCACCTCTATCCTAAAAGACGGATCTATAAGATTCCAGTGTTCTTCCCCACCGTAAGACCACATATTCACCTCATACATTCCATCTACAATATAGACCTTACAGATAAATTCCCAGTCCTCATCAATAGTTATTCTCCCTCCGTATGGTCCAAGAAAATCAAATATTTGATTAAGTCCTTTTAGGATATCATTGCTATTAACGCTCATGTCTCAATCCTTTCTACCAACAATCATACTATTTATAGTCTTTCTGTATTATTAAAAAACAATTAAAATCCTCACGTGCTATTGTTCATTTATCCACAACAACTATTTCCCGCAATGCGCAATTTCCCAATCCGCCAGCCTCTGATAGAAATCGCGAAATTCATCATGAGACATAGTAGATGCGAGCATGCAATCTATATAGCCTTTGCCCGCATAGAGCATATCGCATACTCTTTTTTCTTCTTCAGTTTTTGCAACTTCCTCTTTTTGCAGGGCATAGAAGCCATCCCAAGGAGTTTCAAAACTAATATCAAGATGCTCTCCATGCCTACTGTCAGATAAATCATAATCAAGCACCTCAACATCTTTAGCGCCTTCGTTGATTAAAAAATACCGCATCACGCCCACTCTAGCCCTTATATTCCATGCATTGTCAAAAGACTTACAGTGAACATAAACAATACGCTCTCTCCCATCTACCAGCACTTTATATGTCATTTTTTATCCCTCTCGTATGAGCTTTTTCGGTTTTTGTACGGAACAGTATAAAAAACGTGATGGACAAAAAGTGTCCACCACGTCATCTAATAAACTTTTCATCACTCACATACCTGAAGCATGCATGAAACCTCTATTCCACACATCAGATGCTACCACCACAAATCAAAAAACCACTCAGAAAACAATGTAAATGCCTTGTTTTTAATATCTTCTCGCTGCTTCTCTTTTTCCTCATCTCCAAGGAACGGATGCGTCGCAGATACTTTTTCTCCATATGCGTATACCTCATCAAAAAGCCTGATTATTTCAGATAGAATCTCATCCCATCGCTGAAATGCCAACTCACCATTAGGATCATAATCTTCAGATACAGTCATGTATTCATAGATTCTCTGAGGATAATCTAAATGCGATTCCTTAAGATGCTCAAGCATGGCAGGTACAGTCTTCAAAAACCATGTGTCCATCTCCCAGATATCCGCCTCGCAAAAACCATACCTGGCACGTTGATAAACATGTTTAGCATTTTTTATCCATCGCTTCACCTTGTTCGTAGGTTTTTCGTGAAGCCTTTGATACCGGGTAGTTTCTTCAAAGCAGGAATTTCCCCGTTTGATTGTACTCATATCCAGGTCCTCTTCTTCAGCCTCTATTCCCATAGGCAATAAGCCAAGAGGTCACGTCGCCATTTCTTAAGGTTCTATCATAATGAAACTGATCCAAACTAATAAGCATTTCCTCAAAGCCACGTTCAAACTTCAGGTCCTCAGGATCAATGATATCCATTAGCGGATATACCATACTGACGCACTTTTCCAAGTCACCCGCAGCCTCAACCCAGCCAACACGCTTATCCCGCAGATATGAAAGATGCTCATACAGGGCTCTACTTACATCGTCCTTAAGATTAATGTTGGCCTGCCTGTCTTTTTCATCCTTAGCAACAATTCTCCTCGCCAAAAATGTCATCTTATTTCCATGCCCGTCCTCTTCATAGAACGCGGAGATTGCATAAATCTTTCTTGGTTCAAAGCCACTTTCAGATGATTCCATCTCTCCATAATACGAAATGTACCAGGAGTAACCACCATATATGAAAAGATCTATATCCAATGGTGTCAGGTTTCCATCTAAAATTTCAGGAGTACCCGGGACAATCTTAAACAGCGGGTCCGAAACCTTGTACACACCTTCATCCAGAACAAAGTGCTCTCCTAAAACTGCTCTTAGAGACAGATTCTCTAATGGACAGGTAATAAATTTGTCTTTTGATTTGATTAGTTTCCTCATATATCCATGTCTCCTAAGCATTAGTATAGAATGCTTGTCGGACAAATGCTGTCCATGCAGTAATGAGAATTGGCATGTATAACCGAACTTCCATGCCACCTCCACGGAGGAGGAAGTTTTTGGCACATAGGCAGTGAAGTTGTAAATACTGAAGGGGTTTGTTGAACAATAAACCATACATGATAACAAATAACAGAATAATCATTGTCACTAACATTTGAACCTAACACAAACAGCCCTATTCTGGGTAAAAGAAACTTCAATGACTACAGCCCGGAAAAATGCTTAAATATCGACTTCAAATTCTACAGTCTGATTGTACTTATCAAGGGTAAGCAGAAGCGCATTCATAAAGGTCTCAATGTTGTCATATTCGGCCTTAACCACATCCATATCAAAGTTAATACACTGGATATCCGATGTGTATGTTTTGCTATACCTACCATAGCCAGATTCTGTCACTCTTGTCTTAGGCGTAAGTTTTCTCATCGCCCCCAGCACAGCTTTTCTTTCTGTCATCTGCGCCATTTTCACAAGAAGCATATCTATGGTGTATTTCTCTCCTTCAACCTCAACGGTATTAATTGAATTAGATACGTTCAGTGCATGCTTGATCTTAATGATCTTGTCGTCAATCTCCGCAATAGTTCTATGAACCTCAAGGAAATCATACTCAGGGATTATTGCTTCTTCTCCCTGTCCTACAATGTACTTGTGCCTAGCATTTTCCAGTTCTCTCCAATATACCTTGTCTTCCTTTAGTTTCTTAATAAGCTTGTTCGCATATGCAGATGTCATCTTTATCATGGAATGTCTCCTCTCTTTTCTTTATACGTTTTAAGTGTTTCTGTCGTTTTCTATACAATAACAAGGGGCATGCGGCTTTTTTGTCGCATGCTATAAATTAGTATTCATTCATATAGCATTCATAAGGAGAATCAACAATGAGTAATGAATATATTTATCCCCCTCTTGACCTTCTAGAAAAAGGAAAAGAAGTTAGTAATCCTACTAGTAAACAAGAGCTGATAGAAACTGCAAATAAACTACAAGACATACTCAAAGCATTCAATATACCGATGGGGATTTTAGAGATGAGTCAAGGCCCGACCGTCACACGCTTTGAGTTAAAACCAGAACCTGACGTTAGAATCAGTGAAATTCTAAGTTTGGAGGATGAATTAAAACTTCATCTGGCTACGGAAAACATAAGAATGGAAATCCCTGTTCCTGGAAAGGCTGCTATTGGTCTTGAAATCCCCAATCAAAAAAAGCATATAGTTGCACTTCGAGAGCTATTAGAATTGCTTGAGCATAAGAACTCCACATCAGAACTTACCGTTGCCTTAGGAAAGGATCCCGCTGGAAATGCCGTGTTTTCAGACATTTCTACTATGCAGCATCTTCTCGTTGGTGGCTCCACAGGATCAGGAGAGTCTATATGGATAAATACAATAATCATGAGTATTCTTTTTAGTACGAGTCCTGAAGATATACGGATGGTACTGATTGATCCTAAGATAGCCGAGTTTTCAGTCTATAATGGAATTCCTCATCTCTTACTTCCTGTAGTTACAGATCCAGTTAAAGCAATTGACGTTTTGCGCTGGGCAGTGTGTGAAATGGTCAGAAGATGCACATTATTTGCTAATTCAGGAGTTAAAAACATTAATGCATATAACGATCATATTCGAGCAAGTAACAACTTAAGTATTAAAACAATACCAAGAATACTAATCGTAATAGATGAGTTAGCTGACCTTATGATGTTATCCGCCTACGAAGTCGAAGACGCCATATGTAGATTAACTCAGCATGCAAAAGCAGCAGGCATCCATCTGATAATCGCAACTCAACGCCCTTCGGTAGATGTCCTTACCGGCCTTATTAAAGCCAATATTTCATGCAAACTAGCATTTGCCGTGTCCAACAAAGATGATTCCAGAACTATTTTAAATCAATATGGTGCCGAGAAACTCATAGGAAATGGTGATATTCTTTTTTCACAAGGAATTAGTCATCATCTGATGAGAATCCAAAGCGCATATGTATCAGATACAGAGATTAAGAATGTCATTGATTTTCTTAAAAAAGAAGCATTCTGTTCACCTTATGACCAGGATATAGAACAGGAGATAAAAAAAATACATTTTGATGAAAGCGACTACTACTATCTTGACTTAGCAATATATACCAATTCAGATCCAGATGAATATTTTGTCCAGGCCGGAATCCTTGTTACAGAAAGGCAAAGAGCGTCTATAGGAATGCTGCAAAGAATGCTCAAGATTAGCTATAGAAGAGCTGAAAGAATCATGAATCAGCTTAGCGAAGCAGGTGTGGTAAGCATTGCTGCTGGCAACCACCATATACAAGTACTTATGACTAAAGAGCGCTTCCGTTCTATTGCAAATACAATTGAAAATGACAAGCCATCATAATTTCAGCGTGAATCTTTTAGAATCACGCTGAAGATATCACCACAGAATCTGCCACCGTTCATATTTACCTGCATTCTTGAACTTTTGCGCTTTTCTATAGGCCTGTTCATTCATATGTTGCCTTATTGCCACCAGTATATCAGGCATGAATAATCCGAATTCACGGCACAGGACCTTAAACACTAGCACATTGGGTGTATAAAATGGATTCAGCCAAACATCTTTGTCGCTTCTCCCTGACATTAACATTATCGCGGCTGCACACCCGGGGCTCCGAGAGCCCCCTTTAGAACACGATACATATAAATCGGTAACCTCTTTGGGTAAATGCCTTACAAAATAAATAACTCTTTTAGCATGGTATCTCCTGAAGGCCCCATATTCCTTCTCATCTTCAACATCAATGATATCGATGACCAACTTAGGTATGTCGGTTCTATCAAGAAACGGCGTAGTTCTAGTCGTGAGGAGAATAATCGCACACTGTTTATGCGGGACATCAAACATATCCTCAGAAAATGCCGGAACGGCAAGGATATGAATTGTAAATTGCCTAACCTTACGCTTTTTCCTCTTTATCCTCATGGTTGCATCCTTCTTTATCAGATTTACAGGGGTCTGTATCTTTCTTTATCTTCGCAAGCCACTCCCTTATATATGCCTCCAATTCCTCATATGTTCTAAGCTTTTTCTCGTTTGCATAGATACATTGGGGATCTTCATCGTTCTTCTTTCTGCCAAACGGAACTAGCGTAAATCGTTTTTCTATAACCATAACCAGTCTGTACTCTTTGTAATAAACGTAGTTCCTCTTAAAATCTATCTCCATTATGGGTTCATGCGACCCACCGCCTCCAGATAAGCAGCAATAGCCAAGATCATACTCAGGTAAAACCTCATTCGCTATTCTTTCAAAAAAATCCTCGGCCTTATCGAACTCTGCAGCATAACGTTCTGTCCAAAACATGAAATAAGCAATGGCCCAGTAGTCCATCTTCAATAATTCTGACAGAGAAATAGGCTGACTCTTAATGCAAATAACAAGCGTATCCTCAAATCTATCCTTGTTATCAATCTGACTCCAGTAACTGGTTTGAACATATTTCAAGTACGGTGGCTGCTTTTTCTGCACTTCACTCCTCCTGGTTGTTTCTTCCCTTTTCCACACAATAACAAGGGGCATGCGACTTTTTTGTCGCATGCCCCGAATAGGACTTTGCAAATATTCACTTTTTCAGCTCTATGCTCTGTTCTACAATATTCTGAAGTAGATACGGCGGAATCTCTGTCATATCCACCTTCAGTCTTGCCTGGTCCTCCAAAAGAGCCAGCACAAAGAGGTTTGCCTCATATTCTGACTGCATATTAATCTTTCCGCCAATATCAGCGAAGTAGTTCAGTGTCTCATCATGTAAA
This sequence comes from Butyrivibrio sp. XBB1001, assembly GCF_000424505.1. Lineage (NCBI taxonomy): Bacteria > Bacillati > Bacillota > Clostridia > Lachnospirales > Lachnospiraceae > Butyrivibrio > Butyrivibrio sp. XBB1001. The sequence continues at coordinate 18,792 of NZ_AUKA01000008.1, read as the reverse complement.
AAGATATGTCCCAGTTCATGAGCACATAAGATCTTTTTTGATGCCTCCGTGTAATTAGAGTTTATAGCTATGTATGGAGCGTACCCACGAAACTTAACAGCCTGCGCTTTAAAGCCCTTGAATCCATGATCACGCTCTAATATCCTTATTCCCCAGATCTTGGCTATCTCAAATGGATCATTGGTATGATATGTATTCCTCAGTCCATTTGCAAAATCAACGATTTCCTGCTTTCTCATCCCCCGGAGCCCCCTTTGTCTGATATCTATGACTCATAACTTTTAAATGGCCCAGTAGCTCATTTGCAAATTCGACAATTGTCTCCTCATCCATCTGGTTAGGGTCATAACCACCAAACGCAGCAAGCGTCGGTGTTTTTAATATAAATTCAATTGCTTCCTGCGGATTCTCAAAGTGATTTGGCAGCTTCGCAATCTCTTCCTTGTCAGCATCTGTGGCTTCCTCGTTCCCCATCAGTTCAGCCGGTGTGACACCTAAGATCTTGCAAATCTTATCAAATGTTTCCACAGGAATCTTGCTTATACTTGATGCTTCGTAGCGATATATGGTCGTATAGGACACACCAAGCTGCTCTGCAATGCTCTCTACAGATATTCCCAGTTCTTTTCTTTTGTTTTTAAGTCTTTCACCAATCTGCATATGCGTTACCTCGTCTGTGGTACATCATACACCAAAAATTGCATTTATGCAAATTATTGTTGACATTGATTTGCATAAACGCTATATTGTAAATCATAATATTACTTGCATAAATGCAAATCGCCATTACGCCAAACTTGCACTTGTGCAAACGGGAGGTAAACATGCTTGAGATAAAAGAATCTTTTGCAAACAGCAAAACCATGCCAAAAGTCATGGTCATTGGCATTGGCGGTGGGGGAAACAACGCCATAACAAGGATGATTGAAAAGGCATCCGATTATGTTACATATGCAGCACTTAACACTGATTCCATGACTCTGGATAAATGCCCAGCAACAAAACGGCTTCAACTCGGCACAAAACTCACTCAGGGATTTGGTGCCGGCGGCGACCCTACTGTAGGGGAGTCCGCCGCAAAAGAGAGCGAGGAAGATATCGCAGAGCTCGTCCATGATGCAAATATGGTAATCCTAACCTGCGGAATGGGCGGCGGTACTGGGACCGGCGCCATTCCTGTCGTAGCTCAGATATGCAAGAATCTGGGAATCCTTACAGTCGCTGTAGTTACAATGCCTTTCTCTTTTGAAAGCAAGCCCAGAGTCTATGCAGCTCAGACCGGACTAAAAAAGCTTGAGCAGAACATCGACACCCTTCTGGTAATCCCTAACGATAAGCTCCTCACAATCACTGATAAGCAGTTCTTTCTCGATGAGGCCTTTACCCTGTGCGATTCTGTTCTACGATACACAATTGAAGGTATCACTAACATCATCTTCAATCACGGAACCATAAATCTCGACTTTAATGATCTCCGTTCCACGTTAAAAGACAAAGGCTATGGCTTATTCGGCATTGGAATAGCTTCCGGAGAAGAAACAATCGTTGAAGCAGTAGAAAAGGCCATCAGCTCTCAACTTCTTGACACCAGAATAACCGGCGCGTCCAATATTCTCCTGAACACCAGCGGCAGAGTTGACCTTGTTGCGCTCAACAAGGCTGTTTCCTACATAAGAGAACAGGCTGGCGACAACGTTAACATCTTCTGGGGCACAGTAAGCGGAGACCCAACAGCTGAAGATATAGTTGTCACTGTCATTGCCACAGGAATGAAGCAGATTTCTACTGCTCAGGAAACTACAACTCCTGATCCAAAAGAGTTTACATCGAAGGTGCTTTCCACTCCTAAAGAGCCATTGCCTCAGATAAACCCTAATCTGGATTTTCTCAAAAATGCCAAACAGGCTTCGGACATTCCAACCATCTCAAACATTCAACCAAAGCCAAAAGCCAAGCCTGTCCAACTGCAGATTCCAGAGTTTTTGCTTCATAAGCCAAGCTAAACCATTAAAGCCAGGGAGACCTGGCTTTAATCAACTGACAAATGAAACCGGGAATTCCTCCATGTCCTCAAGACGCAAGAAGATCAGTCCATTATCAACTTCTTCGATTTCTCCGAAAGAGCATCCACCATCAATATCGATAAGATTGCCTTTTCTAAAGGACTTCAAACACCCAAAGTCTTCCTCAACCTCGATCCATTTGCGAATCCGTTGTACCGGAACATGTCCTGTGACAAATGTATAGTCATAGTCACCATAGATGTTCTCACCCTGAGTCTCATAATCATCACGGTATATTGAAGTCCAGACAATGTTCCAAACATCTTTGTAGCTCATCTCTTTGTACTTCAGATTCTCAAGACCATTCTTATAATATGAATGGGAAAGACAAATTTTTCTGCCTTCCACTTCCATTGTCATCATGACATACCGGTCATTAAGCCATTTCAATAGTTCTTTTCTTTCGGCTTTCTTTAATGTCTCGTACTGTGAAAACGTCTTATCGCCACCGTTGTAGAATAACCAAAGGTCCCAGTCTCTTCCGTTCCACTCATTTTTGCCGCTGGAATCCACAGAATTAAGCATCATGAACTCATGGTTTCCAATGATTAGGTCCATGTTAGGCTCTGCCATGATTCTCTGAAGAACCTTTATCCCGTCAGGGCCTCTGTCTACGGCATCACCTAAGACATATATCTTATCTTCTGGAGAAAACCCAATCACTTTAAGCCCAGCAAGAAAAGTATTCAGTTGTCCATGTATATCTGCCACCGCGTACGTTGACATAATGCCCCCTAAAAAACCTTATAATACTCTACTATACATCGAGGACAATAAATGTCCACCTATCATACCGCAAAACCAATTCCCTGTTTTTTCTCTTTAAACTGGTTGCCAGCTACTGTTTCAAAGTCCTCCGCTTTAAGCTGCATAATCTTCTCTTTGGAGATCTTCTTGCCCTTGTTTTCCCTAAAGAGCCTCTGTGACTGACGCATTTCTGCCTGTTCTAATAGGTTACGGGCAAATCGTCCATTACCAAACTCCTCGTGGGAGCATGCTTCCTTAAATATCTCCATAGATTTTGGTTCAACGTCTTCAGAAAGCATAAATCCTCTCTTTTCAGCCATTAGCTTCAGGATCTGCCACATTTCATCAGCTTTATAATCCGGGAAGTCAAGATGGAATGCAATCCTACTTCTAAGGCCCTCATTCTTATCAAGGAACTCTTTCATTTTTTCAGGATATCCAGCAAAAATCACAATCACATCTTCTCTGTGGTTTTCCATTTCTTGTACTATAGTGTTTATTGCCTCATCGCCAAAAGAATTTGAACCATCAACAAGAGAATACGCTTCATCAATAAAGAGAATTCCTCCATTAGCTTCTCTAAACTTCTCGCATACAGTCTTTGCTGTCCATCCTACATACCTGGCAATAAGATCAGCACGTCCTACTTCCACATAATTTCCGCTCTCAAGGACACCTTCTTTCTTTAATATCTGGGCTAGAAGTCTTGCTACAGAAGTCTTAGCGCTACCAGGATTGCCAGTAAATATCATATGCATAGAGTTCGAATATGTATCCAGTCCCATCTTTGACCTTAACTTTCGGGCCTTTCCAGAATCGATTATCTGATCGACAACATTCTTGATTTCTGAAAGACCTATCATTTCCTTAAGCTCTTTATATGGTTCTGATTCAGGTCCTTTTTTATCCACCTTAACCACATCACAAGCCTTATAGGCTTTATAAATCCGCTCCTTAAGGCTTCTTCCGTACCAGGTATTGAACGCCTTATAAACTTCTGCAACGGTATAAAGCTTTTTCTTAGAAAGTACGCTATAAAAGTCTTCTTCCGTCACAACACTATCATGTTCTTTTGCAAGCTTTTGAAAGAATCTGAAGGACTTATTGTAATCTCCCGCTCCTTCTTTTAGCTCTATGATACTTATATTCTCAACCGCCTTAGAAATCATAGCATTAGAGAAGCCCGGGTTAGATGTGTTTTCAATAAAGAAGCACAATGTATACAGTCCATAATCTTTTACAAAAGAGTTAAGCTGCTCCGTAACCTGCTCGTAAGCAGATGCATATACTCCATGCATTCCATCATCACCTGACATATCGATTGAAACAGCATTTCCCTGTGCAACCTGAAAAATCTTATCCAGTTCATCTTCATTTCGATATGCCCGTTCACCAATAGATGTCAGTTTTTCTATTCTTGTACCCAAAACGCGGTTGTTTGACCAAAGTGCGCTGATAAGTAGCTCGCTGATTGATTCTGCAGCCTGGTAATCGCCAACAATGATTTTGTAATGAACAGGATTGCCGCAGTACTTCCTGGAATTATCGTTCGAATATATCCTCTTCAATTCCTCTATCAGCGTATCATCTGCCATCAGCTCTTCTGCTTTCTTTACAGCCTGCTTATACGTCATTTTTTTACTGATACACTTTTCTTTGACATTGAAATTGTTTGCACCATGGAAATAGTCTATAAGAAGTTCATCAGTAAAGTTCCTACATTGCCATGGTATCAAATCCTGACGATCGGCCTTCCTATACAGTTCATTGACCTCATAAGGGCATATTTCTTTCTGCGATTTAAATGACACATTTTCAATAGCTTTATCAGAATCCGCTAATGTCTTGCTAACAAAATCCTTACATTTTTTCAAAGATACATTTTCAAGGCTACAACCAGCAAGAACGGTCAGCTCATTTTCATTTACAGCAACAATAAGCATAGATATATTACCCTCTAAGCCGCATTCTGGCCCGAGCTGCGAATTTAAATCACTCACAAAATCCGCAAATTCGTTCCGCTTATTCTTACGTGCTTTAGATACATTTTCTTCAGCTTCTTCAACTATTTCCCTTCTTGTATAGCTATATAAAAACTCATAAAAAACCATCTCTTTACCTCCTGCTGTAGCGCCTTCAGTTCTCCTCATCAAAGTGACAATGGTAATGCTTGCTGCCATCTATATGTATAATGGGCTCGACATCTATCCCAAGCGTCTTCAGAACAGTTTGTATCTGTTCATTTCCTATGTAAGGGCTCATATAAACAACGGGCTTTCCCTTATTTGAAACCTCTACTCTTCCACGTGGATAATAATCATATTTCTTATTGCATCCCTTTGGCTTAACGCTCTCCCAAAGCCTCTCATGATTGTAGTTATTTCCTGATTTGGATAGTCCTTCAGTTACTCCTTCTTCATATCTGACAATAACCAGCTCATCTTCTACCAGCCAGAACACTCCTCTTATTCCTTCCTTGCTCATAGTAAACTCCTGCATTTTAGTGCTTCTCTGCTATCTTATGGTCACATTATAAATGTCCCTGTGGGGAATTTTTTGTACATAAAAATCGCCATTCCATAATCGTTTTCAGTTTTGCTAATCCTATCAGAGCATCACGACAACAGTCTGGTTGAAGTAAAAAAGGACGATGCAAACTGCATCGTCCCATAATACAAAGCGTCATGGACAAAAAATGTCCACCGTTTTCTTGCATGTACGTCCCCCTCATAAACTCTACATTCCTTAGCGGAGATTCTGCAATACATTTTTTACCGTTCTTTCCCGCCCTTTATAGTAATACCAAAGTACATTATCAAAATCTTTTCTGCTTAATTTTTCTTCATTCTCGGGGTGTGCTTTCTCTCGTATATCATCTATGAGTTTTCTGTAACCATCATAATTACGCTTATCAAAAAAAGTTCTCCTGATTACATGCTTATTCTTAACCATTTCGCGGTCATAATCATTCAAGTAAACCAATGCATAATATGGGATTACATATTCCAAAGCACTGTCATATATTGAATAATTGTCTGCTTCTTGGCCTTCGAATAAGTACCTACATAGAAAAGTACAAAACTTAGAAGCAAAGCTAAATGTATTACGTATTTTACCATCAGAAGCACGAACGGCTTCAGAGATCGTTGTCACCAACTCTGCATCGCCATCCTTTAGCCTCTGCTTCAAATTGCGGATATTACAAATAGTCTCAGTAGTTTGATCAATACCTTTATTATCGCCTTTTTTACTGCCTGAAGCAGCCAGATGCGTTGAGTTTTCTTTATCCAATCGCCTGCATATCTCTTTCATTATTTTCAAATCCAACAAATTATCTTGGTTCTCTATGATATAAGCACACGAGGATTCCTTGTTCTCCTCGTTGCTGGCTTCAGCATATTTAGAATCAATCGCTATACACGCATTGATCAATTGTGCATTTTTTCTATTAAGTATCAGCATTCCATGCTCATCAAAATCTAAGGTATAAAAACCATCCTTATTATTTTTGCTCATACCCTTTCAGTCCTTTCTTCAAATCCTCAATCGCTCTATCTCTCAATTCTTTTGGCTCTAAAATAACTACATCCGGAGCATAGTTCTTTGCAAACTGCAGCACCGACGTCTCATTGGCATTTACTGCAACGCTTACATGAGTATCATCCTGATCATAGAAACGAACATCACTTCCAAACATATCAACAATATCGCTTATCATGGCATTGACTATCCTGAGCTTTGCCCTGGAAGTATCGCTGCTATACATATAAACATGCTCTTTCATATACTTTGAAAGGTCCAAGGCCTGTCCGTTCGCACCTTTGAGCTTACTAAAGGACTTCGCCGTCTCATCCAACTTCTCAATATCTACGATTCGATCCACACGGTAGTTAGATATATCCTCGTACTGGTCATAATTGCAGATAAGATAGTATTTCCCTTCTTTAGCAGCCATCTGGTAGGGGCTTACAACATATACCCGATCCTTCCCGTTATCATCCTTCTTTGGATGCTGCTTAAGGTCTGTTCCATATTCCACGTACTTGAAGGCTATCTTTTTCTTTTCGTTGATAGCCTCATCAATGACGTCTATGTTATAAAATAGCTGCTTATTATTTGTCCTGTCCTTTGGCATTGTAGCAATATGCTTAACCCTGGACCTAAAATAGATATTTGAAAGCTTCTCGATCTTTTCAACAAGCTCTTTACACTGGCTGTAAGGCAGATGCTTGGAAAAAAGAAGTCCATCAATAAGAAGGCGCAGCTCGCTGTCTTCAAAATCCCTCACAAGATAAAAGTCACTAAGAATATAATTCTCTTCCAGCTCTCCGGTCTTTGGGTTTTTGACCATACGAATCGACTCGCTATAGGCGATCTCATAGCCAAATTCTTCAAGCTTCATCAGGTTTGTCTTAATAGACTTCCTGTCAGCCGTCATGTCGTATTCTTCCTTAAGCCGCTCCTCTATTTCCTTCTGGCTTAACCTGTGATCCTCATCTGTATATTTCCTTAGTATGTCCAAAAGGTTAAAAAGCATCAGTTTTTTTGATTGTTTTGTGCCCATGTCAGCTCCTTTTTACCGGGATTTGGATCTCTTTGTCAGCTACCATTCTACTAATAATTATGGGCAATTTTTTCCACATAGACAAATTAAGAAATCATAAAGAATCTTGAAGCATGTCAGCAATGCATCGCAGATAAAGAATTAGTCGTTATCTTCTTCATCCTCATCCTTATCAGTAAGAGCCTCAGCCTCCGCGCGTGATAATTCGAAGTATATTCCTGAAACATCGCCATGTCGGTTAGGATCAACTTCCTTCGCTGTAACAGTAGCTCCTTTGATATACTTAAATTCTTTGTCCACACGGCTTACTGCTTCATCAACAGGATTCCCTTCCTTGTCAAAAATATCCAGGACAACTGCTTCAGATGCTCTGCAAGAATGAAACGTACTTCCTTTCCTCTTTGCGTGCTCAGGGATCAGTAACTTCACAATCTTTCCTTCCCTACACTTTTTCCATGCAATAAATGATCCCTCTTCCGGGCAGAATATAGGCATGTGAAGCCCCTTTACTCCCTTCAAATTGTCAGGATCCAAATCGATGTCAGCGGTGCTAAGTCCCGTCATATCAGAGTTTGTAAAATCGGTCCAGTACGTCCTTCTGGCGAAATCGAAATCGGCATTGCAGAGCCTCGTATCCTCGAATGTTGAATCATCAAAGTCAGCACAGCAAAAGCGCGCTTCTTCTAAATCCGATCCGGAAAAATCACAATTACAGATTTCTGCCGCAAAGAAATTTGCCTTCTTTAAAACAGCATTCTTTATCTCACAGTCCCACATGCAAGAAAAGCTAAAACATGTCTTTTCTCCTTTGCACTCATTGAGTTTAGAGAGCGTTAAGTTTACATTGTAGAAAGTGGTGCCATCAATTACAGCCCTCGTCAAATCTGCATTGTGCATATATGCTCCCCAGAAGTTTGCATTAGACAAATTAGCTCCAGTAAGATTGGAGCTTCCAAGATTAACGCCCGTCATGTCTGCATATGAAAAATCCATCCCAGACAGATCCATCTCACTGAGGTCAACATCGCTAAAGTCTGCACGCTTTCCTTCCTCATTATTTTTAAGCCACTTAGCATGCTCTTCCATTCGTCTGTCAAATTCAGACCTTTCAATCTTTTTTTGCGATAAAATCGTCATTCCCATAGATATCTGCATATCATCACCTGTTCCTTTCCATAACAATCAATTAGTTCTCTTTATCATCTTCCTTTAGTTCTTCACAAAGCCTCGATAATTCTTCAGGACCATACTTTCTTACATCATCGACAACCACTATCTTATCGATGGATTTAAGTATCTTTAGAAAATCTGAAACCTCAGAAAAAGATAGTGTCTCATGGCACATCGCCTCAGGCTGAGCCTCATCATCTCCTTCAAATGGATAAGGATCATCAAAGATTACGTTTTTAAGTGAAATAAAGAAATGGGCCGTCCACCATTCAAGATCTACCTGACCCTGATCATAGTCTTCTGTATCTTCAACTGCATCAATGTCTGCAAGGCCATATTTCTCGCGCATAAGCTCATGTATCTTACTGGGAGCCACGTCTCGTCCATTGTTGGTAATCAGATGGTTACAGAAGTAGTCATCAGAGCCTTCATTACTTATCTTTTCAATGGTCTCTATCAGCAGCTCCCTAAGCTCATCAGAACACTCAGTTCCATCCAGTGAATATCTATATATGTTGTCTGTATCCAAGAAATCACTCAGCAGAGCCTCATAATAATGTGTATGCTTCCTGATAAAGTCGGCTACTCTATCATGAATCTTAAAATAAAGATATAAGATTCTACCTTTTTCTTCAGAACGAACAAATTTAACATTCTCCATATCATCTGCTCCTATCTTTGATAAACTCTTATGTTTTCTGTTCTTGTGATTTCATGATAAAAGAAGGCATGTGGAAATTTTTGCGCATGAAAATGGCAGGCTCGTGAGCCCGCCTGATCTATATGCTTATTTGATTTCTAATGTCTTTTTCATGCTCCTCAAGAAGCCGTATCCGGTTCTCAACAGACTGCCTATCGTCCTTCCTGCAGATACGGACAAACAGAGCTTCTATCATTACTCTCTTTTGGTCTGAGCGGGCTATGTTAGAAGACAGGTCCGAAAAATGCCTTACCAGACCATCAACTGTATACTGATCAACGCTCTTAGCAAGTTCCTTTACAGATCTTATTGTTTCCTCCGGTGCATCAAAGAAATCCTCAAGATTTTCCGTCACCTGCGCAATCATAATACTTCTAAGGAACCAGACGAAGTCGTTTACAAACTCAAAAAGATTGATCCCGTTGCTATTAGCTTCTGACAAGATCAGTATTGATGTCCGCAGATCCTTGTGATATAGCGCCTGAAACAGCTTATGCATCTTCTCCATATCACTCTTAGCCAAAGCCTTAACCACAAAGTTGTACGTAAGCTGCCTATCTTCGCCTATTGTCACGAAATGCTCCAATATACTCAGCGCATCTCTCATAGACCCATCTGCCACTCTCGCAATGTATTCCAGCGCCCTGTTTTCAGCATCTATCCCTTCAGAGGCCGCCACACTCTGAAGCGTCATCTTTATAAGGTCAACTGAGATCCTCCGAAATTCATACCGCTGGCACCTGGATAGAATGGTCGCAGGAACTTTTTGAGGATCTGTCGTTGCCATGATGAAAACCGCATGCGCCGGAGGCTCTTCCAGGGTCTTTAGAAGCATATCAAAAGCCTCTCCCCTCTGTCCCTTAAGCGAATGGACCTCATCAATGATGTATATCTTCCATTTCCCATTTATTGGCGGATACGAAACATCCTCAAGGATCCTTTTGATGTCGCTGACCTTGTTATTAGAAGCCGCATCTATCTCAATAACATTTGCACTACTTCCATCCGTGATAGATCTGCAAAACTCGCACCCTCCGCAAGGATTACCCTCCACTGGGTTCTCACAGTTAATCGCCTTCGAAAAGATCCTGGCCATCGTGGTCTTGCCTGTTCCCCTTGTACCATGAAAAAGATATGCATGAGAGACCACGTCATGTTTTACCTGATTCCTAAGTGCCTTAACGATATGATCCTGGCCCTTAGCCTCGTCATAAATTTGCGGTCTGAATTTCCTGTAAAACGCTATGTATCCCATCTAAACACCCACGCGATCGAGAAGAGCACAGTACTTTCCTCAATAGCAGCTTCATATTCCCTATAAGCCTGCCTGTCCATTAACTCGAATGCTTCGTAGAATGAATAGAACCGCTCACAGTCTGAGCAATAATATCCTTCATCCTCTTGGTCAAAGAAAGTACATCCGCAAGTCTCACATACCAGCCGCTCTTCCATAGCTATTTCCCTTCAAAAAAGTATTTGAGCCATCTTATCAAAATGGCGCGACAGCAGCCTGGTCATGTAAAAAAAGACGATGCCACCCTGCATTATCACTGCTAAAACGTTTAATAAATTCTTTCGAATTGTTAACACTAATTTTAGAATATCTAGTATATAATACTCTTAGATGACACAATATATTGTATTTTAGTTTCACTGTTTCGAGTCACACGGTAAGTTTATTTCTTTGTACTATGGAGGACATGCCCATGTACAGTTCAAGCTCATCAACATGTTACTATCACAAGAATTCCCCAAAGGTCATAAATACCATAAGGATACATGATAAATACTTTGACGCTTCTGCTGTCAAAGAAAAGGTCATTATGATCGCATCTGCATCTGCCATTGTAAGCAGCCTGTTTGCAGCATTTGCAGTTATAATATTCTGAACCAATTTAAACCTTACGCACCCCGGAGCGGTGCTTTTTACCTAACAAAAAACGAAGATGCCTGTCATCCCAGGTATCTTCGTTTTCATCTTTTATATACAAATGCATATCACTTTCATATACGTTCGTATATCATCTCTTATCTGATAGCAGTTCCCATCTCCCCATAAAAAGGAGGTGGGCGGTGCCTTCTGGCGCCGCCCGATTATGAAAAAGAAAAAGTATTTGCTTAACTGTCTAAAGACATGGTATCAAAAGAGCATTAACATGCCTTTAACATAGATTGAACAAATTGTTAATATCCCACCCCTATTGATATGGCAATCATTTTCGGCTAAAATATGATTGAATCATATTTTAGCCGAAAGGATTTATCATGAGACATATCGAAAGAGATCTTAAATCCAAGATAATAGAGCTTAACAAAGAGTACTCGGCCATCCTGATCACAGGTGCAAGACAGGTCGGGAAGAGCACTTTGTTCGAGACCATCATGAAGGAACATGGAGAAGAAAGGGAGATCGTCACATTAGATGATCTGGAAGAGCGTGCTCTTGCCAAGAAAGATCCTGCAATGTTTCTGCAGATCCACGAACCTCCTGTCATGATCGATGAAGTGCAGTATGCTCCTGAGCTCTTTTCATATATCAAGATCGCAATAGACAAGGGTGCTGCCCCGGGATCATTCTGGCTGACAGGGTCTCAAGCCTTCAAGCTCATGGACCTGGCACAGGAGTCATTAGCAGGAAGAGTAGCGATACTAAGGCTCCCTCCACTTTCCCAGCACGAGGCATATGGAAAAGATGTCTCCAGACCATTTTCTGTCGATCTTAACGAACTCAAGAAGCGTAAAAAGACACATGCTCCGGCAACACTAGATGAAATATATGAACGCATCTGGATGGGTGGAATGCCCGGTCTTATCAGCGGAAAGTTTACTGACAGGGATGTTTACTACAGCAGTTACATCCAGACATATATCGAAAGAGATGTAAGCGACCTGATCCAGGGAGTAGACAAGCTCTTATTTCAGGACTTCATAAGGTCAGCTGCATCAAGGATAGGCGAGGTGCTTAATGTACATGCCATAGCAGGAGACGTCGGAATAAACGATGATACCGCAAAGCGCTGGCTCCAGGTACTGGAAAAGTCAGAGATCATCACACTGCTTCGGCCATACAGCAACAACCTGCTCCATAGAACGATCAAGACACCAAAGCTGTATTTCTTTGATACCGGCCTTGTGGCTTACCTGACAAAATATTCATCACCAGAGATCCTTGCAAATGGCGCTTTGGCAGGACATATCCTTGAAAACTACGTTGTAATGGAGATCATCAAATCCTATAAAAACGCAGCCAAGGACTGCCTCTTCTGGTATTACAGGGATAAAGACAATAAAGAAGTGGATATGATCCTTGAAAGTGATGGAATGCTCCATCCAATAGAGGTCAAAAGATCGGTCAATCCCGGCACTGAGCTGGTAGGTGCTTTCTCAGTATTAGACAAAGCAACAACACCAAGAGGCTCTGGCGCGATCATATGCATGAGACCTGAGCTGTCAGCAGTAGACAGCAATAACCTGATAGTTCCTGTGTGGTATATATAAAAGAAAACTGAGCGGCTAAAATCTGATTCAATCGGATTTTAGCCGCTCTTTAAGTCCCCATGGGACGCTCCCTGGGGAAGGTGTCGGGAACCGGGCGTGGCCTATCAGTCTTCTTTATGGCCAGGGTGTCGGGGGAGTTCCTGACTTTGTTCGGGCGGCGAGCTTAATTCTCCCTTTTCAATCGCCGACCGCCGCATCTGATAGCCAGGATGCATCTGATCATACCCTTTTAGCAGACTGGCTATCTTCTGCTTTTTAGCCCCCGCGGGGCGTTGCCTGGGGAGGGTGTCGGGAACCGGGCGCGGCCAATCAGTCTTCTTTCTGGCCGGGGTGTCGGGGGGTTCCTGACTTTATTCGGGCGGCGAACTTAGTTCTCCCGTCTCCATCGCCGCCCGATGCACGGATAGCTGGGACGCACTAAATTCTCCCGATCCGCGGACCAGCTATCCGTGTGGGGAAGGGGGCGTGGGGGAAAGGGCAGGCTCGGCTCCCCCACCAAAAAATGCAGCCAGGTGCCAAAAGGATTTCTGTGATAAATTCCCGCCCGCTGCATTTTTTTCTCCGTATTAAACTGCCTTGCTCTCTTCTGTCGGCTCTACCTGGGATGCCTTAAAGAAAAAAGCCTGTTTCATGAACATCTTCCCCTGTTCTTCTCCCTCCTTTCCTTTATGTCCTCCCATGCACTTCCAAATGGGGATCTCGGAAACGGCTTTTTCTCCGTGCTTTACGGTGTAACCCCGCCTTTTCCATTCCATGTAAGTGTGTATCTGCTCCGGCTCTTTGGTGAGGGTCTTTCTTCCCTCTTCATCCTCGATAACGATGTTCTTGCCGGTGGTTCCTATTATACCCTCTTTCATAAGTTCCATGCGGTTGTTAAATATAATCTGTTCGTTTGTCATTTCCTCGTTCTCCTTTCCGAAGGAAAGAGGGTTTCCCCTCTCCCTGCTTTATGTCTTTTTAGCCTTATGCGGTCAGAAGATATGCTCTGTCAACGAGTTTGTCCATGGGGTCAACAGTCGTTTCGTTGACTTCTGTTACCATGTTATTGAATACATCAAGGCTCATATCCTCAAACTTGGGAACCAAGATGCACTCGTGGATACTGCTCGGAAGAAGTACAAACTCGTGAACCCCTATTCTGTCCGCAAGTTCCTTGATTGCCTTTGTATCGAGCATCGCACTTGCTCCCTTGACCTGGCTCTTGTTGCTGATAACATACATCGGCGCAACACTGTTTGCTTCCTCTCCAAATTCATCAGCAAAATCATCGCCCATCATGTTCCTTATCACATCGCCAAGTGGTGTTATCTTTGTGTCCTTGTGGGTGTTCTCCTCTGCCCTTACAAAAGCGGTCTCTTCGTCAATCCTCCACATATCGAGCATCTGCGGTCTTACCTTGATTGAAAAGCTCTCTCCCTCGTGTTCATCAGCAATGTAGATGTATTCCTCGATGCCCTCAAACTGTGTGGGTCTCTTTACAAGGTCCTCGCTGCCCTCTCTCTGCACTCCGATGCGTGCATTGGTCTTGAAATACTCCACGTCGTTAATCTTCTCAACGTCAAAAGTAAACTCCCTTGAAATCATGGCAACAACACTGTCAATGACCTGCTCAACTCCCATTCCGCTAAGTTCTGCTCTCTCGATAAGTTCATCAGCGTAAACAGTGGGTGCGATTGTATCATCTGCATTCTTCTTGATGCAAAGACCCTCTTTCTCAATTCCATTCTTGATGCAAGTGTGTGCATCCACGATGTAACCTCTGTTTTCAAGTCCCTCGATAATCATGTTCTTTGTAATCATTGTCATTTTCTCCTTATATATGTTTTGATTTTGGTTTTCTGTTTTCAGGCTTTCAAAGCCCTTGAAATGTGCTTTCAAGATTCTGAGCTTTTCTGGAGGGGAGCGATCCTTTTTTCGTGCGATATTTTCCATGTGCTTTTTTCCATCCTTTCATGTGTTAATAAATGTGCTTTCTGAGTTCATCGCCTATCTATCGGGTTTGCGTGCATCTTCAGGAACAGTGGCAGGACCACCTGCAAGGGACAAGTAAGCGAGACGCCGTAGGGCAGCCCTTGCTGGTGGGACTGACACTGTTACGATGCACATCAGCAAACCGATAGGCGGTGGACTGGGAAAGTGCATTTATACATGAAAGGCAGGAAAGCACCAGGAAAATACGCACGAAAAAAGAGGGGGTTCCCCCGGGAACCCGTTGGAGAAGGGGACTATAATAATTCCTTGTATGCCACGTATTCAGACTTCCTTGGTGGAAGTCAGGGGCATATTGGTCTGGGAGCTCGGGCAGACCTGCGAAGCTGCTCGGAATGGTACACAAATGATCCAGAAAAAAGATCTCTTGTAAGCAAATCCAATGCAAAAGCCCACGCAAAAAGCCCCGCAAAAGAATGTATTAGAATATCTATAAGAAAGCATATTAGAGAAAATAATAGAACCACAAGAAAAGAAAGAACATAGAGAAAGTCAAATAGTATGCTAGAGTAAAAAGAGAAGGAATAAAAAACGCATTATAAGAATATGACAAAAACCCATTGTAAGGAGGCCCCATGATAGTAAATGCAAACCTGAACATCCACTATACAGCACCAGACTGGGTATGGGAAAAGATAGATGAGGTCTATAGAAGCATGGAATACTATGACGAGACTTCAGATACTCCACTCTGGACAGGAGAAGGAATAAACATAGAAGCCTCAGTAGAGCCTTCAGGGATCCAGTTCTATGGAGATGTACCAGAGGAAATATGGGACGACTGGTTCGCGGAATTAAAAGAGAAGCTATCCGATGAACTCGGCTATGAGATAGGCGAGCCAGAGGACGGCTACGAATTTAAATACGACTGGGACGAAGAATAATTGGGAAGGTCTAAGGGAACGGGAGAGGGTGTCTGGGGTTCCCTTATAGGATAAAAGGCGCACATTATTATCCCACCTTGCGCCTTCCATTGAATACGTGCATATTGCCGCACAGTAGAGAAAAGCCGCTAACATCCCGCCTTCACCATACGAATTTGCCGGGAAGGGCTTGGGGAACGGGTCTGGGGGCGAGGGGTTCCCCATTTAATTCAAAGGTGCGCTCTACTTCTCCCCTTCCGCGCCTTCCATGCCCTTAAAAAGTGGTGCCACTAAGCAAAAGCTCCGGTGCTTTCGCAATATAGCACCGCCATTTCATGAAAAAAGCCCCACATAAGTGAGGCGTAAAGTCTGGAGGTGGCCGCCCAATCAAGGGCGACCCATGTGTTATGAATGTGTGTGATCAGGCGGACCCATGTCCCCTGACAAGTTCACAATACCGTACAAACCTATAAATTACCTAAAAACATAAAAAACCCCCTGGTCATCTGACCAGAGGGCCTGATATATGAACAGAACTATACTTCCGGCTTGAAGCCTTTGATAGTTTCTGAGTCATAAGAATATGTGTACCTGTCTTCGCTGTGATCTTCCTCATATCCAGGATTTTCATTCATCACTATTGCTGCAACAATGTATGCAATTAACCCAGCGCCTGTAAACAGGAATGTGCATGCCCAGATGATCCTTACGATTGCAGGATCTATGCCGAAGTACTCAGCAATTCCACCACATACACCTGATATCTTTTTATCTGCACTTTTATATAATCTCTTTTCAGTCATAACCCACACCTCTTATAAATGAATCTGGTTGTTTTGTTCTTATGAGATGATTATATGTCTGCCCATATTGGTAATACATATCCGGTTAGCAGAAAAGCCTATCCTTATTTTTCTTTTTTCGCAAAAGAAAGCTGATACACATAAAAGAATGCATATCAGCTGACTTCATTTCATTATCGTTAAAAGAACATGAACATCCTGAAGAACATTGACAGTAGCTGCAGGATGATAAACCATCTGAAGATCTTTCCAAGAATGGAGGTGCCATATACCGGAGTCCTGTTCCAACCGGTCCAGTTGTTCCAGGTATTCCAGCTCTCTTCCGGTCTGTTATAGCCTCTGCCAAGATCCTGAGTACCCCACTGCCAGTATGTTCCGTACTCTTCGAAAGGAGTCTCCTCTTTCTCGGCATAGGTACGCTCCTGCGTATATGTCTGTGCCTGTCTGTATCTCTCAGCACCCGGTTTTGTAAGAATATCGTAAGCTGCATTTATCTCATTCATCTTTTCAGCAGCTGCTGCATTTCCGGGATTCAAGTCCGGATGATACTTTTTCGCAAGCGTTCTGTGTGCTTTTTTGATCTCTTCTTCTGAAGCCCCCGGGGCTACTCCAAGAACCTTGTAGGGATCCATCATCATAACATTATCCTCCAGACCGATCAGGTCTTTTTAATGAAACGTTCGCTGCACTTAGGGCATCTGATCTCAATCCTGCCCTTTCCTTTTGGTACTCTTATCTGCTGATGGCAGTTCTTGCAGATGTAATATCTGCTCACTTTTCTGTCATGCCACTGAAGTTTAAATAGCTTAACATATCTTCTTGGAACCTCAGTCATATTAAGGAACTTCTGATTCTCAGCATATCTTTTAGATATGTTTCTTGAATATACCCTAAAGCATGCATAAGAAAAGAATACAAGCCACAAGAGATATACTATCCTGCTCTGAGCAAACAGGTTTATTACCAACAGAAAGATCGCTATTCCATTGCATGTCCGCGCCAGTGTATCAAACCCGTTGCGGCCATACATGAACTGTGCCATCCTGTACTGCATCTGATTACCAAATTGTCTGATCTTGTCCATATCTTTAACCTCTTTTATCATCGGCATTGATTTTCCTTACAATGCTCTGTTTGTATTATTCTATGCTTCATCGATATGCTTTTACATATCCGCATCAGCGAAAACTGATGTCTTATTTCTCTTTTATGATAAGAGCCTGGCTCTCCTGACTAATTTTGAGAGGTGGGGCTACCACGAAGGCAGCCCAAAAGTGTTATGAAAGTATGTGTGGGGTAAGGATCTGTATATCCTTATAGCCATATAATACAGCTTCAACCTAAAACCAACTTTAAAAACATGAATCTAATACCTGGAAGTCTGCCAAGCTACATACCAGGCTTAGCCCATGATATAATCAAAGAAAAGCTTAGGAGGGCTAACCCATGAAGATTGCTATGGCAAACGATCACGCTGGCACCGCAATGAAGAACGAAATCAAGGCTTATCTCATAAAAGAAGGCTATGAAGTTGAGGACTTCGGGACCTATGATGAAAAGAGCTGTGATCTCTCTGACTTTGTATATCCTGCAGCGCTTGCAGTTGCTAAAGGGGAGTGCGAGAGAGGCATTTTCTGTGATGGCGTGGGCTATGGAAGCGCCCTTATTGCAAACAAGATAAATGGCTGTTATGCCGCCGTATGCCAGGATCCTTTATGTGCCACATTAGCTCGCCAGCATACGGATTCAAACATCCTGTGCCTTGGAGCCAAGATAATTGGCGGTCTTATGGCTATGGAGGTTGTAAAGACATGGCTAAACACTGCGCCACTCATGGAAGAGAAGTACAGAAACAGAGTCAAAAAAGTGTGTGACATAAACGACAAGCACTGTGTACCCCTTGATCAGATTATTTAACGAAATAACAATAATGCCAGGCATGAGAGGTGTTCCCTTGCCTGGCATTAGTTTCTATTGACTTTGTTTCTTTGAGGGATATGCTGTTAATGCTTCAAACTCATCTACCGGCATAGGCTTGTAGAAATAATATCCCTGCATTTCCTCACATCCAAGACTTCCGAGGAAATCAGCCTGTTCCAGTGTCTCAACACCTTCTGCGATAATAGAAGTTCCAATAGCATGGATCATCTGGACCATGTAGCTAAGTATTGTCCGACCCATCTTTTGGTCGCCTGAACCGGTAATAAATCGAAGATCAAGCTTTATGCGATCAAGGATAACTTCTTTTAACATATTCAGTGATGAGTAACCACTTCCAAAGTCGTCCATTTCAACTTCAAAGCCTGCTTCACGAAGTTTGGTTGTTGTTTTGATGATGGTATCGGAGTTTTCGACATATGCGCTTTCCGTTATCTCAATACGAAGTTGACCAGGC
>NZ_AUKA01000007.1:0-197718 GCF_000424505.1 Butyrivibrio sp. XBB1001 | reverse complement strand
GCACTTTTCCTTTTCTTGCATGACTTTCTTGATCCACTGTCATGCAATCTTTCTTATTTTGCTATTTTTGCATCATTCTCTTGAGATTTAGTTATGCATGTATAGCCTTTTGGCGCAAAAAATACACGCAGATTTTTTGTATTAAATCTGCGTGTTAGATAAAAGAATTTCCTCTCATTTATTTAGAATATTATGATTCCGTCCTGGTCCTGCTCCTGAGGCTGGCTCTGATTAGCTGAACTATCATCTGATGCTGTACCACTTTCATCTGATGCATCAGAAGTTCCTCCAGTGGTTTCATCAGCTTCACCACTGGTATCTTTATTCTCTGAATCCTCAATATTCTCATTGATGATCACATCTTTATTATCTTCACCTTCTGCATTTGAATTATCTTCAGCGTCTAAAGCCTTATCATCTACTGCCGTTTCATCAATTTCTTCTTTTGTTTCTATTTCAATCTGGTCTTCGCCGCTTATAAACTCTGCAGCAGACTCATCTTCATTCTCGTTGGTCTTCTTCTCTTCAATGATACGAGCAATCTCTTTTTCCTTAAGTTCTTCAAAGAGATCCTGAGCCATCTTGTCAACTTCGGCTTCTATAAGTTTATCCAGCTCTTCCTGATAGATACGCTGATATTCTGCTGTTACAAGCTTGATAAGCTCCTTGTTGATCAAGTTATTGATCTTAGCATTTCTGATTTCTTCCTGATCAATGTCTACCTGGATTGTTTCCCTGTAGATATTATCTAAATTATCAGCAGCTTCACCGGATGACTTATTTGCATCCTCAGAGAAATTAGCACCTTCTGCATTTTCTCCTGATGTCTCATCTTCTGCCTCATCATCCTTGTTCTGCTCATAGGAGCTAGTGTCAGAAGAAACAACATCTCTCATTCCAAGATATTTTCTAACAAGTTCATCTATCTCACCAAGGATTTCCTGCTCTTCATCAGATATCTCTTCTGGCTCTGGAATTACTGGCTCAGTCATCCAGGATACAGAAATAACAGGGTTGCCATATACACTTCCCCAGTCTCCATCCTTATTACAATCAGCAATTATATAAAAAGAGAAAGAATCAAAATCTGCTTCTTCATTAGCTACTTTATATTCGTACTTTTCAAGGTCCTCGTTCCACTTAAAATCATAGGTTCCATCAGGTGCTGCCTCTAAAACAACATCTATAGTGGCTTCACCATACTCGGTAATAACAGATCTTATTCCATCCTTATCTGCAAGCGCCATGAACAAAGATGGTGTCTGTCCTGTAAGCTCAGACCTGCTGCCAACAAACTCTGTGCCTCCCAGGTTTGAAACTTCCGCCCTGATAGAGAGCCTTACAGGTATATTACTGCGGTTTGTTATAACAAGCTCATCACTCTTGCTTGAAAAAGCGTAGTCACCCTGAGTGTTCTTGAATAAAATGTTGGCCCCTTCTTCAACTTTCCCGCCGCCATATCTGGCAGCATCTGTCAAATAGATCAAGTTCTGAGGGTCTATCAAGAAATCAAAGGGACTTTCATTTCCTATTATAGGAAGCTGAACATTGATAACATCAGCAGGATGCACGTCATTGTCAACCTCAATGGCTATTCTTTCTTCATCAACCTGGCTTCTAATGGCATTTATATCGATGCTATCAAGGATTGCCTCTTTATCTATGAGCTTTCCTAGTTCTTCTGCATCCACAAAAGACCTCAGCTCATCTCTATCAATCTGAGCCCAGATCTCATCTTCATCAATCTGTATTTCGCTTATAATCTCGCCAATTCCGGTATTTCCTTCAAGCGCATCGCCAATCAAATTTTCATCAGCATCATCAGGCACACTATAACCAGAGCCGAAAATTGTTATCTCTTCAGCTCCTGTAGCACTCGTCAACACTGGATCAAAAACCAGGCTCATGACAACTGCTGCCGCGCAAATACCCATCCATTGGCCTTTTCGGATAAACATCCTTGTTTCCTCCTAATATAAAAACCTACTACTGGTGCATATATTATATCGGCATACAGATTAAAAAGTTGAGCTTTTACCGTTTTTTCATATAGATTTAAGATTTATTTCGCATTCTTGAAATAAAATCACATCCAATAATACCAATAATCTCCTAATCTAACTAAGAATAACTAAAAAACTTTAAATATCGTTCTTGTCACTCAAATAGTTCTATGGTATATTATATGTAGTAATTAAAACTACGTGTGGTAAATATCATAACCACTAGGAGGTATTTGGGGATGACATCAAAAGAACTTCAGAAATATTTCAAAGAACACCTTGTTCCGTCCAAACTTTACAAGATTGGTGGACATCACAAGAATAGAATTTGTTTAGATAAGACTGAGAACGGCTGGTCTGTATTCTTCCAGGACAAGAAGGACCGCATCGGCGTTACAAGCTTCGTAGATGAAGCTTCTGCCTGCAACTTCATGAAGAATGAGCTTAGAAAGCTCATGGAGCAGCTCTACGGAATCACTTGGGTTCCCGCAAGATAACCAAAATATTTTCAACATATATCTCTTCACTATTAAGCGAAAAGGGCGTCTACCGCAAGATAGACGTCCTTTTTCAACACTAATCTTTAATTCTCCAGCTAGTTAATGTTCGGAGATCATATTTTATGTTTATAAACAAAAAAAGTAAATAAATATCCTATGCATAAGGATGTCTGTTTGAAAATGTGCAGCTCTCGGACGAGGATGATGATTTTCAAAACGAAAAAAGCATTTCCAAACAGACACCTTCTGCATGATAATCAATTATCTTCTGACCGCAGTCTTAACTTTTTCAAATAAATACTTAAACTCTTCGGTTCTGCAATACAATAGCAGATAAGCCGCATTGAAGATCACTGAAACTATGATGATCATCAGGGCAAAGGTAAAGAGATTAAGGTCTGCCATAACTATACTTCCTATGTAGTTACACAGTGCCAATACCGCAACAAGGCTCACCAGATACTTGGCGGAATCAAGGAAGAACTCCACAGCATTTCTGTCAAAGCAAACCCTGTAAATTATTACTGGCTTAACAAAGTTTGCTATGAGACCTGATATGATTGTTCCAATATAAATTCCTGTAATTCCAAGTGGTGTCTGTACAAGAGCAATTGACAGAATTAGGTTTACTATTCCTTGAATAAAAGGAATGTACTTATCCTGCTCAAATACGCCGGCTGCGGTCTTGAAGTTACTGAGTATAATTCTCTCTCCTTTAAAATAATAATCAAAAAGGATCAGATATACTGCTGCTGCGGGCATTACCCAGTCATCTCCAAACCATATTCTGATAAGAGGAGATAATAAAACCATGAAACCTACGGAGGTAAAGCCATAAACCCAAGCTTCTACAAATTTATAAACCTTAAACATGCCATACTGTTTATCCTTGGACTCAGTTGCAATGAGATTTCCAAAGCTTGATATGACTGAGTTAAAAAGTATATTGGCAAAGCTGGCCACAGAATTTATTACCAGGTTGTAGTTATTAACGATACCCGCGTAACCTACTTCTATAAAAGAAGAAATGATTATTGAGTCAGTCTGAAGTCTGGCTACATCGCCAACCTTAAGAAAAATAAGGGCCTTTGTCTTGGTCCAGACAGTATCATGCTCTTCTTTAGATAGTTTTTGAACATTCTTTTCCCTAAGATAGGGGTACATCTTATCAAGATATCTGGCTGCAAAGATCTTCTGAATAAGCTGAACCACAGTATCTGTCAGAAGGAACAGAAGGAAGTTCTTAAAGACAGCCACAACTATTATCTGCAGAAATGTAACAATAATCTTGGTTATGGTAAAGATATTGGTCTGTATATAGTTCTTTTGCTCAGCGTTAGCAAGGCTGTACTTGTAGGTTACAAAGTAACTGGTAACTGTGTTGAAGAGGAAAATAAAGTAGTAAATAGTAAGTTCCCTGATGGTGTAGCCAGGGTTCTTTAAGATGTACTTAAGGAATGGCGCAAGGCATATTCCCATGACAGCCACAACTGCAGCAATCACATGGTAAGCCTTTCTGTACATCTGCATATAGGACTTTATCTTTTCCCTGTCACCCTTAACCACAGGCTCATAGAGGCTGAAATTAAGAGCAGTTCCTATTCCAAGTTCGGCCATATTGAGGAAAGACAGAACATCACTATAGATACTGTTTACGCCCAAAAGTTCCTTACTCAGATATCTGGTAAAGAGGGTTCTTAGTATGAATGTAAGCAGCACTGTAGACATCTGCCCTACAACGCCAAAGAAAATATTCTTTTTTGCCGACTGAACTCTACCCATTTAAACGATTTGTCCGTCCTTGTCCATAAGTATCCAGCCTTTCCAGTAATCATGCATTTTGTCAGGATCACATTGCTGGTTATTACGCATAGTGAAGGTTCTTATCACCTCTTTATCCGGGCGCTTATTGAGCCTTGCACCCCAGAAACTAAAGGTTGAATTGGCACATATATTGCCCTTGCAGTGACTCATCAGCATAAGATCCTGCACACTGTCCTTGCCTGTATTCCAGTCAATGATAGTGTACAGGGATTCGTCACTGTAGTGCTCCCTTGCGTATTCGTGGTCACTAGTAAAAATATAGAAGTGGACATTCTCATACTTGTCCATAAAATACTTCATGGCGCTGTCATAGTACTTCTCAGTAGCAATATTTCCCAGCACCTTAAAGTTCTCAGGGTCAAGGTAATCCCCTCTCCTGATGTGGACACTTACTGAATTTTCCTTGTCCATCCTGGCAGCCATTATCATATTTCTCTGCTGAAGATCAGCAATTGAGTGCTCTGGAAAAACAAAAGCCTCCTGAAGCTGATCCATAATGTCGCCATAGTATTTCTGGCACGCAAAATACCCCTCGATATATTTGTTATCAAGGTCAAATATCTCAGGATGATACATCTGCGTTTCCACAAAAACGTTCTTGTTATCAGAAGCCTGTCTTCCAAGCTTTCTCATAACTTTTCCAATAAGCTTTGAAGCGAAGCCCTGTTTAAGAAAAGCATCAACTTCAGCTTTATCTGCAACCTCATAAGGAATATCCACAAAAAGAGGCAATTCGAAATCTCTTTTTGCAAGCATCTTCTCCTGGATCTTAGGATCAAACCAGGAAAGATCAAGTTTAACTTCCTTGCCAAGACTAAGTAATTTCCTGTACAAGGAATATTGCTGCATTTGGTTCCCCAGCCCACCAGCAATCTTAATAATTATCATATAACCCCCGAACCGATATCACTTTGGATATCTTAATTTTATTCTCTCCCCACACTCTTACACATGAGTTCAATGCTCTAATACCCATTTATAAGCCTTTATCATTTCATCAGGCTCTTTTAAATCCTGCACTGGAAGCACATAGTTATCATAGCTTCCAAACAGGTCTGTGGCAATTCCTCTGCTCTTTACTGAATAACCTATAACAAGAGTGGGAACACCACTACTATAGGCAGCTATTGTGGAATGTGTCCTTGCTCCAACAAAAAAGCTGCACTGTGAAATATAACCTTTTAATTCTGAAGCTGGCGCATCGTCAATAAGCACTACTCTCTTAGTGTCCTTAAATTCCAGATAAAGTTCCTCCAGAGGTCTTCTGTCATCGTTTCTCTCCCAGACAACATGAGGGATCAGAGCTATATTCTGATCCGTTTCCTCCAAAAGATATTTGATAAAGTTCCTATAATTTTCTATGGTAATTCCTGGAACTGTCTCTTTTTCCTGAACCATTAGACTTAAATTTATTCCAACAGTCTTGCCTGGATGAAAATGCTTTGGAATAGAAACCTTGGTGGTCTCAAGTTCAAAAGCAGGATCTTTTCTAAGTTCAAGCTGACACTTAGGTATTCCCGCATCTACAAGCGCATTATAAGTAATAGACTCTCTAGCATAGATTTTGGAATAGGCCAAAAGATCTGCCACAAGCTTTTTATCCTTGAGAGAATCAGGCTCAATTGAGCAGCCCCAGAGAACTGTCTCAAAGCCTTTCTTCCTAAAGACATTGTGAGCCAGGATAAGGTCTTCCACCATCTCTGGATAACAGTAGTTATCTCCGCCAATTGATACTGCCAAAGGCTCTCCCTCAAAGTCTACACCTGGATTAGCCTTTTTATAGTTTTCCACCAGTATTTTGTATTCTCTGAATGCATCCTTATATTTGTATCTCTGAAAAGACTCTCTGTCTCCACTTATCTTTCGATAGCCATAGTAGAAAACATGGGCCAGAAAATCCCTATCTATATGCCTATCCTCCACAAGCTTGCAAAGTCCGTCTTTTTCCAGTCTTCCAAGGGAATACTGCTGATCCTCCTGAACGCTGTTTGAAACCACAAGAACAGGAAGCTTAGTGTCAATTCCCTGTTCACTGCGCTTTGCAGCAATCAGCTTGACTGTACTATTTACAATCGCCTCGCAGCCGTGGTTCTTACTGCCTGCATGCATATATAAAATTATTGGTCTGTTTAAATCCATAAATACCCCTCGTTTAAAGTGCCCAGATGGGCAGCTTAAGATTATGACTTCTTGTGCCTTGCATATAGCCTTAGATACAAATCGGGATTTATCCTAAAGATCAAAACCTTTATCTTATATCCCAGGGATAACCCTGCAAATGCGCCTCGTACCTTAAGTGCATGTTTTATCTGGTCCTTTACCATGGAAACAGCCTTTTCATCAAGGTCATTATCTCTTTCTCCTGTCTGAGTTGCAACCTTGCCTGCTACCAAAAGAGCTGTCATTATCTGTGAAACTGCCACACTAACAAAGGCATAGGCAGATACATACTCCCTTATTTCCAACAGTTTATCCTCTGCCTGTCTCCAGCAGCTTATCTGATCAAGATAGCTCTTTTTAAAAGCGCTGTTCATTGCGCTGTTCTCATTTTCAGTATAGACATAATCCTCTAAGGCTACGCATCTTATACTGCGTTTTCTACCTATGAAGGCTGCAAAATCCATGAGGAATAAAAGGTCCTCGCCTATAGATAGCCCTTCCTGAAATAAGATATTCCCCTCCAGCAAGGCCTTTCTGTCAAAAATCTTGCCCCACACGTGGGTGTTTGAATTAAGTACACTGTTCTCTATATATGAAAATCCAGATATCTTCTGATTTCCAAGATAGCTTTCAGTTTCATCAACTAAAAGGGTACACTCATCTGCAAATTTGATCATGTTCCCAAGAATACTGTTTGTCACATAATCATCTGAATCAACAAAGGCTATAAATCTGCCTGTAGCCTGCATTATCCCGGTGTTTCTGGCTCTGGAGACTCCGCCATTTGGTGTATGTATCACCTTGATCCTGCCCCTCTCATCTGAACCTGCAAGCTCATCACAAAGCTCTGAACTTCCATCTGTAGAGCCGTCATCCACCAGAATAACCTCTATTTCATCCGGATCAATATTTTTCTGAGATAAGCATGATAAGACACACTTTTTTAGTGTGTCCCTTGCCTGATAAACAGGAATGATTATGCTGATCACTTTTTCCAAACCATCTGACATTTTAATACTCTGTCCATTCTTCTCTGGAAACTCCGTACATAGGACCAATACCGTAATGAATAGAATAAAAATAATTGATCCAATATGTAGGCTCTTCCTGTATATCCATTTCATAAGCTGCAGAGAACCTGGTCTCCCAGTCAGGCCTTAACATAGGCACTGTCACTGCGCTCTCTTTATCTTCAACTGCAAGGCAGTATTCATCTCTTTCACGAAACTCTCTTCTGATACGGGCAAGATTTGCTCCGTCCTCAAAATAATTAAACACAAACAGAATACCAGCAACTACAACAATTGCAGTTGCAACGATTTCAACAAGCTTCTCTTTTAAAAGAACTATCTCCTCGAATCCATTGGAAACAGCCATTACCAGGAAGAGAAATGCTCCATAATAGGATCTTGGTTCTGAAAAAGGAACCATAATGAGAGCATAGGCTGTAGCAAAAAACAAAAAGATAAACAATATGACAGGTCTTACCTTTTCCCAGAGCTTAGCGCCCTTTCCTACAGCATAAGAGATAATAATCACAGAAACTATGCCAGCACACAGTAGCACAAAATAGTTTTCTCTGATCGTGTTGGTGATCCTAAGAAACCTTGCAGCAAGTGCAAGAAGCCCTGTATGTTCCTCGCCAGCCGCTGCCAGTCTTCCATAATTACCAGGCGCCATAACAAGAAATGCAAGACCTATTATATTTCCGATAAGACTAGTAATCATCCAAGGCCTTACAAAGGTCCACTTTCTGCCGTTCTTAATAAAATGGTATCCCAACTCGATAAGGAGAAATAAAAGCACTCCTCCTGAAGTATTCTCATTGCACCATCCAGCCAGAACACCATAAAAGAGCATCAGACCAGCTGCCAAAGAGCCGAACTTTCTTTTCCCAGTGATTCCAAACCTGAAAAGTGTCATAAAGCCCAGCATGATAGCTCCTGTAAACATATAATTGCAGGCGCCGTCCATCCAGAAAACCGTGTGGCTTATTGCTGTATCAAAAAACCACAAAAGAGCCAGGATAAATCCATAAAGTCTTACATCATACTCATTTCTGTTATAAACATTCAGGTAAATTAGTAGTGAAACTGTAACAAATACAGCTGCTGCAACGAAATCAAACAGTAGCTTTGAGCCTACATATAAGAAAATCCTAAGTATAATATGGGCCACACTTCTCCCTGTATGTGAAAAGTACTGCGCAAATTCCTGAGCGAAGATGCCCCAAAAGCTACTTGCTGTTTTGACATCATCATAATATATAACATCGTCTGACAGATATGGTGTCAGGTATTCATACACCAGTACTGCCATAAAGGCGATAAACACCAGCGCAAAAAAGAGATTTTTCCTAGCTTTTTGAGTCATTCCTCATCCTCTCTAAATAATAACCTATATATACGCCTAAAACAGGCAAGAGCATATTTCTTCCAATATATACTGAAACAAAGGTCGCTTCAATAACTGTGTAGATTGATAAGGACAGTATCAATATAAGTGTCCAGGCATCCCTCTGCCTGTAACACAGATAGATAAAGGCTATAACAAGAAGTGCTATTAAAGCAGCTGGAATAATTCCATACCAGTAAAAGAGCCTTACCCAACCCATGTCAAAATATTCAAAGCTCTCCTTGTCTGAGAACAACTTCCAGGTCTGCAGCGAGCCTGCGTGTTTAGCCGTATCTCTGTAAATGTTCTGAAGTCTGTTATTCAGATTCTCATCAATCCAGGTTACAACAGTATACCAGGGATGACCAAATTCATATCGCGGAATATAGCCCACACTGGAAGCCCAGGTTGAAAAAGCCACACAAAAAACAGGAGTAACCAGACTTGTCAGGATGTAGATTATCTTTTTCCTTCCAATACCTGTAGCATATCTTACGATCAATCCCAGAACAAATGTAAAAAGACCTATCGCAAGCGCTGTCCTTGATGCAGTAAGCTTCCCAACAAGTAGTAACAGAGCCAGCAGTACTCCCCACATCCAGAGCCTTGCCTTGCTGCCATATACCCACAGCCACAGCAGCATTAGTGCATAAACACATCCCCAAAGGGTATTGGGATGTCCAAAACCAAATACATACCTAAGCTCATTTTCATTGCCACGGCCATAGTCCATTACCTTGTAGACATCGCCCATTATTCCTGTCACTGCCAAAAGAGCTATAGCAGCAAATCCTATAAGATTGATCCAGAAGGTAGCCTTCATGGTCTTACCAAGATTTATATTCTGAGCTGCCATTACAAAAGTTGAAAATCTTAGAAGCTCATTTCTCCCGGTTATTCTGTAACAGATAAAGGTAAATACCCACACTGCCCCAATCATAAGCCACTGCTTCTTATCATGTCTTTTGATCACAACAGCCAGTACTGTCAGAGCAAAAGTAACTCTGAACACATAACTTTCAAAGTCAAAATAATATTCACTTTTTTCAGCTATCATAAGGATCAGCTCTATCAAAAGAGCTACATAAAAGAGCCTGTTTCCTATTCTTTTCCTGTTTTCTTCAGTTAGCAGATTCATAAGTAATCTCTTATTTATTCCTGATCATTCTAAGTATTTTGTGATAGGCTTTCCTGCAAAAACGGCCTACCGTGATGTCAAACTTGTGATACGCCTTTGAAAGAAGTGTTATCCTAGGCATTACCAGAAAGTCATAGTCTGATATATGTTCTCTTAAATAGTCAGGGAAACTATCATCTACCTCAACTCTTTCAAATCTGGCATCTCTTCCAAAAATATCCTGCCCAAGAACTAGTCTGTCCATGGTCTCAGCAAGGATTTCTCTATCATTGTATTCCTGATGGGCCGCAGCCTTTACCTTAGTTCCAATCCTGTCCACAGGATTCTTGGCGTTATGTCCGCCCATGTATCCAAAATGCCATCCTCCGTCAGAAACCCTGACTGACCTTGGATCTTCTGGCTTCACAAGATCTCTTAACCTGACAATTCCTTCCACTGGAATATTTATCATAGAAGTAATCTTGGTTCCGAGCCACTTTCTATCTTCCTGGGCTATTTCAGGAAATTCTCCAGTTATTGACAGGAGCTTTCCTGACTTTTCCTCCATATTGAGAAATGCGTAGAAATTACGCTGAGCCAGGTGATAAACCTTAGTCTTATCAAACTCTTTTATTATTTTTTCTAAAACTACCGGGTTAGGGATTTCGTCCACATCTCCAAAGATTATTACATCATCTTCAGTAGCTCCTATCTTTTTAAGTCCCTCCACCAGATGGTTTTTCTGAAAGTAGTCTCTCTCATGTGACTTAGCAACCTTTGGCGTGTCTTCCACAACAACATACGTTATTTTATGAAGATAGTCCTTAAAAAATTCCTTGTTTTTTTCAAAGCAAAGCTCTTTAGCTTCACCTGAAAAAGTCATATTAGCCTCTTCTATAATAAACTTATCAACATATGGATCCAGGATACCTAGTCGCAATTTTAATATATCTATTTCATTAAAAAAAGGTACGCAGTCAATTACCATGTCATTACCTACTATCCCATCTTCAAAAGTTTTTTAACACACTTTTTCAAATCATATTTCCAGGCATTGTGCAATAATGCGCCTTCTGCCTCTTCTTCCATCATCAGTCCGTGTACAAAGACATCCTCTTCCGGTGCCCAGGCTGGAAGCTTTCTCCTTGCATAGGTGTGATAAAAATCAGATTCCATAAAAGAACACAGTTTTTCTTTTTTTTCTTTCATGGTCATATCTGAATATATTATCTTGGCAACAGCAATAGCACACGTAAGAGATTTTCTAAGATCAATCTGGGTTTTGTAGGAAGAATCTCCCCATTTATCAGCAATTCTATCTATGTTTTTCCAGACAAATTCCTGATTATCCATAAAAGCCTTATTGTAAGTAGAGGTCAGACTTTCAGAATTGTCTCTGTAATAATACAAAATCTCATTTAGATAAGCTATTTCCCGAGCTTTATCTACATAAACTGCAGTCTGAAACAAATCCTCGCCATAATTCAAGCCGGTCTTGTCTATTCCTACATCAGCAATAGTTCTTTTTATGCATTTAATCCACATAGCATTTAAACTGTCTCCAGCACATACCAAATCCTTAAATGCCTTTTTTTCCTCATCACTGTAGGTCCTGTCAGACTCAAATGGAAATTTACCAAGTGGGACTCCCTTGTTGTCCATACCTGCAGCATTATAAAAAATCAAATCGGGATCATAGCCCTTGTCTTGTAATCGCCTTATATATTTGTCTAAAACCGACAAAGCTTCAGGTCTTAAGTAATCATCAGCATCTAGTGCTACAATGTAATCTCCTTTAGAAGCCCTGATTCCCTCCTGCCTTGCCATGTACAGGCCTATCTTACCTCTATGTATTGTCCTTATTCTGCTATTTTCCCTGGCATATTCGTCGCATATTACTGAAGTATTGTCCGTTGAGCCATTTTCTAAAAGAATAATTTCATATTCTCCAGGATAATCCTGACCTAATGCAGAATCCACACTTGTCTCTATGAACTTTTCCCCATTATAAACCGGAACAATAATTGAAAAAGTCATGTAACCTTATGCTCCTCTTTCCACTTCTTGCTTCTTCGCCAGAAAAGAAGCGGCCTTACCGCCATTTTAAACTTCTTGTATGGGCTGTAAAATCTTGGATTATCCTCGTTTTCACCCCACCATTTATGGAAAATAAAAGTCTCAAGTCCCTTATTTTCAGGTAAGGGATGTTCCTTACCAAATCTGCAGGCAAGTTCAAACGGTGCCCATTTAATTCCAACATCCTCCATGGCATTTTTACAATGGCAACAGATAAATATGTCCTCATTATAAAATCCATCATCAACCCTTTCCCACTTCACATTATTCTTTTGGGGAAATTCCATAAGTCTCTTTGACCTGATGGATACTGAATTTCCAACTCTACAGATATTGCCTTTTGAATCTCTGTAGGCATAGTCATTCTTGGGAAGTGGCCAGGGAGACCCAATGTAGTCATATTTTAAGAACTCATCGTCCCACTTCTCTGGGTGTATAACAAATCCATCTGCATGAACTATAAGCGCAAAGTCTGTCTTTATGTGCTCATGAAGTTCATAGGTCATCTTGTAGTTGAATTTATCTATATTATCAAGTTTATCTGTGTGACTGTATCTGATACTCTTGGGCAGATAAAAGGGCTTGTGGTCAGTAATAAGTACCGCATCTCCAAATTCGATGCCTCTCATACTGTACTTCATAGCCTGAACAGTCTCATATATATCAACACTGGTCATTGCAACCAGTGTCACATTTGGAAGTTTTATTTTGTCACTCATGTCTCTACCATAGGCAGATAACTCTGCCTGTTATCTAATTTAAAACCTTTATCCCTGATATGTTTTGATGATACCAGTTCTGCGCTCAAAGCTTCTTAAGATTTTTTTTGAGAAAAACCATCCGTAGATAAGCCTTCTTCTAATATTCTGGAAAAAAGTTACCACTTTTCCAGGTCTTATGTTTCTCCTTGCATAGAGCCTTGAAGTTTTTTTGTACTCATCAAGTTCTCTTTGGCACTCGTCTGCAGAAAAGAGTCTTCCTTTTTTATCCTGATAAGTCAAAAAGCTATAAATGTTCTGCTCAGAAGACCAGAAGCCATCAGAGATATTATGTCTTGCCCAATACTTTGGAGCTATAGCGTACTTAAGCTCTGTGCTGCACATTACAGGCACCATTGCAAATGAAGAATTAGACAGGATAAGGTATCTGGCATTTTTAATGGTCACATAGTCCTTACCCATGTCAAAGTGGTGGATCTCAAATTCAGGAAGGACCTTTCTTGCCGCAACTTCATCTTCTGTCACCACCATAAATCGCATGGCAGGATTTATCTTTTTCATGTTCTTAATTGCATTTAAGTAATATTTTCTATCAAGGTATAGCTCAGGGCAGCTTGTGTATTCACCACCTCTTAGATTTATGATACAAAGATCATCTGCTGTATACTCATAGCTTTCAGCTTCCTCTTTTACATGGAGCCACTGTCTGATCTCATCTCTATATTTCTCAAAGTACCGCTCAGACTGCATATTTCCATAGACAATCGTATTATCAGGCACATCCATAAGTCCCTGATCAGGGCCGCTTATATAGCAGCCATGTGTCATATCATGTACAGAATTGCCCATGTACAGTCTGTCATCCTGCTCATGATAGATGTTATAGTTTTCCATGTCCTGTCTGGATATTTCTTTGCCCATGTCTATATCCATAAAGTACATTCCCTTATTGGAATGAAAAACATTTCCTATCTGCTCAGGATTCACGAAGCCAAATTCCGTATTTTTCTCTCTGGCAAGACACCTTACAGTTATATAAAAAAACAACTGATTGCCAAGGCCATATCCCTTTATAAGTTCAGTTCCTATCATATTTTTTAAACCAGGCCTTCCCAAAAATCCGGAGCCTTGGCTCCAAACATCATTCTGATCCTCTTGTGTGAGAGGCTATTCCACTGTCTGTAGGCATTTACCTTCTCTTCACACTTTGAGAGCATTCTGGCAAACTCGCCCTCATCTTCCATCCAGGGATTTACCTCATACCTGGAAGTAAAAATCCAAGGCAATACTCTCTCTACAAGAAATGCCTCCGCCGGGAAATCATATTCCTTTCTATATTCCATAAGTGTATTCAGATTCTTGTAAAATGTCTTGGAATTCTTGAGAATCTGTGACTTGTGGATAATGTAGCAACCGCCAGGAGCAAATGTGCAATACCTGGGGATCACAGGATTCTTGTAGACAAACTTCATAAAGTCATCCATGTCATAGAAATATCTGTAGGAATGGCTCTGCTTCATATACCATGAGGAATTGAGCTCTATAAAGCCTTCTTCTGATACAAGAGAAGCTATAGAATCAGGGTCTCCTCCCTTTTTATATCTCTCCCAGGTTGTTGGATCCTGATACAAATAGGTAAACCACTTATTGTCATAAGTTCTGTTGAAGAAGTCCTCAGTAACATGCCTTCCAATGATATTACCCTTTAAAAGAGCTATCCACTCAGGAAGATTATCATAATTATCTATGAAAAAATGAAAATAGCTGGTCAGGTTGTGACCAGTATTTTCCACATGAATATGCTTATAGTTTTTGTCTTCGAGTTCCTTGATGACCTTCTCATCATCAGATGCATCTATTATCAGATAGTCCTGACAATACTCAAGAAGATTCTCAGGAACCGTATTATAGTTGTGAATAAGGAAAAAAGTATCTGTCTTTTTCATAGTTAAGTCCTATCAATTCGCTGTATAAACCGTTTTGCCCTCAAGAGTTGTTCTGGTAATTGTCTCGTTATTAACCTCATAGATAATGTCGCAGTTTGCAATAGTATTCAGTCTATGGGCTATGATGACCATTGTCTTCTTGCCATGGAAACTATTGATAGCTTCCATTACTGCAGCCTCTGTCTCGTTGTCAAGAGCACTTGTAGCCTCATCAAATACCAATATCTCAGGGTTGTGATAAAGAGCTCTCGCTATTCCTATACGCTGTCTCTGACCTCCGGAAAGTCTCACACCTCTGTCGCCAATCTTAGTGTCAAGTCCCTCAGGAAGGCTCTTAACAAAGTCTGCAAGCTGTGCTTCCTTCATTACTTCCCAGATTCTGTCATCATCTATCTTGTCAGCATCGATACCAAATGCAATGTTATCTCTTATAGACTCATCCACAAGATAGATTGACTGTGGAATATATCCAATCTGCGCAAGCCATGAATCATAATTACTAAAGATATTGGCTCCATCGCACAGAATCTCTCCAGACTTAACATGAAGAAGTCCCAGGAGAATATCCACTATAGTTGATTTACCTGCTCCAGAAGGCCCCATGATACCAACAGATTTACCCTTAGGTACTACCATGTTGGCTCCGGTAAAGATGTTTGTATCTCCATCAGGATAAGCAAAGGTGATGTTCCTAAGCTCTATCTCTTTTTGAAGTTTGAGCTCAGGGCCTGCAATAGCCGCTCTCTCTGCTCTCATTGCCTTATCCGTCTTCATAGACTCGGTAAGGTTATCGTAAACGTAATCAAGGCTGTACTGGTTATAAGCTATTTCAGCAATATAGGTATTTATTCTGTTTGCTGAAGGCATGATCCTCATAGCTGCCACACCAAAGGCTGTAAGCTGAGGAACAAGCAGTGTTGGATCCCCGCCATTAACGATATAAACCAGAATGAACAAAAGAACCACTGCTATAAATACAGTTTCTATAAGCGATCTTGGAGTAGAATTAAGTACCGCATAGTTTCTTGCTATATCAGCACCAATACTGCCACTCTCATAGTAATTTCTGATAAAGAAATCCTGCCTGTTAAGAACCTTAACATCCTTAAGTCCATAGATAGCCTCAATTCTCCACTTTGCTATTCTGGACTGTATCTCCTGATTCCTCTGACCAATCGAATTAAGCTTTGGTTTAAGGAGCTTTGTATTAAAAATAGTAAGACATATCAGGACAACCACCATTAAAAGAGTCATCTGCCAGTTTACGGCCAAAAGAAGCGCACCAAGGCAAACTGAAACCACAAGCTCTGTACATAACTGAAGCAGTGCCAGCATAAGAGTAAATACTCTTGGGATATCACTGTCTGTAATTCTAAAAACTGTTGGAATATCAGCTCCTAAATAGTCCTCGTAAGGTCTATTTAGGAATTCTCTCATAACACGACTGATCATGTTATTACGTGCCTTACTGATAAATGTGTTCTGCCTATAAACAAGAAACAGCAGGTAGATATTTTTGACCACGAAAATAAGAATCAGACTGACTAAAAGTGTAATAGCCATCTTCTCATATTCGTGAAGCCCCAGAAAATCTATTATCCGGTATAACCAGTCATGCTTGGCTATAGCCTCATCAAGAGCCGTTGGGTTAATAATAACTGAAACAACTGCCAGCATCATAGATACACCCAATGTCTCAAATAAACCACCAATCAGTATAAGGACAGCCAGTATTACCAGCTGTCCCTTTTGCTTTTTGTCAAAAATATAACCTATCTTACCAAGAAGAGATACCTTCTTAGTATCAGTGTTGTTGCTCATTTCCTGTTTCCTATCTTGTGCTTTCTTATTCTAAATTTCTGAATGATATACGTATGGCTCCACTTCGGTCCCGCCATGCTATCATTTAGGTCGCAACCTTAGTCATCCTGGATGTGTAGATATCATCCATATTCCTGTTATTGATCCACTTGGAAGGAGCAATGACCATCTTGGCTGGATTATCATTGAGCCATGCTGCCCACCAGCTAAATGAACTGTTTGCCATGATATGATGCTTGCATTTGCTCATAAGAGTCATCTCTGCAACATCTGTATTTCCTTCTTCATTAAGATCAACCACTATAAAATTAGGGCCTCTAAAATGCTGTCTGCACCATTCCTTGTCATCAGTAAAGATAAAGAATACTGCGCTAGGGTGCTGCTTTCTGACCTTATCTATGGCTGATTTATAGTATTTCTCAGTGCAGATATTGTGAATATGATTGTGCTCGGCATCTATATAATCTGTTCTCCTGATATGAAGACTTACAGATTCACAGCACTCTATCTGCTGCAGAATGGTCCAGCTGACGCTATCCTGCATTATATCCTGAGGGCGCTTTTCAAATGCGTCCTTGAGTTCTCTCTCTACCGCTTCGTCACTGAAATACTTGTCACTCTGCCAGTATCCAACAAGGTAGGCGTCCTCAACCTCCAGAATCCTTGGATCAAAAATGCCGGATTTCTCATCTATCCTGAAAGTCTTCCTACCAGTAAGCTTTCTCCTGATCCTGCTAAAGATATCCATCTTGGAGTCAGTGAGTTTAATTACTTCATCCTTGGTAGCCCTATCATATTCTATTCCGAATCTCTGCAAAACAGGGATTCTAAGAGCATCACCCACAAAGCCTGATTCATCATCGATCTTGACGTCTCTACCAAGCTTTTTGAGCTGCCTGTATAAAGCGTACTGGAACATTTGATTGCCCATTCCGCCCTTTAATTGAATTATTATCATGTCCCCTCCATAGAAACTGTACTGCGTGCAATACGCTGGCAATCCTATCAGCATTATAGCATATTCATTGTAACTGCGTACACTAGTACACAAGCCACTTCATCCGTCATCTTCATCAAGCTGGTAAAATATGCCATTTTCAAGGTTATAGGTAATGGTTGCCTGGCCTTCTTCGTATGCGCTAAGCCACTTGTCATAGGCCTTATCCCATGACTTGTAGGATGCATCGCCTCTGTGGTCGCTGGTAAGTATATTTCTATAGTTTTCCTCAAGGTATTTTTCAAAAAATTCTGTTACCTTTTTGGCTCCGAGCACATTTGTGTGAGTTCCATAGTCATTGAAATCGGTCTGGCCATCAAACCCCATCTCATCGCGATACTGATTCATATCAAGAAAATCATATCCGCTGTTTCTGATAATATTGGCCATATAATTTGTCTTTTGCTGTTCCTCTACAGAAACATCATACGGAGTAATCACAAAGAGAGCATTTATATTCTTGGCCTTAAGATAAGACAAAAGATCTAAAAGGTAGCTCTCCTGCTCGCTTGGAATTGGCATGATCCCTGTGTCCTTGTAGGCATCTGTCAGTTCAACAGGTCCTACCTCGTTTTCAGGCACAAAGCCTTTATACTCTTCCGGATACTCATAAAACCAGGTCCTAAGCTGGCTCCAAATAACCAATGTCTTCCAGTTTGAATGATACTTAAAAATATCAAAGTAATAGGACAGTCTGTCTCCATCCTCTGCCACCATGGCATTTATTGCCCTTATCCTGTTTAATGAATACTTGAGATTGTCTGTAACTTCCCTTGTGTGAGCCATATTTCCAAGAAGATCCTCATCTCTTGCAGTCCACATCCTCATCTCAAAGATAAAAAGGTCAGGGCTCTGAGTCTTTAAGGCTTCCTCCACAAGATACTTGGCAGCAACAGGTCTTTGCATGTTGGAAGATAAAGGATACATCGTAATTCCCATATCTCCATAGATCATAGGTGTGGAAAAACATGGATATACTGGAGACGAGCCTATAAGAACAGCATCTATCGAATTATCTTTTTCCGCATAAAAGCCCACAAATCTATCCTTCACATGACCATTAGTCCTGATCGCATAGGTCACATGGA
This sequence comes from Butyrivibrio sp. XBB1001, assembly GCF_000424505.1. NCBI lineage: Bacteria > Bacillati > Bacillota > Clostridia > Lachnospirales > Lachnospiraceae > Butyrivibrio > Butyrivibrio sp. XBB1001. Next base: position 179,073 of record NZ_AUKA01000007.1, on the reverse strand, counting down.
CCAAAAGCCATGATACCAGACATATGAAAATGACTGCTTTTAACACTTGTTTCCTAGTCATAATAATCAAAAATCCTTATAAATAAACTCAGCAGCGCTGTATCCAGGGCCATATTCCGCAATTAAGATCACAAAGAACAAAAGTCCCAGGATAACGATCCATCTGATAACGATATTTCTTTTTGCAATAATATCTCTGACACAGGTAATACCTGTAAGTCTTGAATCTTCAATTTTCCCTGCAGAAACCTCTTCAATCCTGTACTGAAGAATTGAGACTGTAATAAGTATCGCAAGGGAAATAAATACTACAAGCCAGCCATAGATATCAAGACCAAGTTCTAACATACTGCCATTAAAAAGAACCCAGGGATTAAATACACTTATTCCTTCCCCAAGCATCCTAAGAGCATGAGGCACATTATCTGATCTAAAGAACACAAAGCTTACGCACACCAGGAAAAATGTCCTGACCACTCTAAAGCCATTTGCAAATCTGCCCTCAAGGTTTATGTGCATCTTTGTGGCAAAAAGCCAGGTAAAAAACGGAAGTGTTATTTCTCCAGTAACTATATAGGCCCAGTGCAAAAGGCCTGATCCTATGATGTACTTGACTTCTCCGCCATGCCACATACCTACAGAAAACCACAAAATAAACATGGCAATATAGGTAGTGAGCTGCTTTCCTTTCTTTTTCCCAATCTTCTTTTTTAGGAATTTGCCAATATTAGTAAAAAGCTTTGTTCTAAGAAGTGGGAAAAAGACATTATCCTTCATCCAGCTTCCCAGAGTAATATGCCATCTTCTCCAGTATTCGCTGATGTTTTTTGCAAAAAACGGAGTCTTAAAGTTCTCAGGAAGCACAATTCCAAAGGTCTCAGAAAGGCCAATTACTATGTCCATGCAACCCGAAAAGTTAGTGTATAACTGGAAAGCAAAGCACACAGCTCCAACCCAGATATATGCTCCCTGATACTGAGTATCATTTCCAAAAATAGTATTAACTACAACCGCCAGTCTCTCAGAGATAACAAGCTCCTTGAAAAAGCCCCAGAGCATGCGGATCATTCCATAAGTAATATTCTTGTAATCCAGTGGATGATACTCAAAAAACTGATTGCCAGACTCTCTTTCCTTGTAAATCGGGCCTGAAATAAGGATTGGAAAATACATTCCGATAAGAACAGTCTTTAAAAAACCTGAAACAGGTACAGCTATGCCATTGTACACTTCAATAAAATATCCAAGAATGATAAAGGTATAAAAAGAAAGACCAAGTGGAACATGTGCTCCTCCACCTGTAATGAACTTTACATATTTAAGACCTATGAGAATTCCAAGAAGTACTACAAGTTCAGCTATAAGAACAAGTCGCCTTTTTACTATAGCTTTTTTATCAAGTCGAACCAGGATTTTTAAAAGAATCCATGTAGTAAAGGCCGCCCCAATGGGATAGGCTATAAGAACTGGTTCTCCTGATACTACATAAAAGAGTACACTGGCCAGTAAAAGAACCAGCCACTGTCCTCTTTTCTTGGTAAATACAGGTACTAAATAATATAGTATTAGTATTAGTGCATAAAAGCACAAAAATTTAAAAGATGTTATTGCCATCTATATTCTTCCTCATACCACTGCTGGAACATGAGAATATACCAGATCTGTATCCTGTAGATACCGCGATCTGTGTAATCCTTCCATATTTGCTCTACAACATCAGGGTCAAGGATACCCTGCCTGCGCAGTTTATCTTTATCTATAAGGCCTTCCGCCCAAGAGCGAAGCTCGGGCTCAAGAAGCCATTTGTCTATCGGAATAGAAAATCCCTTCTTGGGTCTTTCCATCATCTCCCTTGGAATATACTTGTATAATACATCCCTCAAGACCATTTTACCAATTTTGCCTTCTCTAAGATACTCTATCGGAAGGCTCCATGCAAATTCCACTACATCTCTGTCCAGCATAGGGACTCTTGTCTCAAGAGAAACCGCCATCGCTGTCCTGTCAACCTTTACCAGAATGTCATCAGGATGATACAGAACCATGTCCGCAAGCATACACTCATGATTTGTTTCTCCAAGGAAATGCTCAGGAAGCTCTGTAAGCTTATAAGGCAGAGTACTCTCCTCCAGCGCAATCCTACGTATGATAGGGTCAGTCTCATGTTCTGTCCTGTGAAGGGACACTGGCCCCTTAGCCCCTAAAAGTGTGCCCTTTACTCTAAGAATTTCTTTTTTGGAAAGAGGGCTGTTAAGGATCAGGCTGCTAGCAGGTTTTCTGATAAAATAAGGCACATTTTTCATCTTGCCCCAGATCCTGTCTATGGAAGCATATGAATTATAGCCGCAGAACAACTCATCTCCGCCATCTCCAGAAAGAGAAACTGTCACATGCTCCCTTGTCATCTTACTCACAAGATATGTAGGAATCTGTGAGGAATCAGCAAAAGGCTCAGCAAACATACTCGAAAGCTTTGGGATCACTGCCTTGGCATCAGCCTCTGTTATATAGAGCTCTGTGTGCTCAGTCCCAAGGTGCTGCGCAATTTCTTTGGCATAAACAGCTTCGTTATATTTCGGGTCTTCCATACCAATAGTGAAGGTCTTGACCTTGCCTGGCTCCAACGACTGCATAAGAGCAACCGTAGTACTTGAATCTATTCCAGCAGAAAGAAAAGCTCCAACCGGAACATCAGCCACCATCTGGCCCTTTATTGAATTCTTTAAAAGTCTCTCAAGTTCCTGGGCAGCTTCCTGCCTTGTTCCTGTAAAGAGATTGCTCTGGCCCTTTTTGGCAGCTTCCTTCATAGACCAATAGGTATGAACTTCGGTCTTAAGCGTATCCACGTCGACAGTCATAAAGGTTCCAGGCTCTAACTTGTAGATATCCTGATAGATTGAATAAGGAGCAGGAATATACCCCTCTGTAAAATATATGTTTAAAACCTTTGTATTTATCTCGTTATCAAATCCGTCAATTACCCTAAGGCACCCCAGATCAGATGCAAAGGCAAAAGAGCCTCCTACTGTGCCATAGTACAAAGGCTTTTCGCCAACTCTGTCCCTGGCCAAAGTCACAGTATTATTCTGGATATCATAGAATGCAATACCAAACATTCCCTTGCACATAGTAAGAGCCTTACTGATACCATAAAACTCAATAGCTTCAATCAGAGTTTCCGTATCAGAAGTACTCTTAAACCCAGTAACTGCCTTATCTTCAAGGAGCTTATCCCTTATTTCCTTGTGGTTGTAGATTTCTCCATTGTAGACCATTACACTCTTTCCACTTTGTGATATAAAGGGCTGAGCGCCATTTTTAGAAAGGTCTACGATTGAAAGGCGCCTGTGTCCAAGCGCCACTTTACCGTCTTCACTTATATAGATGCCATCGTCATCTGGTCCCCTGTGAATCATTCTTTCATTCATCTTCTGGATATTACTTCTGGCATCCTTTTTAAACTGCAATAATCCTGCGATTCCGCACATACTTTTTATTCCTCTACAACTGTAATGACATGATTCTGGTTCTCATAGCCACCAGAAATATCAAGTCTGAAAGTTGCATTTCCTTCTTCATCTTCAGATATCTTTTCAAATCCCTGAAGCAGATAAAAATCCCTGACCATCTTGTTCTTGGCAGTTGGATAATAGTATCCGTAAATAGTCTTAACTTTGCGCAAAAGAGCTGTCTTTACCAGACTATCCATCATGGCAAACTCCATATCACGCTTAAGCACACGACAACTCATGAGCCACAGATCGATATGGAGCTCATCTCCATCCACATGACCCGCTGTTAAAGCTACTATTCCATTGTCACCAAATTTATCTTTAAGTCTTCCATAAAGAGTGATATTGCGCTTATCACCTGCTGCCTCTTCAATGTCACTCTGGGAATATCTCCTGGTAGTAAGGTTGAACTGATTGCTCTTATTGGTAAGCTGAGCAATTCGAGGCATGTACATCTTTTCAAAGGGCTTTATGACAGCCTCCATCTCAAGAGACCTCAAGTAATCGCTGTAGTCAGCAAAACTCTCTTCCAGGGCAGCTCTCTTTTTGTTGGCCATATACATCTCATTTCTCTTCATATCATCTTCTGAAATAGATGTAGCCTCAAAGAAGGCGCTGTGATCTATGAGTCTGATGTAATGCTCAGGCGCGTCTAGCTCAGGAGCACAAACGCCAGGAATCTGTCCTCTTACAATCTCACGCTCAGCAGGATTATCATCAACAAATACTAAAGACTCAGGCAAAAGAGATAACTCTGAAGCTATCTTCTTCATATTCTCGCTCTTAGGTTCCCAGTTAGCCTTTATTGCAACAAAATCATCTGGCTTTAAAGGCGCATCAGGATGCTCAAGGCCTGCTATTGCATTTTCTTCTTCATTCTTGGAATCTACAGCCAGAACTATTCCAAGATCCTTGTGGCTCTTAATATAGTCCTGAAATTCAGCATAAACCTGGCCAAGATTTGTCTCCTGGCCTATCTCAATGCCGTCAACTCCGTCATCTCCGACAATTCCGCCCCAAAGAGTGTTGTCCAGATCAAGAACAAGGCCCTTTTTATTCTTGCCATAAATCGACTTTATGATATTAGCTACGTTAAAGCTCCAGGTTGGAATGGCAGGAATACAGCATGCATATTTGTACATATGCCAGGCCTGGGGATCTGACCAGCTATCAAGGCCATAGCAGCTGGAGATATAGTTTATATCGCTGATAAAAAAGCTGCCTTCTCCAAGGGTATTATTTCTTGCAAACTCATAAAACCTGTCATTAAGCCTGTTTATAAAAGACAGCCTTCCATGGATATCGTAAACATCTCTATTGCCAAGAAGCCTGTAAAAAGGAGCCTCAAAATTATTCTGGATAATAGGACAGTGATACAGTTCATGAAGCTTATTCCACATGGCCTCAAAATGTCTGTACGTGTTATCCACAAGCTCATCTACCTGAGCTACTGTATCTCCCATGCCTGGATAATCCTTTATATTGCGGTTACTGGTATGGATGTAGATAATATCAGGATTAAAGGAAGATAATTCCTCTCCGGGAAACATTGCATCCTGCCAGTACTGGCCATACTCAGACTCATAGAAAACAGGTTCTATTCCATAGTTGAGCAAAAAGAGCTCCATGACCTTAACAATATCAGACGTGGTAGAGCCTCCAAGAACGGCTATCTTCTTCTTAATACGGCTACTTCCATCCGCAAGAAGTTCCTTCTTTATGGACCTCTTTTTTTTCATTATGTAATTGCCATCAAAAGGGTATTCAAGTTCCTTCATGTTTTGCAATTCCTTATCAGTATTTATTCAAAAATAATCTTGTCGAGATATCTTTTCCACTTAAGGTTTGTAATCTCTGGTTTATAGAAATCCTGAACCTTCGTGGCAGAAGTGCCAATTTTCTCAGCAAATTCATGGTCAGACAAAATCTTTATCATCGCTTCCTTCATGCTTTTTTCATCTGAAACAGGCACAAGGATACCATTTTCATTATTAATAATCAAATCTCTTGGTCCGCCGCAGGGACAGTCGGTTGAAATACATGGAAGTCCCAGTGACATTGCTTCTATAAGGGCATTGGGCATTCCCTCCTGCCTTGAAGCCAGAATAAACAGACTTGCCTTTTCTATGTGCTCAGCTACGTGCTTGACACTTCCTGCAAACTCACATTTTTCCTCAAGTCCAAGACTGATAGATAGTCTCTGAAGTTTCTGCCTGTCTGGCCCATCCCCGTATAGAAGTAGCTTGTAGTCCTTGAATTTATCTTTGGTTATTTCAGCAAAGCACCTCATGACAAGGGCCTGATCCTTGTTTTCATCAAGGCGTCCCACCATAACAACTGACTTCTCACGGTCTCCAACATATCTTTTTCTGATAAATGCAGGATTTAAAGCATTGGGTAAGATAGTGCATTTTCTTCTTATAAATAAAGGAAAATAATTCCTTGCCCCGGTTGACTGTACAACCACTCCTGCTGCCTTGCCAAAGGTAGCAAGCATTCCCGCCTTGAGAGCCTTGGTATTATATTCCATTTCAGGATCTGCCCTTACAGATACCACCACCTTGATACCCTCTCTTGTGGCAGTAGAAAGAGCCATGATGTTGTTTTTACCAAGAAAGCTAAGAACCAGATCTGGCTTTAACTGCCTCCAGATTTTTCTTAGCTTTTCTTTTCTCTTTGTGAAGTTCTTGATTCGTCCCTCCTGCTCATCCTTTAAAAGAGCAGAAAAGACTCTTTGGATTCCATCCTTCTCTCCACCGCTTGGATCAACCCATACTGGTTTTTCCTCCATATCAGAGACAAGTACGGCTCCGTCAGCACCTGCAGGAACCGCTTTCCAGGCAGCATGCTTGACCTCATATTCATCCCTTGCAAGATACGTAGTCACAAGCGTCACCCTGTATCCCTGTTCAAAAAAATACACGGCGAGATTAGCCATGACTCGCTCGGCTCCCCCTTTATTAAGAGAACCTATATACATTGCTATATGGGGTTTTAATGTCTTTTCCTTATCAGACATTTTCTTTTCCTCAAAAGTATTATTATAATATTACATTTCCGTTACTCAGATTAAGATTTACTCCGCTTAGATAATTACTGTCATCAGATAGCAGGAAGCAGATTCCAGGTACTATGTCATCTACTGTGGCATTTCTCTTTTCATTGCTACCCTCCGCTGCAAGAGCCACAATCTTAGGGTCTATCTCACTAAGGAGCTTGGTCTCTATCATGGATGGGGAAATAGCATTTATGTTTATCTTCTTGCCAGCATTATCTGCTGCAAGCTGCCTTACAACTCCAAGCAGCATTGATTTTACTGCAGTATACTCCAGCATTGATTTCTGAGGTTGTCCTGTAACAACGCTTGAAAGAGCTACAACTACTTTGTTATGATCTTTCCTCTTTACCATGGCAGGGAGAAAGGCCTTCATGATCTCAACAAAAGAATACACCTGAATCCTGACATTTCTGTCAATTCTATATCTGTCAAAATCTTTGAGCCTTGTATATACAAGCTTGGATGCAGGAAGATGCACGACATGAGTTGGAATAAGTTCCCTCTCCTCTATAGCAGAAATAAAAGCCTGAACCTCTTTTTCATCAGAAAAATCAGCCTTCAGTGTAATGCCCTTATTATTGTTTTTGAATTCTATCTTCTTAAGAGCCTCATCACTTGAATGGTAATGCAGAACAAAAGAGCTGTCTGTATACTCTTCATTTAATCTCTTAAGTAGTGCTACTCCCAAGTCTGAGGAAGCACCTAATATCAAAAAAGTCTTACCACTTTTCATTTAAGGAACCCCGCTAGAATTTTAGCCTTGCTGACCTTTTTGCCGTCCTGATTTGTAATTGTTGCTACAATATCGATAGTTCTTGTTGCCTCATGCTTTTCCTTGACATATCCTGCCACCGTAAGAGTGTCTCCTATAAATACAGGATTTTTAAAGGACGATTCCACCGAATGCAAAAGGCAGAACTTTCCAGGCAGGTATACTCCTGCAAGCCTTGAGTAGAATGATGCTGTAAGCATTCCATAGACAACTCTTGAATCAAATCCCTGCTCTTTTGCAAAAGCCTCATCCATGTGAAGAGGATTGTCATCTCCTGAAATCTCATAGAATTTCTGCATCATCTCAGCTGTGACTGTGGTACTAAACTCAGCCTTTGTGTATTCTTTTTTATCTTCTTCTTTGGATATTATTTCCTCAAATCTATACTCGTTCACTAAAAACCTCAATCAAGCTTTTCAAGAATGATATCTACCATCTCGCCTACGTTTTTCATGGTTACAATCTGTCCCATATCAAACTTAATATCAAACTCATCCTCAATGGCATTTACAAGATTGATATGCTCAAGTGAATCCCAATCCTCAATATCATCAGCTGTTGTCTCTTCTTCTACAGTGATGCTCTCATCATCAAAAACATCTCTGAAAATCTCATTTAATCTCTCAAAAACTTCTTCTCTTGTCATTTTAAAAATCTCCTTAAATATAATTATCTAATATCATTACACAACACGGTTTTAACCAATGTAATAATTGTACCATTGCTGGAATATGTAGAAAGACCAGGCAATCTTGCTGAAATTAGCACCGGTTGTGTCACCTGCATCTCCTGTAACAACATAGTTGTTGATAAATCTTGATACATATTCCGGATCAAATATCCCCTGCTTCTTTAAAAAAGAAGTACTGCTATAGTCAAGAAGCTGTTCCTTTAAGGGGCCTCTGAGCCATTGGTCCATAGGAACACCAAATCCGGTCTTGGGCCTTTCAAGCAGCTCTTTTGGTATATAGTCATAAGCAATATCTTTCAGGATATGCTTTTTATCACCTTTATAATACTTAAATCTGTGAGGAATTCTGAAGGAATACTCCATCACAGCTGTATCCATGATCGGGCACCGGTTTTCTAAGGAATACTTCATGGATGCTCTGTCCATCTTAACCAAAATGTCCTCTGGAAGATAGGTCTCCATATCTAGAAGCATTCGCCTTGTTTGGAAATTATCCACCTGATACAAGGTCTCCATCGGATATAGGACAGGTGCCATATTGTCCTTCATATTATAGTCAGTCGAAAGATACTGCTCTGCTGTCATTGGCCTGTCCAGACTCTCTTGCCCTGTGATAAAAGCATGTGAAGCCTTGACATATGCCTCAGATATGAGCTGTGTCTTGGTCTCAGGATTTCTGTTTCCTGCAACCACTCTTACTCCAAAAGGCATTCTGTCAATGAGCCTTCCACCTGGAATCGGAATCTTTCCCAGGGTACTTACCATAGCACCTGGAACATCTAGTAGCTGAGCCTTTCTGACATATTCATAAACATTATATCCGCAAAAGAACTCATCTCCTCCATCTCCTGAAAGAGCAACCGTAACATCCTTTTTAGCAAGCTTACTGACCAGCATTGACGGAATCTGAGATTTATCTGCAAAAGGTTCATCATAATACTGAGGGATACTCTTGACCAGATCAAACATCTCTTTTTCTGTACAGTACAACTCTGTATGTTCACATCCCAGGTATTTCGCAACCTCCTTGGCATACTCAGCTTCATTGTACTTGGGCACATCAAAACCAATACAGAAAGTTTTAACAGGCTTATCAGACATTTCCTGAGCAATAGCTGTAACAAGAGATGAGTCATATCCGCCGGAAAGAAAGGTTCCTATTGGAACATCCGCTATCATTCTACCAGCCACAGAATTTCTAAGGCGCTGTTTGAGCCCTTCCTTGGCCTCCTCATAGCTGATTATCTGATTCTGACTTTCTTTCTTGTAGACTTCCTTGATATCCCAGTATTTCCATTTACTGATATTGCCGTTTCTAAATCTTAAAATGCTACCAGGTTCAAGTTTGTAGACATCCTTAAAAATAGTATCCGGAGCAGCAATGTACTGATTATAAAGATATCTTGGAAGCAGTTGCGTTCTGATCTCACTCTTAAAGCCAGGACACTTCATAATAGGCTTAAGCTCAGAGCCAAAAACGATATTACCATCATCTACCCAATAAAATAAAGGTTTTTTGCCAATCCTGTCTCTTATAAGGAAAACATCCTGAGTTTCCCTGTCATATAGGGCAATAGCAAACATGCCATGAATGTGATCAACCATTCCAATGCCCCATTTCATGTAGGCCGCCAGGATGACCTCTGTATCACAGGTAGATTTATAGGGATATTCTTTTAGTTCTTCCTTGAGTTCAAGGAAATTATAAATTTCGCCATTAAATACAATTGAGACCCTGCCGTTTGCTGAGTGCATAGGCTGATGTCCTAGCGGTGACAGATCAAGAATCGAAAGTCGTCTATGGGCAAAACCGATGCTATAGCCATCTGTTCCTTCATAGATAGCAATCCCACTATCATTAGGACCGCGATGATACATCGTATCATTCATGATCCTGAGTTCATCTTCCATTATTCTTTTTTTAGATATATAGCCGCATATTCCGCACATCAGGCATTTAGCTCCAAAGTCTTTTACAGACCATACTCATCAAAAGGGATCTTGTCAAAATTGTCGCGAAGTGGCCCAAAATCTTTGCACTCATTGTCAATGGAATCTATAAGTTCTACATATTTCTCATTTACAAGAGTCTTGTAATTTTCAAGATTGTCATATCCTGCCTTGGTCCAGGCAAAAGGATGTGTCAGGATCTGAATCTTCTTGTGTCCTGCCATGGACTCTGCATCAGGATAGCCATATCTCCAAATGTGGTTAGCATCAGACATATACTTAACTTCAAGCTTGGATTCAGGCGTAGCCTTTGGATCAAAAGAGAAAAACTCGTCCTGATAAGCATTTATAATTCCTGGAATCTTGATATTCTCCGCAAGAACATCTGGTGATGGCCTGTGAATTGAAAAAGAATTTATCTTAAATCCCAGCATATTGCTGAGCATATCAATTTCCTGCTTGATTCTCTCTCTTACAAGCTGCATATCTGTCATGCCATTAAGAGCGAAATGAAGGCCGATGTTCTGTCCTCTCTCATGCATGTCTGTGAGGATGTCTCTATTTTTTCTGGAGAGAATGTTATAGGAATTATTGGTCCACTGGAAAAAGAATGTAGACCTGAAATCCATACTCTCTTCAACCTTGGAAAGGGCGTATGCTCTTTCTACTGAATATTCCACATCATGGCGCATTATGATGAAAGAATCTCTTTCAAGTGCTTCCTCATAAGTAGCATTAAGGCCTGTGTCCTTAACTGCTTTTATTATTTCTCTATAATCGTTATATGAAAACATTGATAGCTCCTGCTTTTTGTTTTTTGAACTCTGTTTATATAAGTAGCATCTTTGAAGTCAATGTTACTTCACTTTCGTATCTGTCTATTCTGATTGATCCATCAACAGTTCTAACAATTGGCTTATTGTCAAACACATCGATGATTTCTCCTGGGGCATAGCCCGAGAAATCCATCATTTCATCAAAAGGATGTGCCTCCCAAATTGTAACTTTGTGCTCATCATCCTCTTTATCTGCATAGCAAAATGCTCCTGGGAAAGGCGCTGCAACGCCGCGGATCAGATTGTAAATATTTCTGGTTCTGTCTTTAAAATCTATTTTTCCGTCTGCCGCTGTACGTTTATTGTACCATGAATCGTAATCCTTTGAATCAGTACGAATAGGTATCTCACCCTTTTCCATATAGGTTGTCACAAGCTTTCTGATAAGATTCTTGGAACATATCATATTCTTGTACTGAGCTGATCTGATATCATCGTGTTCATTTATCTGAAACATTTCTGTTGCAAAAACATTTGGACTGTCTGCATGCTCATCATATCTGAAAAGATTTAGATTAAATCTGCTATCTCCCAGAATGATCGACCAGTTAAGGGGTGATCTTCCTCTTCCAAATGGAAGATATCCACAATTTCCATGAAATCCGTAAATGCCTGCCTTAAAGGCATCAAGTACTTCCTTGGGAACAAGCCTCTGCCATCCCATTACTATTCCAAGATCAAAGGTATTTTCAGAAATGAACTTTTTAGTTCTGTCGTCATTTAGAAAATAGCTGTCCGCCTCAAAAACCGGGATTCCATAATCATCAGTAAAATGCCTAAGTCCCTTAAAGCCTGATACCTGATTGTGCTCAAGTACCTTGGGAGCAATTGTGATTATAAGATCTACCGGACATAACTCCTGTCTTATAAACTCTATGATATTCTCTGAAGTATCCTTAACTCCAAACACAACAACCTTATAATGCATTATTCAAACCTCTTAAAATATTGTTTATACTCAAAAGTGACCACTTTCATAAAAGAAGCCCAATAGTCTGGCCTGAGCCTTAACATCAAAGCCGGCAGCCCGTAATTTACTCAGTATATAGACTGATGACTGTGACCTGTCACCAATTGAATACTCTATCGCCCTGTGCATATCTCCTCTTGATTTCTTAAGAGCAATACCATCATCGAATCCGGTATCTTTATCAAGAAGTTCCAGGTCGGGCATATCTTCTGGCTCAAAAATGCTCTCAGCTCTCTCGCCCGCAATTGCAGTAAGTGTCCTGTTAAGCTTGATTTCTTCCTGAAGGACATCGCTATGATAGTCCTCATGCAGCATAAGATCATCAAGGATCTTTCTTGCCCAGTCTCTTGGCTCTGAGTTTATGCTACGCATGGAAACCAGTTCTGTTACATTAACTTCAGGTGTTACCGTATCAGATACAAGGCACTGAAGTCCTGCTGCCTGGGCCTCTACTACGCTTCCCGGAAGTCCCTCGTATCTTGAGGGGAAGCAAAAATAATCCATTGCCTGATAATACTCGCTGGCATTACTCTTATTGCCCGCGAATATACATCTGTCATAGATGTGAAGCTTGTCAGCAAGTTTCCTCATATCGTCCATAAGCGGGCCCTTGCCCAACATAAGAAGTCTTATTCTCAGCCCATGGAGCATGCTGTACTGATTAAGGTCATCATTGTCGAGAAGCCTGCAGACCTGAGCAAAGACATTTAGCAAAAACTCATGGTTCTTGGCATATCTAAAGCTTCCAACATGGCCTATAACAATGGCGCTACTAACTCCAAGTTCTTTCCTTATCTTGTTTCTGGTCTCTTCGTTATAGGCAAATCTCTTTAGGTCTATGGCGTTCGGAATTATCCTTACATTACCTGCATCTACCATTTCCTTGCCAAAAACTGCTATACCAGCCTCTCTGGAGCAGGCAAAATTATAATCTGCTACACCTTCTCTATGAAGAGGGGCTCTAAAAAGTCTTTTAGCAAGGCCTTTAACTCCCTCATCACCACCAGCAACTCTGGCATGTGCTATGCAGACTGGCACTCCGCTTCTCTTAGCTATAGGAAGATAAATAGCAGCTGTGCCTGTCAAATGTCCCTGCACAAACTTCCATTCTCCCTGGTGTTCCTTGAATAGTCGCTTAAGAGCAGCCTTATATTCAGCCATATTTGTTCCCACGAATTTAGGGACGCAAAAAATCCTGCCACCAAGCTTTTTTACGCTATTATCAAAATAGTCCGGCTCCCTCACTGCCATCAGTTCATCAGAAGTCGGACTCTTTTTACCTGTTTTTTCTGGAGAATAATGTACTAGGAAATCAAACTGTATCTTGTCCCTATCCATATTGCGATAAAGATCAATGATACGACATTCTGCTCCACCAACACCAAGTCCCCCTAATACGTGGAGTATTCGTATTTGTCCATACCCGTATTCCATACAAGTTCACCCTATATGTGTTTCACTTTTTTGCCAGATTTCTTCTTAAGTATACCGCATAATACTTGGCTCTGGCTGTCATATATTCCCAAGTTTCCTCCTTGAGCGTTCTAAGTCTTGTCTCATACTTATCATACTCGTCAAAAGAAACTATGTCTCCCTTTTCAAAAAGCTTCTCAAAGGCATCTAAATCCCTGTTTGTCATAGCCCCAATATGATAAACAAAGGTGACTATTCCATCTTCCTTGCTGGCAAGGGCTCTGCTCTTACTGATGGCAACAGGGTAAAATGTCATACCATCCAATTCATAAGGTCCATCACCAAAGCCATCTGAAACCCTGTGAAAGCCATTGGTCCTGAGGGCCTTTAAAGTATATTTATCGTAGGAATGAGATGGAGCCATAAAAAAGTCGGTATTAATACCGTGCTTTCTGAAAATCCTCTTTCCCTCTCTTATCATTTCATCCTGCCTCTGATAAGAAAGGCCGGCAAATTCAGATTTATCGCTTATCGGGAACATACCAGATTTTCTAGTGTTATATACATGATTGTAACCATGCATAGCCACTATCCATCCCTGATTCTGGAGATTTTTTATGTACTCCCAGAAATCAGCTCTTGGCTCGCATTTCCTTAGCTTTTTATCTTTATTGTCTGGCACCACACCTATTAGCGGCTTAATGTCGTATTTATCCAAAATGGCTTTAAATCTTTCGAACTTTTTAAAATCCATTTCTGGTGTGATGTCGTCAATTCTGATTGTTATTTTCATAGGTTCTCTTTATACCACTCTATAGCAAGCTCGATACCAGCCTTAAAATCATAAGAAGGATCATAACCAAGATTCTGTCTAGCCTTAGAAATATCAGCATTTGAATCTCTGATATCACCTGCACGTGGCGGTCCAAAAACAGGCTCAACGTCCATTCCAAGAGCATCTGTTAAGTGATGATAAACATCAATAAGGAATTCTCTTCCGCCTGCTCCAATGTTATAAGCCTCGCCTGCTGCCTCAGAAGAAGCAAGACACGCACGAAGGTTACCCTCGATTACGTTATCAACATAAGTAAAGTCTCTTGACTGCTTACCATCACCATTGATAGTTGGTGTCTCGCCATTCATAAGCTGGCGAAGGAACTTAGGGATAACAGCAGCATATGCGCCATTTGGATCCTGTCTTCTTCCAAATACATTGAAGTATCTAAGTCCATAGGTATCAAGTCCATAGAGCTTTTTGTAAAGCTTACCATACTCTTCGTCTGTCTTCTTGGTAAGAGCATAAGGAGAAAGGACATTTCCCTCCTGTCCTTCCTTTTTAGGAAGAGTTGTTGAATCACCATAAACAGATGAGCTTGAAGCATAAACGAACTTCTTGACACCATTCTGTCTGGAAGCTTCCATCATATTAAGTGTTCCCCTGATATTGATCTCCTCGTATAAAAGAGGCATCTCAATACTCCTAGGTACACTTCCCCAGGCAGCTTCGTTAAGAACATAATCTACGCCCTTAGCTCCTTCCATGCAGGCATCAAGGTCTCTGATGTCCTTCTCAAGGAAAGTAAACTTAGGATTACTCATAAATGGCTGTATATTCTCGATATGGCCAGTAGAAAGGTTATCCATACATCTTACTGTATAGCCCATATCAAGAAGTGCTTCACAAATATTTGAACCGATAAATCCTGCTCCACCAGTTACAAGAAAAACTGAATCTGCAGGGAATTTTAAATCTCTAAATCCCATTTTATATCTCCTTATAGGCGCCAGTAATCAAACTCTGGCGCTTTGTAGTCTTCAAGATTGTAAATACCCTTAAGGTCCATAAATACCTTAGTGCTGTGGTTGGCATTGAAGAACTTTGCAATGTCAGCTGGCTTGTATGCCTTGAAATCATCGTGAGCTACAGCCATGATAACAGCATCCATATCCTTGACAGCATCCATAGAGTCAAACTCTATGCCATAAAGTTTCTTAGCCTCGTCTGCATCAGCCTGTGGGTCTACAACTATAGGTGTAATGCCGTACTCGCCAAGTTCATTGTAGATATCAATAATCTTAGTATTACGTGTATCTGGGCAGTTCTCCTTGAAGGTAAATCCAAGGATTGCAACCTTAGCGTTCTTGACAGGAATGTCATTGGCAATAAGACGCTTAACTGCTGACTCTGCTATATATTTGCCCATGTCATCGTTGATACGACGGCCTGAGAGAATGATCTGTGAGTGATAACCAAGTTCCTCAGCCTTGTATGTGAGGTAATATGGGTCAACACCAATACAGTGTCCACCAACAAGACCTGGACGGAAGTTAAGGAAGTTCCACTTTGTACCTGCTGCCTCAAGGACGCTCTTGGTATCGATTCCCATCTTGTTGAAGATCATTGAAAGCTCGTTCATGAATGCGATGTTGATATCACGCTGTGAGTTCTCGATAACCTTGGCAGCCTCAGCAACCTTAATGGACTGAGCCTTGTATACGCCTGCAAGAGCTACGAGGCTATATACGTTTGCAATTTCTTCAAGTGTTTCCTCATCCATACCTGAAACGATCTTGGTGATTGTATCAAGTCTGTGAACCTTGTCACCTGGGTTGATACGCTCTGGTGAATATCCTACCTTGAAGTCTACACCGCACTTAAGGCCTGACTCTTCTTCAAGGATAGGAACGCAGATATCCTCTGTTACTCCAGGATATACTGTTGATTCATATACTACGATTGAACCCTTTGTAAGGTACTTACCAAGTGTACGGCTGGCACCCTCAACAGGTGTAAGATCTGGTGTATGATCATCATTAACTGGTGTTGGAACCGCAACTACGTGGAACTTACACTCGCGGAGCTTCTCTGGATCTGCAGTGAACTCAACTGTTGTCTCCTTGATAGCATCATTACCAACTTCTCTTGTTGGATCGATTCCGTTTTTATAAAGCTGAACCTTGGCAGCATTGAAATCATAGCCTACTACCTTAATCTTCTTGGCATATGCTACAGCGATTGGCATACCAACGTAGCCAAGTCCTACAAGTGAAAGTTTCTCCTCTCCTGAAAGGAGCTTCTCATATAAACTCATTGTGTTTCCTCCACACTAATCATGTTCTTTTTTCAAAAATTTACATACATAGTTATTATACTACGCATGTCAAACTGAGCAAATTATAACTTATAAGCCGGCTACTATCATTTTTAAATCTCATGATAATAGCCGGCTTACAGTTGTTTACTCTACTGGTTCAATTGTTACAGCAAGTCTTCCTCCGTCATAGCTGTCGTTACCATCAGGATCAATCGCAAACATAACGATGTCTCCTTCATGGACAACGTACTCCTCATAGAATGGTATCTCTTTTTCTGAGTCATAATTGCCCTGGATGTCTCCGCCAATCCATTTCTTTTCCTCACCGTTTACAAAAATTCTCATGCAGACTCCATTTGCATATGGATCTTCATTGTTGGCAAACTTGGTGTAGCTGCCATAAACCTTGATCTTGCCGGTCTGTGCCACCTGCCAGCTATATGCTGCATTTCTGCCATTTCCAGGTTCTACAAAATCTCTTTTAAGCTCTGGCTTGCCATTATTGTAATATCTGTCGTTATCTGGGTCATAGGACAACTCTTCAAAATTCTTGCCATCCCAGTCGCACATTCCATAGTGCCAGCCGTTTTCTCCCTGCTGACCAAATGCCTCATACAGATTTGTACGGTTTTCTCGCTCATCCTCGCCCTCAGGCTTATCTTTTGACTCATAAATATTCACAGAAAGTCTTCCGGCATCATAAGCTGTATTGCCCTTAGAACCTATTACAAAGGATAGCTTGTCTCCTCTTTTTACATCCAGCTTTGTGAGCATGATCTCAACTTTATTATCATTACTATCTCCCTGGAATGCTTCTACATCCTTCTGTTCGAGAACTTCTTCATTCAAAAGAACTGTAACCAAAACTCCGTCAGGATAATCTGGGTTTGCATCATTATGGCCAAATTTTGTGAAATCTGAAAGGATATCTATCTTACCATCCTCATATACAACCCATTGATATATTGCATCTTTCTTTTCTCCTGGATGAACAAAATCTTTTTTGATCTCAAGATTTCTATTAGAAGGTGATATGAATGCTGTTTTATCCTCATTTGTATAAACTAGTACTCTTGCACTGTTTACGTCTTTTCCTTCCAGGAACCACCATCCATCCTGACCCTGCTTAAATGTTTCAAGATTTCCAAGAGTTGTATTATTTTTTCTTTCTGCCTCCCCAACATCTACCCTGATTCCATCAGAATCAGCAATATCAATTTCAAGCCTTCCGCCATCCCAGGCGTTATTCTTGTTGCATCCTATATCAAATGTCAGGATATCGCCTTTCTTTACAGGTAATCTTTCAATAGCAATTTCTTTTGAATTATCGTTTCCTTCTCCCTTAGATACGCCACACGTATCGTTATAAAGCCTTGTATTATTGTGGAAAACTTGTATTGTAACTCCATCTGGCCAACTTGCATTTGGATCGTTATGTCCAAATTTCACATACTGTCCGCTTACGTCTATATATCCATCGGATGCAACTACCCATTTATACATTGCATCTGCATTTAATCTAGGCTGGACAAAATCCTTCTTTACTTCGAGTCCTTTAGCCTTTCTTGAAACATATCCTGTTCCGTCATCAGTCTTTTTTGAAAGAACCTCTGCTCTGTCTATGCTCCTTCCTTCAAGGTAATACCATCCGTTGCTTCCCTGATCTCCAAAGTCATAGGCAAGATTAGCATAGTTTCTGCCACTTTCATTTACCATTTTTTGCGTTCTAAGTTCAGCATCTTCAATGACAAAAGTGAAATTGCCCCCATCATAGGCAGTATTTTCCTTACCATCTACTAACAGAGTAATGCAATCTCCTGGACGAACATCCAGGCCTTTTACTGTTAAGTCTTTAGTGACTTTTTCACTGGTCAAAGGTGCAAAATCCTCTTTTTTAAGTACGTCCTTGTTTTTATAAAGATACACTGTCACTCCGTCAGGCCAGTCAGGATTCTTATCCTCATTTAAAAGCTTAGTGTAAGTTGCATAGATATCTATTTTTCCTTCCTTGGCCGCAACCCACTTCACATTAGCAGATCTCCCCTTGTTGGCTGGCATGATGAAATCGCGCTTTATCTCTATTCCATCCAGGGTAGCATACTTCTCTCCGTTTTCCTCAAGGCGCTCTACATTCACTGCAAAACCCGGGTCCTGATAATAGCCCGACTGGTAGCACCAGCCATTTTCTCCCTGTTTTCCAAAATTCTCCTGAATAGAGGCGTTATTAGTGCGCTCCTTCTCCCAGTTTATTACATCCTTTTCTGTTTCACCTGTAAGAGGAGACAGACCTTTTATCGAGAATTCATACAAGCCTGCGTCATAGGCATTATTATCCTTGCAATTGATGACCATTGAAATATAGTCATCCTTATAGACATCAACTCCTGCTACATCTAGTCTTTTCGTGATTTCAGTAGTTTCCGCAGCAAATTCCTGCTGAACAAGGATTATATCGTTATGATAAAGTGTCACCCTTGTTCCATCGGGCCAGCTTGGATTTTTGTCTTCGTTTTTTAGCTTAGTGTAGGAAGCATCAATCTTAATGACTCCATCCTGAGCGACTTTCCACTTTATGACGGCAGATTTTCCTTTTCCAGGATTTACAAAATCTCTCTTGATCTCCAGGTCTCTTGAGTCCACATATCTTTCTTCCTCAGTGCTATAATTTTTCATGTTATAGGCAACAAAGGGCGCATCTCCTACACTTTCCTGGTAGAACCAGCCATTCTTGCCCTGATCGCCAAAATCATACTTAACGTCAGCAAAGTTCTGTCTTGTCTCGCAATCATTTATTGAAATATCATTTTCTGTTTTTGCATCTGTAAGGTCAAAAATGGAAAACTCGTATTTTCCTGCATCATAGGCGTTATTAGTCTTTCCATTTATCACCATAGTTATGCAGTCATCTTTTTTGACATTTAAAGACTCAACGTCCATTCGCTTTGTTATTTCCTGCTTGGTATCTGCCGCGAATTCTTCCTGCTTAAGCACTTCGTCGTTATGATAGAGTGTAACCTTTGTTCCATCAGGCCAGCTGGGATTTTTATCTTCGTTTTTATACTTTGTATATGATGCATTTAACTTGATAGTTCCTGTCTTTGCTACTTTCCACTTTATAACTGCAGACTTGCCTTTTCCCGGATTCACAAAGTCGCTTTTTATCTCAAGATAGCTGCTGTCAAAGTATCTGTACTCCTTGTCGTCGAATACACGCATGTTGCAAACATCATTAGGGTCATCTCCATAGCCCTCCTGATAAAACCAGCCATTTTCTCCCTGTTTTCCAAAATCATACTTTACATCAGCATAGTTTTCTCTGGTTTCATTTCCCGGAATCAGAATGTCTTTTTCTGTAGTCGCATTTGTTCTATCCAGAATTGCTATATCAAACGCTCCTCCATCATATGATGCATTTCCTCCAGCTTCTACAACAAAGTACAATCTGTCAGTGGTTTTTACACTTACATTCTTTTCTCTAAAAGAAATCTCGTTCTTCCCCTTTTTAGGTGCTGATACTTTCTGTGAAAAGAGTTTTTCCTGATTTTTATATACTGAAACAGTAACTCCATCTGGCCAGTCAGGATTGCCATCGTTTTGCTCAAACTTGGCATAGGTTCCTCTTACTTCAACTGCCCCATCAATTGCAGGCTGCCAGCATAGCATTGCTGCATCATTTATCGCAGGATGGATAAAGAATTGGCTAATAGAAAGATTTGGAGATGTAGCATTCATGTACTCTCCATCTTTTTCTGTAGATACAAGTTTGGCACTCTTTACACTCTTGCCACACATATATGTCCAGCCATTGTTTCCCTGCTTTCCAAAATCATCTATGGAATATGCGTTATTATCAATTCTGCCTGTGTCTCTAACTGCGCTTGGTCCCTTGGCGTCTACATCTGAAATAGCAACATATAATGAACCACCGTCATAGGCATTGTTCATATTAGGGTCAACAACAAAATACAGACTTTCAAGCTCATCCACATGTATATCTTTTAATGATTCCTCTACAACATCTTCTTTATCTGTCTTTGCGTCCACCTTGTATCTACCGATAGGCTCATCTCCTTTATACACATAGAGAGTTACTCCATCTGGATACATAGGGTTTTTATCGTTGTTGACATTCTTAACATAGGTAAGGTCAATGTTGATATTGCCATTTTCAGCAGCTCTCCACTCAAGTATAGGAGAAGTCTCTTCTGCTGTATGTATGAAATTGGATTTGATCTCCATTCCACTTTTGCCTATCTGGAAGTATTTCTCTCCATCAAAAGATTCAACTCTTTTTGATCTTGATGGATCCTGAGATGAACCATATCTGTAAAACCATCCATTATTGCCCTGTTCTCCAAAATCTGCCACGTTAAAAGCGTTATTGGTGCGGTTTTCATCGTCTACAAATTCCGGTTCCACGTAATTATCTGAATTAAAAGAAGATGGCCAGGAGCTGGCAAGGGCCATGATCTCATCCCCAATAGTTACTATTTCAGGCTTGTCTATTTCCCCTTTTGGAGCCCCAAACGCTGCAACAGCCGTACACAATAGAGCAATTGCAAAAGACCCCCCTATAGCAATTTTATATTTCAAAAATACTTTTATTATTTTTTCTAATTTTGTCCCCACAAGTATTTCCTCCCATACGATGGCAATGCTCTTTACTTATATGCCCTTAAACCATCAAAGCTAACTTTCGAATTGACACTAAATACGCCAAAATCTGAGCCCTGAGACATGTACATTCTAGTGGTAAAAGCTATCTCATAATTGACATACATGCATACCACACCATCTGCGATCAGCATAGATACATCAAGTTCATCCTTGTCTGATATGTCATAATCCACATAAGACTGGGCTGTTCTCTCCATGATGTTGCTTCCGTTGTAGAACTCGATTCTCTTATTCGCGCCATTAAACACAATATTCAGTCTTCCGACACTCTCTTCATTAGTGTCAAAGCAGAACCCGAACATGCCTTCCTTGTCAAAGTCTCTGATAGTGGTCTTTACAAGATAGCTCCCCATTAGTTCCTTGAATCCTGCCATCTCATATTGTTCTCCTGCAAAAGAGATATTTCCCTCAGTTTCAGTATATTCTGCTGAACCAGTCATCTTCTCTGGCCTTAGGGTTAGCTCATTGGATAAGAGTTTTTCCAAATCCTCATTAAGTACAGGAAAAAGACTTCCGTCCTCTCGCTGATAAAGCTGATGTGTGACCATATTTCCTCCCCAGTCATAGTCCTCACTGTCTGTATGCTTTTTCTTGGTTCCATTCCAACCTACAATAAACAGCTTTTCCCCATCAGTTTCCATTCTTCCTGCATAAAATCCGTTGCAGTCAAAAATATCCTGCTCTGGTATTTCAAAAGGTCCAGCAAAGCTGTCCGCAATTCTGTAATGAACAAGTCTGTGTGGCCACTGATCTGAAAAAGATAAGTACCACTTACCTTTATAAGAAAGAAGTGTAGGGCATTCCAAATTTGAATCTGTCCCCATGTCATTTTCAAAGAAAACGCCCTTATCTTCCCAAGTCTTTAAATCCTCTGAAGTATATCTTGCTATGACGCCTATGTTATTCTTTCTGGTAGCCACCAACATCGAATAGCAGTTTTCATCCTCTACGTAAAAGACATAAGGATCTCTGAAATCGTTTTGTGAATAATTTTCATTTGCATAAAGCGTATCTTCAGGAATCTTCTCCCAATTTTCCATGTCTGTACTTACAGCATGCATCACTGCTTCTTTTGGCTCATACATATCATTGTGTCCAGTATAAAATGCATGATAAGTGCCGTCCTTATCCTTGATCACGCTTCCTGTTCCAAGCGCAATATCCTGATCTTCTACAGTTTCTCCATAGTTGATGACTACTCCTTTGTCATCGTATGTTGTAAAGTCAGCGGTCTTTATCAGCCCCCATGGATGATACCCCTGCTTGCCATCTCTTTGATCCGCCAGATAAAAAATGTTGTATTCACCATTGTCATAAAATGGCATTGTATCGCCCACAAGCCCCTCTACTGATACAGGAAATATAACATGATCTTCAAAACTCTCCCCAAGATAATTTTCTTCCTCTGCTATTTCCTCTGCAGGTTCAACTTCTTCTTTTTGATATGAGCATCCAATACTTAAAAAAGTAATAATGCCAATCATTAATAATGCTTTTGTTCTGCCCATAATTCCTCCCTTGGTGCTTTTGCACTATATATTGACAAGTACAATATAGCATTATGTGTCATTTGTATCAATTATAAAGTGCATATGTCACACATTTTCGTGTAAATACACTTATTAAAGGGGTTGGTTTTGTATAAAATGCACACTTGAGATTTAAAAAATGTTACATTTGACACATTGCAATAGTCGGGTTATGATGAAATGCAGAAAAAACTATTGAGGTGATATTAGGAATGGGAAAAAGAGTAACATTACAGGAAATTGCAGATGCACTTGGAATGTCGAGAAATACTGTCTCCAGAGCACTTAATAACTCAGGAAGCGTATCTATAGAAACTAGAAATAAGATTTGTCAGATGGCTACAGCCATGGGTTACAAACAGTTTAGCCTGGTGGATGTATCTGATGCTACATCAAGCACTCTTTTGCCTTCTAAAGGCAGCAAAACTGAAATTGCACTTTTTACGCACTCTTTTCCCGGTGCTTCTCACTCAGGAACAAAGCTCCTTGCGGCTTTCCAGAACAGGATTGATTCATTGGGTTATAAGCTATCCATAAACATCATTAAGGATAACGATATAGAATCCTTAAGCCTGCCTTCCAATATTTCACTTGATAATATTGCAGGAATACTTTGTATTGAGCTCTTTTCTGAGCAATACAGCAAATTCCTATGTGGCCTTAATATACCAATTCTATTTGTGGATACTCCAATCCTGCAGAGAATAAACTTAGATGCGGACACACTTTTTATGGAAAATCTTTCCAGTGTCTACCGCCTTTTGGATTCTTTTATTAAAAACGGAAAAAGAAGAATATCTTTTGTGGGTGACAGATTTCATTGCCAGTCCTTCTACGAGAGATGGCAGGCATATGTTTCTGCAATGACAGATAATGGGATCAGCATAGATACTGACCTGTGTATTTTAGACGACGACTCAAGTCCTTATCATGACATAAATTATCTTGCCACCAGGATAAGCCAACTTAGTCAAATGCCAGAGGTTTTCTTTTGCGCCAATGATTTCCTGGCCATTTGTACAATAAAAGCTCTAAGGCAGCTTGGGAAGAATGTTCCCGGAGACGTGTCAGTATGCGGATTTGATAATGCACCAGAAGCAACCATCATTGAGCCCAGCCTTACTACTGTAAAGATTCATTCAAGTTCAATGGGCTATACTGCAGCTGATCTTCTGCTTTCAAGGATTGCAAACCCTCATACTCCTTACAAGAAAACCTATATTGAAACAGATATCATAATAAGAGATTCAACAGAAAAAATGATCAGACAATAAAAAAGTCTGATCATTTTCTTTCTATTTCTTTATCATATGCATTTATTACAATATTTCTGTCAAAGTGTTTTTCTACCCATCTTCGACCGGCAAGCCCCATTTCTTTTCTCTGATCTTCTGAAAGAGATAAGATTTGTTCCACTGCTTCTATCAGAGACTTTGAATTACGGGCTTCAAAGAGATATCCACTCTTTCCTACATCTACAGTTTCTTTACACCCGTTAACGTCTGTTGCAAGTACTGGCCTGCCGCAAGCTGCAGCCTCAAGCAGCACATTGGATAGCCCTTCATGATAAGAAGGATGAACCACAATATGGCTTGCAGCCATAACATCTGGCACATTGTCAATATGCCCATAGTACTTAAGATAATTCATCTTGACAAGGTCATTTATCTCTGGCTCAAAATCAGCTCTCTCATCTTCCTCGTACTCTCCAGCGAGTTCAAAAAAGACGTTGGGATTTTCTGGTTTAAGTGCTCTTACCATTTCGAAGTATTCTGAAACGCCCTTATCTTTCATCACTCTCATTACAGCAAGAATATGAATTCCAGCCTGTTCAGAAGGATATTCTGAAAGAGGGTGTTCTATAAGATTAACTCCAGACCCTGGCAAAAGACCTGCATTTTTCGTGGCAACTCCTCTATCCTGCATGAACTTCATGTTTCTTTCATTTTGGAAAAAGACTTTTCTGGCTTTTTTCATAGAAACCGAGTAGAGCTTTAATAGTATTTTACTCAGCATCCCGCCTCTTTCAATGGCTTGTCCAAGTCCTGTGACATTGCATATATACGGGACTTTTTTTATTCTTGCTGCCAACGCTCCATAAATATTGGGCTTTATAGTATAGGTCAGAACTACCCCTGGTCTTACTCTCCTTATTGTGCGCATATACTGCCTAAAGAGCTTAAAGTCCTTTGCAGGGTTCATACCATGCCTCTCTAGTGGAGCCTCTAGCAGAGTAACACCCAGTTTTTTTAGTTTGACACAGTTTTCATCAAAAGGAACAGACACGAAAACCTCGTGTCCGTTCTTCTGAAAATTCTCTATCAGCTCTTTTCTAAACAAATATAATCCGTTGGCATAATTTGTAAGAATCAGTATCTTCATTAGATTGCTTTCATTCTACCTTTTTATT
Source organism: Butyrivibrio sp. XBB1001 (assembly GCF_000424505.1). NCBI lineage: Bacteria > Bacillati > Bacillota > Clostridia > Lachnospirales > Lachnospiraceae > Butyrivibrio > Butyrivibrio sp. XBB1001. The sequence continues at coordinate 154,160 of NZ_AUKA01000007.1, read as the reverse complement.
GCTTTGGTTTAGTACCGATAAATGCCTCCATCGTAGCATTTGTAGCACTATTAATATCATTATGTCTAAAAACTACTGCAATAGTCTTTAACACGATCTTTAGGTCAAATAAAAAAGAAATGTTTCTGACATAATAAACATCTTTTTCAAATTTATCTTCCCAGCTAAGCAAGTTTCTTCCATTAACCTGTGCCCATCCTGTAAGTCCAGGTCTTACATCATGTCTGTGTCTCTGCTCCTCATTATACAAAGGCAGATACTTGACTAGAAGCGGTCTGGGTCCCACAAAGCTCATGTCACCCTTTAATATATTAAAGAACTCAGGAAGTTCATCCAGACTGGTTGCACGGAGCTTTTTTCCAAAAGCAGTAAGCCTAACATCATCTGGAAGGAGATTTCCATTTTCATCTCTTTCATCCGTCATAGAACGGAATTTGTACATATTAAAGACCTTTTCATTCATGCCTGGACGTGGCTGTTTGAATATCACAGGGCTTCCAAGCTTAAACTTTACTAGAATAGCCACTATTATGTATAACCATGAAAAGAGGATTATTACAAGCAGTGACAATATTATATCCAATAGTCTTTTAAAAAACTTACTATACATATTATTCAAAGCACCTTTTTACGATCTCAATAATGACATCCTGCTGCTGCGGAGTCATCTTATTGTCACTTGGAAGACAGAGACCTCTTGCAAAAATATCTGCTCCTACGTCTGCTATAGCACCCTCGTCTATGTAGGCATTACTTCTTGCTCTTCCTGTTCCGCTTGCGGTAATAAATGGATTCATGCGATATACAGGCTGCATATGCATTGGTTTCCAGATTGGACGGCCTTCTGCATTATATTTCATAAGAGTGTCCAGAATTTCTGTTGGACAGCTCTTACCAGGTTCAGTAATGTACAGAACATCCTTTTCACCACGAACCTGCTTACTGAGCGCATCTTTATTGATAAGGATGCAGGACAGCCAGTAGTTAGGGTTACTGTTCTTATCATCAAATGGGTTCATTGTAACAGGAAGATCTTTAAAGCCCTCCTTGTAGCGCTCATAAATAGCCTTTTTCTGAGCAATGTGTTCCTCAAGGTGTGGAATCTGGCCTCTTACTACGCCTGCGATAACATTACTCATGCGGTAATTGTAGCCAAGCTCCTCATGCTGATACCAGGGAGCATCCTCTCTTGCCTGAGTTGACCATTTGCGGACTTTATGGGCATCCTCAAGATTATTTGTAAGGAACATTCCGCCTGAAGAGCCTGTGATTATCTTATTGCCATTAAAAGAAATGATGGAATAATCGCCAAATGTTCCTGTCTCTTTTCCCTTATAAGTTGCTCCAAGAGACTCAGCTGCATCTTCTACAATAAGAGCTCCGTGCTGATCACAGATATGTCTTATCTCATCAATCTTGCCTGGAGTTCCATAGAGGTGAGCTATAACAACAAGTCTAACCTCAGGATAGATTTCAAAAGCCTTTTCAAGAGCCTTAGGGCACATATTCCAGGTGTCATATTCTGTATCGATAAATACAGCTTCACCACCCTCGTAAGCAATTGGATTTACGGTAGCATCAAATGTCATATCTGAGCAGAATACTTTTTTACCCTCAAGAGTTCCATGGCCTGCCCTCTGCTGACCATAGAGTTTCTCCCCTGCAAGCCTTATGGCAAGATGCAGAGCTGCAGTTCCTGATGAAAGAGCTACTGCGTCCTTACAGCCCACCTTTTCACATATCATTTTTTCTGCTTCATTTATGTTGGCACCTACTGTAGACATCCAGTTGGTATCGTAAGCTTCCTGTATATACTTGATCTCTTCCCCATGCATAGTTGGTGAAGACAGCCAAACTTTCTTTTCAAAAGGCTTTATTTCCATGATTACTCCTCTTCGTTTATCCTATCAGCCACTTTTCTCAAGGCCTCTTTATGCTCCTTGGTGTGGTCTGCCTCATTATCTGTTGGATGATAAGTAGTAACTATCTCCTGAACAATGGACTTAACCTCAGCAGATTCCTCAACTGCTGCTGTCTTGAGTCTTTCAAGCTGTGAAAAGAACCTCATCTCATCCATCTCGATTGGCTTACCGATATGGATCATTTTATTTGATGTATCCTGAAGTCCTTCCTCATCCATAAGCATCTCTTCGTAGAGCTTTTCTCCCGGACGAAGGCCTGTAAACTCAATTCTGATATCCTCTCCAACCTTGTAGCCAGAGAGCTTTATAAGGTTCTCAGCAAGATCAAGGATCTTGACTGGTTCACCCATATCAAGAACAAATATCTCACCACCCTTGGCATAAGCTCCTGCCTGAAGCACAAGAGAAACTGCTTCTGTTATTGTCATGAAATATCTGATTATCTTAGGATCAGTAACAGTAACAGGGCCTCCTGCGGCAATCTGCTTCTTAAACAGCGGAATAACTGAGCCATTGGAGCCTAATACATTTCCAAACCTAACTGCTACAAACTCTGTATCATAGTGCTTGTTAAAGGTCTGCACTATCATCTCACAGATTCTCTTGCTGGCACCCATTACGTTTGTTGGGTTAACCGCCTTGTCTGTTGAAATCAGAACAAACTTCTTGGTTCCATTCATAGCTGCTGCCATGGCAGTCTTCCAGGTTCCAAAAACATTATTCTTTATAGCTTCTCCCGGGCTTGTCTCCATTAGAGGAACATGCTTGTGAGCTGCCGCATGATAAACAATATCGGGCTTATACTGCTCAAAAATACTGTTTATCCTAAGAGTATTTCTAACTGAAGCTATGAGCACAACAAGGTCAAGCTCTGGATAGGCTCTTATAAGTTCCTGCTGTATCTCATAGGCATTATTCTCATATATGTCAACAATTATAAGGCGCTTTGGCTTATGTCCCGCTATCTGTCTACAGAGTTCTGAACCAATGGAGCCGCCACCACCTGTGACCATTACTGTCTTGCCACTTACATAGCCTGCAATAGAATCCATATCTACTGCTATAGGATCTCTTCCAAGAAGATCCTCAACTTCTACATCACGAAGTCTCGAAACATTAACTTCTCCATTTACAAGCTGGTACATTCCCGGAAGTGAACGAAGTTTACAATTAGTGTTCTTACAGATATCCAGGATCTTTTTAAGTTCAGGCCTTGAAACTGAAGGAATCGCAACAATTATCTCATCCACATCATAGAGGTCTGCACATTCAACAATTCTGTCTCTGCCACCTACAACTCTGATGCCCTGAATGTATTTGCCCCATTTATTACTGTCATCGTCAATAATGCACTTTATTGACATTGTAGAGAAATTGCTAGTGATGATTTCCTTGATGATAATGTTGGCTGCTTCTCCGGCACCAATGATCATTACTGCCTTACTGTTATTCCTGTTCTCCACACGATGCTTCTGACTTCGAAGAAATCTATAGGAGAATCTGCTGATAAAAATAAGCGTGATCAATAGGAACGTATAGGTAAAGTAATAACTTTGTGGCATTGCCTGGGTATGTGCCTTAAAGAACTGAAGTCCCACAGCGTTCAAAACACCAGATACAACGCAGGCCATCACCAGGTTCTGCATCTCTCTTTCACCAGCGTATGCCCACAGGCTGTCATAAAGTTTGAATATATAGAACACTACTATTGTCAGCAGTATGTTTATTGGAAGAAACTTGTTGACCGGAGACAAAAAGTAATCCGGAATAGCATCCACCTTAAACTCATATCGCATGATAACCGCGATATAGCTGGCAAGTATAATGCTCATCACATCATATACGATAAGACCGGTCCTTCTATATAGTTTTGCAAAGTTAAAAGGTTCTTTTTTCTTACTCATATCTCTTTTCCTTAAAGATCATTCCCCCGAAAGAAAGCATAAGTGCAACTGTAAGTGGATTACAGAGGTGGAATACCCACTCAGAAATACCTGCAGCCGCAAATCCAATTGTAATGGCAAATACCATAAGTGAAAGAGGGTTAGTGTTTATATTTTTCTTATAGAGCACTACTCCATATATGAGCGCTCCCAATATAAGCAGTATAAAAAGTATTCCTGTAATTATTCCGTTGTCATAAGCTACCTGAAGATACACGTTGTGAGCATGAACAGCTATCTCTCCAGTCGGAAGCTCCGCTCCCATTACATCATGGCCTGTCAGATTAAGCTCTTTAAAATATGACTTAAAGATGGTGATTCTTCCACCTGATATCACGTCAAGCTTGTTGTCCATATCAACATAACCACCAAGCTCTTCTGTAAGAATTAAGAGCTCAGCTCTGGTGAAGCCGTTTGAAACGAGATAGCCGCCCACGGGCTCTGGCAAAGTGATAGCACCCTGCATAGGATAACCATAAATATCTAGTACAGGATTTCCATCCTTGTCATAATTATCTGAATCATTAGGGTAATTATACCCCTCCCAATCAAGTCCCAGAATTTTGTGCCCAAAGAGCTTTACAAATCTCTCAACGCACATGAAGTTAGTGTTATCCCAATCAGCACCGCCTCTTATCTGAACATCAGTATCATCTATTTCATAATGAACAGGCTCCGCAATCATTGTAGGAATGATCCTCTGCATAGTAAATGCCGCAGGGAAGCACACCAAAACAGAAAGAACCATGGTGCAGAAGATTCTTCCAAACTGTTTTTTGTGGAAGGATATTACAACTATAACCACTGCAAATATGCAGGCAACTATAGCCACATAAGTAGTCCTTGATACTGTGAACAGTGAATAGGACATGATCCATCCAAAAAGAACTATCTCTTTCCAGGCTGTCTTAAAAAGCTCGATCCTTGATGAGTTTTTAGGGAAGGAAATAACCTTTATAGCCAGCATTACTGTCGCAGCAGCTCCCATAGCTGTAAAGTATTCCGCAGTAACTGTAACTGTGTGGAAGATAAATCCAAACCTTCCAAGCATATATCCTGCAAAATATCTGTGAAGCAGTGAAAATCCAAGGGATATAGCAAAATTAAGCATTAGTCCCCCGGAAAGGATCTTGTACCAGTCAGGTCGTCCTCTCCACATCAGCATTCTGATGAAAAGGGCTCCAAATATCAGAACCATAAATACACCCCAGGTTCTGGTATTTCTAAATACAACAAGACAAGCAAAAAATGCGATACTGATCCAGCCAAATACTGTCAATGAATAATTCGTCCTAAAGAAAGGCTTTTTGTTTCTAATATTGCTGATCATGCCATGGATAAGCGGCCTTACTACACCAATTACCACAAATCCTGCAAGAATGATGATAACTATGAAATATCTAAGTGCAAGATTTCTGATATCATACTCTTTATCTGACACAGGAAGCTTGTTCTGTCCGTAATAGCCTATGGACCATATAACTGAAGCCACAAGCCATATCAGATTAAAGACATTGAAAACCTCTTTAAATGAAAATGTCAGTAATATCAAAAGCAAAAGGCATATTTCCATGCGTCTTTGTGAAAGAGTATGGAAAATGTCATAAAGACCGTTCATATATTCACTTGCATACCAGATTGCCATAGCTATCATAAGCATCTGTAGGACATATACGACTTTATTTTTGTCAGGGATTCCATCCCAGAAGGAAATTCCCAGCTTATGTGTTACAACTCTGTGGTTGATTCCATAGAATACTATTCCTGCACAGATGATAAGTCCAAGCTCATAAAAAATAATATCTATCACTCTCGAATCAAACATCTTAAGAGGAAATACCATTATCATAAGCGTAGCAAAAAAGACTGCTGCCACCGGATTGGCTATGAATCTAAGGGCCTTCTCAACAGTTGAAATGGTATTTTTTTCAGGATATTTTTTAAAGAACAGCTCTATGATGGTAAATGCTGTGATTGCTACAACAAGCGCAATCAGGATAGCAATCATAGAAAAGCTCTTGGGCATAGGTACTCTGTAATTATAGTTAGCATAAAAATGCCTTGCTGGTATCTCCTGGCCTGCGCAAAAGAGGCTTCCAACATATCCGGCCTCTCCATTTAGATCCTCAAGTCCAATCTTGTACATAGACCTGCAATCCTTGAGAACAAGGCTGTAGTTCTTGCCAACCTCCACATTAAGTTCCATGGGAATATTAACAAATCCAGGAATCTCATACTCATCTGTATCGACAACTACTCTTAAGACCTCTGTATAATTCTCATCAAGAACCTGGGCCATGATGTATTTGCCAGTTGCCATTTCTGAAATGTATACATCTATGCTGCTAAGCCTGTCATACTGTGTTATGAAATTCTGTAGATAACTCCTCTCAAAGGAGGCATTCTGCTCAGTAGCCCCTACGTATTCGCCACCGGCACTATATTCCTTTACATCTGTCCATACTCTAAAAGGCCATATGCTAAGCACTACCAGAAGTGTCAGCAACATGACCACTATTTTAGCTCCAGTTTTTTTACTGATTATTTTTCTCATTTATCTGTATTCCCACTATTTTTAAGCGCAAAAAACCATCATTAAATATTAACATACATGCAGTTCTTAATCAAACGTACCAAAAAGTCATTGGTCTATATAGAAATCACCTTATTCCTGCGTTGGATGCAGGATTTCCTGCCATCAGCAGAGGAAGACATGTCCACAGATAAACCACATATCTCACAAGATATGTAGGCCCCAGAAGGACTGTCAAAAAGGTTAAGATCATTGGCATAAAGGGCAATACGCCGCTAAAGCTTTTTCTTGATAACCTGTAAAAGAGAACAAACATATAGATAAGTAAAATGCAGCCAGGCTTGAACAGCAGCGCAAGAACAGGCGCGTCCTGCTGAAAGCTTCCAATTGAAAGATATCTGTACAAGGAGTCAAGTGCCGGAATAAGGCTGGCTCTATGTCCTGGTACCTCTACCTCATAGCCAAAATAGGAGCTGTCTTTATAAGTAAAGGTAAATACTGTATTCCCCTGGTAAACATTCATGACAGAAGCTGGGTACCAGTATCCATAGGAAGTCAAAAACCATGCATTTAAATATGTCATTGGTTTCTTGACAAGGAGACTTTTCCACAGCTTCCAGAATGACTTTGAATCCTTCTCATAGAGCTCATTGTCAAAGCCAATCTTTACCATATCTGAAACCCTTGGAGTATACAGTTTTAGGTTTTCCTCTGGTATATAGCTTGTAAGTAGCTCTTTTTCCTCCTGGGTAAGTACTTCCGGATCATAGGTATATACCCTTGCCATCTGCATTATTGGCACAGTAAGCATTTCCTGGTGATGGGTTCCTTCACTGCTAAGAATTCCTGAAAAAAGCCCTGAGATGATCAGATATAAAGCTACAGGAATGAGTAGCATAGGAGTTACAAAGCTCTTTATCTTTTTTCTGAAATAGAAAAGTGCAAAGGGCACAAATACTAAATAGGCGTAAAAGCCATTATGTCTAAAGAGCGGCATTAAAACAGCTGAGCTGATAAACAGGACCACCTTGAGTCTGCTAGATAGAAATCCTTCCAAATCCTCAACCATCTGAAATAAAAATACTGTAAGGAGTAGCAAAAAAGCTCCAAACAGGCCGTCCTTGCTAGAGCAGAGCGTAAACATCACTATGGTTGGAAAAAGGCCATAGTAAAGACAAGTGATCAAATTTCCTGTCTTTCCAATTTTCTTTTGATAAAGATAGTCTGTAACATAGGCAAATATAGCCGTGATCACCATCATTTGAAGAAGAATATAGAGAAATATTCCTGCATTCCATGAACCTGTAATCTTGTGGACAAGGGCTATTGTGCCGCCTAAGAGAAGCACGTGCAAAAGCGGATGGTGTGTGGTAAAGGTCCTAGTCAGTACTTCATTGAGCTCATCCTGAGCGTCATATACAAAAAAGCCAGGAAATGTTCCAAGAAGTACTGGAATATTCAAAGCCATCATCAGGAGCCAGTTCTGCACAAATCTGCTCTTCTTGTCGCTCTTGCCGTAGTTTGCCCTGTATTTATCAAGTCTAAAAAGCCCCATCAGCTTCTCGCCATAAAAGGTGCTGGTGTAATTATCCCACACGTGCTTGGCATCAACTGTCAGAACAACCATTATAAGGGCCATTATGTACATGGCATTTTTATCTGCAAGATTTATCCGGGACTCTTTTTCAAGCTGATATCCAAGTACCATAAAAAGCCCTGATAAAACGCCAAATAAGCCTGACATAAGCCAGGCTATCTTACTGTTTCTATTGAATTTGTTCTTCCCCAAATCACTCTTTTCCATCTTCTGTAGTCTCGCGAATTACAAATTGTGGATTTTTGTTCTGAGAAATATATACTCTCCCCAAGTACTCTCCGATCATTCCAAGCATCAGCATCAGCATTCCGCCAATAAAGATTATCGCACTCATAAGAGCAGAAAATCCCACGGGAACATCAGGGCGTACAAACTTTTTGATTATTGTATAAATACCATAGATAAAGCCTATTGCTGCAAAGGAAAAGCCTGTAAAGGTTGCAACCCTCAGGGGCTTTATGCTAAAAGCAGTAAATCCGTTGATCCAAAGGCCAAAGAGCTTGGCAAAGTTATAACCGCTTTGACCAATTTCTCTTTTTCTATGGTTAACATCTACATTAACAATATTCTTGGTGGTCCTAAGTACAAGACCTATAACATAGGGATAGGAACTTTCATACTTGACCATCTCATCTACCACAAACCTGCGTACAGCAAAGTAGCTTGAAACAAAGAGTTCCTTGGGCTTACCCAGCATCACATAGGCCATAGTCTCATTCATAAAGGTTCCAAAGTTCCTGAATAGATTGTGCTGCTTGTGGCTATATCTTGCATAAGCTACGTCTGCTCCTTCTTCAAGAGCGTTAATAAGCTTGTAAGCCTCATCAGCTGGAGTCTGTCCGTCATCGTCAAGGCAGATAACATAGTCTCCTGTTGACCTGTGAAGGCCAGCCATAAGGGCAGCATGCTGTCCAAAGTTCTTGGCAAAATTGATGCCAACTACATCTTTATTATCAGCCTTGGCCGCTATCTCTTTTAGCTTATCCCAGGTATTATCTGGCGAGCCATCATTGACCAGGATGATCTCGTATGTATAATCTGCCATGCCTGACATGGTATCTCTTATTTCATCAACCACAGATCCTATTGTATTTTCTGACCTGTAACATGGAATCACAAAACTAATCTTTTTATTGTGCATTAGGAATTTGCCCTTTCAGTTTGTAAAAGATTCTCCATGAGTATCATATCACTTTTTATGCCATCACTGCACTCAACCATTGGAAGCTTTTGATACTCTCTAAATCCGGCATTCTCATAACTCTTTATAGCTACGCTGTTATAGCTAAAAGCTCTGAGGATAAGTCTCTTGAGCCCAAGGTCTCTTGCATATTCAACAGCAAGCCTTGCTGTCTCGTTGCCATAGCCTTTTCCTGTAGCATCGTCCTCACCGATAAATACTCCATACTCAGCTTCAGACTTATCTTCTGTTATGTACTTCAGATACACACTACCAACTGGTCTGTTTCCATTATCTTTTTCGCATATGATCATCTGTACTACACGGCCTGCAAAAACCTGAGTCTGTAGCCAGTTCTCGTGTATTTCTCTTGTGAATGGAACCCTGTAGACAAAGTTCTGTCTTACTCTTTCATTATTCCTCCACTTAACAATAAGATCAGTATCATTTCCTGTTATAAGTCTAAGACAGACCTGCTCTCCAGTTTTGATCATCTTTTCGTCCATTACTCTACTCTCTCTACCTTGTATATTGCAAAAATTTGATTTATAAGATCAACCTTATTTAAGTTAACTTCTATACCCTTTTCTCTGTAATAATCAGAAAGCCAGGTAACATCATCCATATCCCTGATAACAAAGTATACATTATCAGATAAAAGCGCATCCTGCGCATTGTCAAAGCCTGCTCTTTTTAGTTTATCACTGTATGCCGGGCTCTTGCTGGCCCATCCGCCTAGTATATCGTGGTTATAGAAGCTGTTATCCACTCTGTAAAACATTTTCTCAGAAAAAGTGGCATCACCTACAACATTGTCCCCAGTGGAAACGCTTGTGTATACGTCAACAAAGTAATAGGAATCCTTATTATCTTTAAAGTAATCGTAAAGCGTCTCATAATGAGCAAGCATCAGGCTTCTCTCGAAATACTCTTTCTCTATTACTTTGATCTGCATTGGCACTGTGACCATTCCAAGCAGGCAGATACAAAGTGCAGGAACCCACAATTTCTTTTGTCTGTCTTTTACAATCAGAGTCAGCATTCCTAGAAGTATCAACATTTCAAGAAAGTACATAGGATGCGTGATCCTTATAGGGTCTCTTCCTCTCATTATGATGTAAAGCCACAAGACACTACTGCAGGCAAAAAGAACTACCATCAGGCCAATACTCTGAAAAAGTCCAGCCTTATCTTTTTTGTAAACAACAATACATGCGATAAAAACAAAAATATAGAGGGCCAAAACACCCATATTCCATGGATAGTCTGTCATTGGATACTCATAGGCCCTTGGAGTTTCAACATGATGAAGCCTGTATATATAAAGAGATACCGCATTCATCAGCCTGTCCTTAAGGGGTTTTTCTTCTCCTCTTAAGCTTGCGGCATAGTCTGCTATTTTCTTGAGGGTATCTGCGTTTATTTCATCATCAAGTTCAAAGTTATAGTTAAGAAGGAGTTTTTGTTCACTCTCAGACAAACCTATACTGTCATAAAAGTCCTTGTTCTCTGCGTAATCAGGAATGTACTGAAAGTCATAAAGCTCTGTCCTGTTGTCAAAAAACCTGTTAAATTCCTTCCACTCGGGATTGCTATAGGCTATTCTGTGAGCCATCTGACAAGCAAAAAGTCCAAGGATCAGAAAAGCGCAAAGTCTTACATACTTGCCAAGAAGCTGCTTTCTAAGACCACATTTTGAAATACCTTTATCATCTGCAAGGCGCAGCCTGGTAAGGCACCATTTTATCAGAATGGCAACGCCTACCATAGGTAGTGTCAAAAGAAGCATCTCTGACCTTATCAGATATGCTACAAGGATCATTATTATAGCTAGTATGTCATCCTTTTTGGAATTGTCACTGGATGAAAGTATAAGGAAAGCCGCTGTTGCCGATAAGAGGCCACAGACAACAGTGTACTGAACATAAAGAAGGTGTGGCCAGAAAAATCCAAGAACCACACTGGCAAAGGCAATAATATAAAGGACGCCCTTCCTTGCATTTTCTCCATATTCATATACTTTTTTACCAATGATAAACATACACAGATATTGCAAAAGACATAAAAAGATGCCATACCAATCTGCATTTATCCCGGTTCTATATAAAACAGAGATAAAGAAGCTGATAGGATACAGCATCTGGATATTATGTCCCTCAGGAGTTCCTGTATAGGCTCCTGAGAGAATATCTTTCATTAAAACATCATCGTTAAGGTCAAAAAAGTAGTCACCAAAATATGCTGTTAATACAAGCACAGCCAGTACAACTAATGCAGATATTATTGAGCTCTTCAGTGATCTAAGCTTTTCCATATTATTCCCCAATTATGTGAATTTGTAGAACTCCTTAACCCTCATAACAACTTCGTCAATATCATCATTAGTAAGCTTGTAGTACATAGGGAGTCTAAGAAGTCTCTCGCTCTCTCTGGTAGTATATCTATCTTCTCCTCTGAACTCACTGTATATCTTACCAGCCTTTGAAGAATGAAGTGGTACATAGTGAGAAGCAGGAAGGATATCGTTACTCTTAAGGAAGTTTATAAGCTGCTCTCTCTCTTCAAGGTCCTTACACTTAATGTAGAACATGTGAGCATTGTGAACGCACCCCTCTGGAACTACTGGGAGCTCAATAAGCTTCTTTTCCTCAAGTGGTCTAAGTGCCTCAAAATATCTGTTCCAATGATCCATTCTGGCATCATTGATTTCGTCTGCCATTTCAAGCTGAGCATAAAGGTAAGCTGCATTCATCTCACTTGGAAGATATGAAGAGCCTGGCTCGATCCAACTATATTTATCTACCTTACCAAGTTTATAAAGAGTTCTGTTAGTACCCTTTTCTCTGATGATAATAGCATCATCCACAAAGGTCTCATCTCTTAAAAGAAGAGCTCCGCCTTCACCCATACTATAGTTCTTGGTCTCGTGGAAACTAAAGTTACCAAAATCACCGATTGAGCCAAGTGCCTTGCCCTTATAAGTTGACATAACGCCCTGGGCAGCATCCTCGATAACATAGAGATTATGTCTCTTAGCAATATCCATGATCGTGTCCATCTCACAGGCAACACCTGCGTAGTGAACAGGAACTATAGCCTTAGTCTTGGAAGTAATAGCCTGCTCGATTTTTGTTTCATCGATGTTCATTGTATCTGGTCTGATATCTACAAATACAACCTTGGCTCCTCTAAGTACAAAGGCATTTGCTGTAGAAACGAAGGTATATGAAGGCATGATAACTTCATCACCTTCCTTGATTCCAGCCAGTATGGCTGACATCTCTGTAGCATGGGTACAGGATGTAGTAAGAAGTGCCTTGGATACGCCAGTCTTTTTCTCAATCCACTCATTAGCCTTGGCTGTAAATGGACCATCTCCACAGATCTTCTGGTTCTCCACACACTCTTTGATATAGTCAAATTCTTTTCCTGTAAATGGTGGTACATTAAAATTTATACGCATAAGTTACTCCTCTGAGGCCAGCTTCTCTTTCTGGTCTGGTTTTTTAAAGACTATAAGTTTACTAATAATATAGTTAAGTACTATTACAACAAAGGTTGCTCCCAGCTTGACTGGCATTTTGGGGAACCCCATAAGAGTGATGAAAATAAATATCAGAAGATCTTCAACCACTAGTGTAAAGAGCCTTCCTAAAGTAAATGATCCTGCCTGCTTCAGGAAATCCTTTTTAGTGTCTACCTTGCCATCAAATACCCATGTTCTGTTGGTAAAGAACTGGAATGCAACACATATTACCCAGTCTATAGAGTTATTGACCACCTCATTAAGGTGCATAACACTATCCATGAACCAAAAAAGAAAAATACTCAAAAAGAAAGTAAGTCCTCCAAAGAAGAGGTATAACAAGCCTTCCTTGTACTTCTTATAAAAAGGTTCAAATATGTTCAGAATGGGTAAAGACATGATTCTGTCAAAAATATCTTTCTTTTCTTCCATAAAAACTAAATCAGTCCTCACTTTCAAATCCTGTAACGAAAACTGTCAATCTTTCGTTCTCAAATACCTTATTATAATCATGTTCAGCCATATAGTCCAATAAAATATCATATTTTGAATTTATATTAGCATATTCTGCCATGTCCTTGCCAACTATGATCATAGGCTCTGGTTCCTTAGAAACAGACAGCTCAGAAAGAGCCTTTTCAAATTTATCCACAGAATAACTGTCAAGATCTGGCCATGTGGTGTTTATAGCTGGTTCAAGATCATAGATGTAGGAAAGACCAGGAACTCCGCCAAAAAATATAGTCTTCTCGTCCATAAGGGAATTCTCGCCCAAAAAATCATTTAGCTCCTTAAGACTGTCAGCATTGGCCTTAGAAGTTTTCATGCCTGAAATCTTTGCTATTCCACTAACGTAACTATCTCTATCTGTTCCATCCATTCCATCTCCAAAGGCAAATCTGAAATGGAAAATTGTTCCCTGGATCAAAAGAACTATGATAACCATTGTTATCATTGCCTGCCATGGGAAGTTTATATCCTTATCCCCAAGTCTTTGCATAAGCCGTCTGATAAGCCATAAAGTAATAGGTGCAATGACAAACAGACAATTCAAGATGGGATATGTATAGTTATTGCTTCCAACTGGCAGAACCAGTATCAGCATTACTACAGCAAATGAAAGAGCCTGCTCTTGCTTATTTCCGTTTAAAAATCCCGTTGAACCGACTATTCCAATAATAACAGCTATTATCACAAACATCATGGCGACATTAAATACACTGTCATAGTAGGTATAATTTCTGGTAAAGGTTCCCACAGCAAAGAAATATCTTACAAGAATAAGTAGGCCTGCCACATATAGTCCCTTTTTAATCCAGATATACTTATTAGTCTTTAGCATGAACATCACGATTCCGGCCAGCATACACGGTACAATGATAGCGATCTTGATCAGCACTGATGTATACCCCTCAATTATCATTGATATCATTCCACCAGACGAATAATCAGAGGCGCCGCTTGTCATGCTAAACAGGGATCCAATCATATCAAAGTACGCAAGCGGGCCATACATAATGCATGTTATTAAATAAAAAAATCCAAATCCAGTTATATATCCGCCGATACAGATGCCTGTGTTTTTTGCAGCTACTGCAAAATCCTCTTTTGTGATAAATAGATAAAACCATAGGATCAGGATCAATGAAGCTTCAACTATATTAGGGAATCTCACCATCACATTTATCCCCAGAAAAACTCCTGCCAGGAACAAATACATTCCCTGCCTTTTCCAGGCAAACATCCCCTTTAAAAGCATCAGAACACCAAATGATAAAAAGACATAGGATAAATTGTTATACAATATAGCTCTTGGACACCAGCAGAGACTTTCTGCTATAAAAAGACCTATAAATATCATCCAACCTGGCATATAATCCTGAAGCATATAATACGAAACAAGTGCCACAAAGCTTATAAGAAAGCTGCAGTAAACGCCAATTCCCAACATAGTACCCCCAAAGGGTAAATGCATGAATAGTTTTCCCACAAGGTTACTTATAAACGTAGATAGTATCCACATTGGGTCAATAGAAGACATATACTCAAAATTAGTCAGGCTATAAGTAGTATCTGCTATATCTATTCCCAAGTTAACACCTATAAGCGGGTATAATAGCAAAGCCACTGGAAAAACATATTTTTCCAGTGGTGCCTGATATCTTTTGAACTTATAGAAAAAACTTCTGATAGTACTTAACATAACGACTCATCCCATTGTCTTATCTTCTTAAAGAGCCAGGTATCATGACAAACTCTTCCAACAAAGCCAAATACAAGTTTTCGGATCCAGTCAACGAATACGCCAGCTGTAAAGATTATAACTATTGAAGCTGCAAGGTGCAGAGCATATAAAGGGACACTATGTACAGGAACTTCTCCTATTATATGTTCTATCCACTCTACCCATCTGTCCTTCATCTCAATATGCATGTGAAGAAGGTATACGCCAAAGGTAAATGGCGCTATAAATCTGATCACATCCGCAGTCTTGTTTTCTTTTACCCTGTAATATCTAAAGAAAGAGAAAAGTCCCAGAGAACCAGTGAGGGTAAAGAAATAATTAAAATGAAACGGAACATCAAAGAAATAAATAAAGCCTCCCCTTGTCAGGTTTATATAGTAAATTCCAAACTTCATAAAGGCTATGATAATGCAGGATATAAAGAAGACTATAAGGCTATTTCTGGCATTATAGAACACCCTTACATCATATTTACGTATATAAGCTGCAATAAGGTACAAAACAATAAACCATCCGTAGTCATATCCCCACTTATCAGTAACGAACATAACTGGAACAAAGCTCTTAATAAAACAAAACCATATTAGAAGACCCAAAATAACTGTCTTGAGCTGCTTACGAGAAAGCGCATGTATTGCTGAATTCATGACAGGGGCAAGAACATACATGATTATATAGGCTGTCACAAACCAGTAATGTTCAGAGGTTATTGGAAAAAGATACTGAACTATCTTGTAAAAGGAATCATTTGACCTTACAACATAAGTTCCAGTAATCATCATGACTAAAGAAATCATGACCGTGTAAAAAAACACCTGGCAGATAAGCTGCAAAACACGGCTCAGTTTAACCTTGGAATTTGAAAGGAAATATCCACTTATGAATACATAAGTATTAAGACCTGTTATGCAAAAAGCCTCTAAAATAGTTGCATAGACTTCTACGCCTGTAACTGGCATTCCCAAATGGATCAGTGTATCACAATAGGTATTATAATGAAGTACAATGATCATTATCATTGCAACTATTCGCAAGAGTTCAAAGTTTGCATTTCTCTTTTTTCCTAGCACTACCCCGTCTGACATATATCCTCCAACTATTACTGTCTTTCTATTTCAGCCTTGCCATCACCAACTCTGTATACCATGTCGCATTTTTCTATGGTCTGAAGCCTATGAGCAATAATGATCAAAGTTTTTTTACCATGGAGCCTATTAATAGAATCCATGATTGCTGCCTCAGTTTCATTATCGAGAGCTGATGTAGCCTCATCAAGAACAAGAACCTCGGGATCTTCAAAAAGAGCTCTTGCGATACCAATTCTCTGTCTCTGTCCGCCAGAAAGTCTGATTCCGCGCTCGCCTATCTGTGTATCAAGTCCCTCTGGAAGTCCCTTAACGAACTCATCAAGAGATGCCTCTTTAAGAGCCTGCCACACCTTGTCATCATCAATTTCATCATCCGCATAGCCAAAGGCCACATTCTTGCGTATTGTAGAATCCACCATGAAAATAGTCTGTGGTATATATCCAATATTCTTAAGCCAGCCCTTGTAATTGGACATGACATCTACGCCATCAGCATATATCTTGCCACATTCAGGCTTTAGTAGTCCGAGTAATACATCTACAATTGTGGTCTTTCCTGCACCTGATGTTCCAACGATTCCCACTGACTTTCCAACAGGAATCTTCATGGAAGCCTTGTCTAAAATATAGGATTCTGTATTAGGATATTTGTAGCAGATATCCACCATTTCAATGTCCTTGGTAACAGGAAGCTTTTCTACTTCTACTTTTTTCCTATAGTCATCGCTATTATATGATACTGATCTATCATTTATTTCCTGCTGTAGATTGTCAGTAACATTCATCATAAACGGCTCAAAGTAAGCAATTGAAGTCAGATAATTATTTATCCTGTTGGCACTTGGAATAAGCCTTGCTGCAGCTACTCCCATGAGAGTAAGCTGTGATACCAGGTCCTTAAGCGCTGTTCCTTGAGACATATCAAAAAGCATGTATCCCACCATGCCTGCAATTGCAATTGTCTCGATAAGAAGCCTTGGTGTGGAATTATAGAGATTATATTTTTGAACTGCGTACACATAACCTGCTCCGCAATCAGCATAGCCATTGATAAAATAGTTTTCTTTACCTGCTATCTTTATCTCTTTTATTCCTGTAACAGATTCATTTATCCACTTATATAGACCACTGTAATAGTCCTGATTGTCCTGTCCAGCCTTGACCATTACCGGTTTTATAACATATTTGATTATAAGAAGAACTGCCGTTAAAAGAACTGCTATTGTAATAGTCATCTTGGCATCCTGCCTGAGCAGAATAGCTGTAAGAAATACAAATACAATAACTTCGCTGGTAAGCTGAAGGCAGCTTAAAATAAGTGCGTACATATTGTTAACATCAGAGGTAATACTACGCTGTATAACGCTGGTATCAGCATTAAGGTAATATTCGTAAGGCCTCTGCATGAAGTTGATCATCATTCGCCTTGATGTTGCAAATTGATTGGTATAAGTAAACTTAAGCTGAACAACATTTATAAGGAACAAAACCACATTCTTGACCACAAAAACAAGGATAAGGCATACCATGATGACCTCAGCAAGCTGTATAGTGCTTTTTAGGTTAAGCCCATGATAAACAGCCGCCAGAATCTTGTTTTGTTCTACCTTCTCAGGGTTTATAACAATCTGCATGATAGGGGCAATAATTGCAATTCCTAAAGCTTCTAATATTCCGCCGATAAGCATCAGGAATACTATACCTACCATCTGAAGTTTCTGTCTTCTATCAAGAAGTATGTTTATTTTCTTAAAAATCTTACGCATAAAATAATAAAAATTCCTTCCAATGGATCAAACCAATAGCCCGACTATGGCATCCACTATTTTTTCTGTTCCTTTTCCATCTATGATACTTCTGGCTTTATCGCTCATTCTTTTTCTAAAACCAAGGTTATCCACAGCCGCAGTTCCCCAGGTAACAATCTTCTGAACCAGCCTATGATCCTTTCTGGCATCACCGGCATATTTAGCTGCTCCAAGCTTATCAAAACCAATGGCAAAATCAACCTGATTATCAGCCATGCTAAAAGCTACCGTTGGAACTCCAACCGCGCACAACTCATATAAAGTAGCTCCTCCAGCAGAAACAGCATAGTCGCAGCTACTCATAAGTTCAGGCATATTTGTAACCTGTTCATGGAGAGTTATCTCTTTATGCCTGTCAGAAAGAGCCTCTAGTTCTCTCCTGTAGTCCTCTTCGAAAAATGTTCCGACTATAACCTCACATTCAAGACCTGTCACATCAAGGACCTTTCTGCAAGGGCTGTCACCCTCGTAGATTTCAGTCAGTATGTTCTTTATAACAAGATTAGGATCTGTTCCGCCAGTAGACAAAAATACTCTTCTGGCCCTTGGTCTTACCTGATAATCTATCTTTGAAAACGCAGGTCGAATAGGCGCATACTGCTCTCCAAGAAGTTTTACCCTGGCGCTATAAATATCTTTTACCCCGGAGATATCATAATTAACAATTAAGTCCACAGGATAATCATTTTTGCCAAAATCGTCAATAAGCCCAAGTTTTATATTTCTTCCACTTCTTGCTATAAGCTCCTTTAAGCCTGCAAAGTATTCGCGCGTTGCATAGTAGGAATCAATCAGGAAAAAGTCCGGTGCTTCTTCTTTGAAAAATTCGGAAAAGATTTCGAATTCCTCCTCGGGTTTAGAATAATCTGTATGCAAAATCCTGGCATTGAAAACAGTATTATCCTGGTCAGAAAGAACTCTAAGAACGTGGGCGCTGTCGTCATCCGCCAGTATAAACTCCACATCCATTCCTCTTCTTA
The DNA here is from genome assembly GCF_000424505.1 of Butyrivibrio sp. XBB1001. Taxonomy (NCBI): domain Bacteria; kingdom Bacillati; phylum Bacillota; class Clostridia; order Lachnospirales; family Lachnospiraceae; genus Butyrivibrio; species Butyrivibrio sp. XBB1001. Next base: position 135,338 of record NZ_AUKA01000007.1, on the reverse strand, counting down.
TAAGTTCATCAGCAATAGTCATGCATCTTCTGATGTGCCCAGTAGCTATATCTTCATTTCCGTTGGCCTTGATCCAGATCTTCCTATTCTCCATCTTTCACCTCAAAACAAACAAAACTATTATTTACTAAGCAATCTTCTAAATTTCCTGTATGTCCAAAGAAGCTTATAATACGCATAAAATCTAAGTGGTGAATTGCATAGCATTTTGATCAGTTTCTTTTCCTCAGGATTAACCCTATCCTTATAATATCTATTTATCTCAAACTCAGGATAAGTATTCAAAAGCTCATTCATAAGCCCTTTAACAAATGACAGTTTTGTAGGTCTTACACAGGGCATGTAGGTAAATAGAGTATTTACGAAAAACAGTTGTATAAACATAAACTCTATTTCGTCTTTAAACTCTTCATAAAAACCAAGCCTTTTTGCTTCACTTAGGATAATTCTTCCTGCTTCCATTCTATCAAGACATTTTCTCTCAGAAAAGGAATGCACTGTAGAAGCATCGTGCTGATAATAATAGTACCACGGCTCAGATATATGCTCATAATGCTGAGCTGTCAACAAAAAAGAGTTGCTCATGGCATTATCTTCATAGAAAATATTTTCCGGAAAATGAATATCGTTCCTTTGCAGCGTATCTCTTTTGTATATTTTTGTAACCAGTCTACCCCCGTCAAGAATAAGATGCTTTTTCTTATCGTGATCCAAAATACCTGTCTGACTGGCGTCTCCATTTTTTTCAATAATATCAGACACTTCCATTGTGTGACTATCAACCATAGTAAGATCACATCCCACCATATCAGCGCCGGTTTCCTCTGCTCTACTGATCATCCTGTTGTACATATCCGGATGTATCCAGTCGTCAGCATCAATAAAGCCTATCCATTCCCCACGAGCGGCCTGCATTCCTATGTTTTTGGCTCCACCCTGATGCTTATTGATCTCACTGTGGATTACCCTTATTTTATCAGGATGCCTTTGTTCATATTCTTTTAAAATTTCAAGTGAATTATCTGTTGAGCAGTCATCTACTGTTATTATCTCATAATCGTTCAGCTTCTGTCCTAAAAGACTATTCAGACAGTAAGTTAGTTTTTCATCTCCTGCCATATTAAAAACAGGAACAATTATACTAAGCTTCATAGTTTATAATCTCTCACTATCTTCTCAACCAAGCGTTTTGCCCCCAAGCCATCAACAAGCTTTTTTAGACCAAGTGATGCCTCTTCTCTTTTTTCCTTACTACTATAAAAATAAATGTATCTCTCTAGAGCCTCTATTATGCTGCCATTTCTCATATCTCCAGCATATTTCATAAGTCTGTCTTTTTCAAACTGATACACATTATCGAGCTGATTGTCTGTAAAAGAATAGGTTATCGTCGGAGTTCCGCAAGCACTTAATTCATAAAGCGTAGTTCCTCCCGCTGAAATTGCAAGATCAGCTCCTTGCATTAACTCAAGCATGTTGTCGACAGATTTGTAAATCTTAACATGTTCATCCTCAGAATATGTTCTCTCAAGCTCATCGTAATCTGTATTATACTGTCCACATATTGCAATGATCTTAAAGTCAAAATCTGCACTTAAGCTTTGAACAAATGTCTTTAGAGCATGATTTTGGTCTCCTCCACCGGATAAAAGCAGGACTGATTCAATTTTTTCTTTTATTTCCTTAGGCTCTATCTTTTCGAATTCTTTCCTCAAAGGTACATAGTCGCATCCCAAATAGAAATTGACCTTTGAATCCACAAATCTTTTCGGATAATCAAACTTGTCATAGTAATTTGCGTAACAGACAACCCCTGACACAGGGTATTCAAAGCTACCAAGATCGTCTATATAAATAACATTTGTAATCTCTGATATTTTACTGAAATATTCATCAGATGCATAATAACTATCTACCACTAGAACTTTTATGTCATTATTTATTATGACCTCTTTTAGTTTATCTGATTCAGAATAAAGGTCATCCCACTTAGAATCAAGTATGATAGACCGATAGCCTCTCTCTTCAACCCTTGTCTTGCCGGTATCATCAGCAAGAATAAAGACCGGGGTGATGCCAAGATTTCTTGCTGCATCAGCTATGGAAAGGCATCTCATTATATGACCAGTAGCTACTACATCATTGGTATCAACTCTGAAATAAAGCTCTCTCATGCCTGTTCCCTCAAAAGATTTCTGAACTCCGCAATTGTGATGTCAAAGGATGGAATAAGCTCCTTTATCCTTGTTCCATCCTTAACAGAATGATAGCTCCCTTTGCCCTCAGGCATTTTCCGCATGGATGGCCACTTATCATAATATTCAAAAGCTTTTTTAAAGAGGTCTTTGGCTGCCTTATCCAAATTGTTATAAGTTGAAGCAAGCGTTTCTTCATCAGACAGATCAGATATCATCTCCTGAGCTATAATACTGCCTTTATCAAGTCCAGTATTTATGTAATGAAGAGTTGTACCTCTCGGCGTATTATCTACTATACTCCACATATTAGGATCTGCGCCTCTATTAAAGGGGAGAAAAGAATTGTGGATATTCACTACGTTTTCTTTTAGTGCCAAAATAATATTTTCTGGCAAAATATATCTATATGTATAGCTGACAGCCAGGTCAAAAACCTGTTCTTTTACAAATTCTTCTGTTAATTTTTCACTCCAGAGAACAGTTTCATGGCCAAGATTTCTAATATAGTCAAAAAGTTCAATAGCACAATCATTATTATATAAACACAGAATTTTCACGATAAAACTCCCATCTATTTAATCCTTATAATGTTCAAACTTGATTGGAGTACCTCTTGGTATATCGCATTTTGCCTTGGAGCCAATTACCGCCCCAAGATACTTAGGTTTTATTCCATAACCAGGTCTTATCACTCTAAGATCTCCTTCTTGTATCTCGTCTCCAGCCTTAATATCTCTTACAGCTATAATGCTTCTTCTAAAAATAGTTGACGCTTTTTCACCATCAGTAAGGTCATAATTAGGTCCTTGCGCTATCAGGCACGCATTGCGCACATCCCCCACCATCTTGGCAAAATCTTTGACTGGCATGCTGAATTTACTATCAGCACTTTCAACGCCTTCAAGCATAATGTGTTTTTCAACAACCACTGCTCCGAGTGTTACTCCAACGACAGCTCCGAGACTTCCCTCGCTGTGATCTGAAAGTCCCACCGGAAGGCCAAATCTCTTTTTCATGTCCTGAATATTTCCAAGGTGCATATCTACCCATGGTGCAGGATACTCACTGCAACACTTGAGTAATATAATCTTGTCATTACCTACACTATGGCATGCATCTATAGCATCCTGGATATCCTCAAGACTACCCATTCCAGTTGAAATTATCATGGGTTTTCCCTTGGAAGCGGCATACTTTATAAGTGGAATATCAACAAGTTCAAAGCTTGCTATCTTGTAGGCTTCTGCTCCAAGTTCCTCCAAAAAATCTACCCCGGCATTGTCAAAAGGGGTAGATAAAAAGTCAATGCCACATTTATCGCATTCTTCCTTTATACGCTTTTGCCACTCATAAGGAGTTCCAGCATCCTGATACAAGTCATATAACTTGTATCCATCCCAAAGGCCGCCCTTTACCTTAAAGTACTCATTGTCGCAATCTATTGTCAGGCTATCTGCAGTATAGGTCTGGATTTTGAGACAGTCAGCCCCTGCATCAGCCGCTTCATTGACTATCTTTAAGGCATTGTCCAGACTACCGCCATGATTAGCGCTCATCTCTGCAATAATATATACTTCTCCACTGTTTATCTTGTCATAAATCCTAAACATCCTTATTCTCCCTGATGCAAAACTGTATATTTTACTTCCGCAATCTTCCAGTCAGACATAGTATCAATATCCTGCACCTCTTCCTCAGGAATCTCGTATGGAATAGTATTAGGTACTATCAGCGAATGATACTGACAAAGAGCCTTTTTCTTAAGAATATAGAACTGACCACAATCATGATATATCTTCTCAAGATCCTGACTTCTTGCTCTCTCATACTCAGGATATTGATAACAGACTTTTTCATCTCTTATTACAAAAGCTCTCTGAGGGGGGAAGCCAAACTTAACCACAGAAACCAGAGCATCAGCCCCGCTTTCCTGCATCTTGTTCATAGCATCAGATAGTTTATCTCCTGTCACAAAAGGAGCTGTAGGATAAATACAGGCAAGAGTATCAAAATCTTTGCCAATCTTTTCATATTCGCTGATCACTTCTTCTAGAACATCCGCTGTAGTTGAAATGTCGTTACTGTTAGTTTCAGACCTCATGAATGGAACTGAAGCCCCATACTCTCTTGCAATATCCGCTATCTCCTGACTATCAGTTGATACCATTACTTCATCAAATGCTCCACTTTTAAGTGCTGCTTCTATGCTATAGGCAAGAATTGGCTTACCACAAAATTCTTTTATGTTCTTCTTGGGTATTCTTTTGCTGCCTCCGCGGGCAGTAATAATAGCTACGCTAGACATTTGTCCATCTCCTGTTATCTATCTAAAAGTTCTGTCTTTCTATGAATTGAAGGATCCTCATATTTATCAAGAAAGTCCAGGCCTAGATATACTATTTCCTTGGCATAATATGTGTTATCCATCTGAGTGATAACAGAAATCATCTTGTCAACTTCAAATCCCTTGATATCCCCCAAAACCTCCATAGGAAACCTGTCCTTGATAACTACGACATCAGGAAAGGCCTTTTCATAGTCAAGAAGGTCTCTTGGATGAGGTTTGATTATGATACGATGATCCTTCTCATACTCTTTTATGATATCACCAAATAGTTTTTCCCTTACATCAAGCTCACACAAAGGCTCTGTAAGTATCATGGCATTTGGCTTTTTGTTCTTATTATCAGATTCTGTTCCAAGGAGCTGTGCTAGCACTCTGTCGGGATTCTCCAAAAAAATATCAACAAGTATTTTATGATCTTCCTCCGTGAGTCTGCTATCAAGCTCTTTTCTTGGAATCTCAACTACATTATCCGGAACACTGTGATTAGCACTGATATCATTAACTTCATAGTCGAGACAATACTTACTATACCCACTTTCTATAAATATAAGACCAAGCTTAGCCATTGCCTTTTTCAAAGGCCAGGCTCCCTTATTGGCATTTCTGGCCTGATCATCAAGTCGTCCTGAATTAAGCCCGTCTTCCACTGCGTGATAATAGATTTTCTTGTAATTTAGATAGTATCCAATTGGATCTGAGTCGCAGAACACATAGACATCATCATACTTTGAAATATCTGTTGGTATGTAATCTTCCTGAAGCTTGCCAAGCATCTTAGTATATTTAATTCTCTGCAACAAATTAAGGATGATATTTCCCCTATCCTGATGATATTTCATCACTTCCTCTGAGGTAACATCTTCCTTTTCATCGAACATGTAAACATTATCAAAGACACCAGATCTTACAAGTCTCCCTTCAAGGCTCTCAAAATTGTTGGACATAGTGCTCAGTATTATATCGGCACTGCCCCCAATCTGTTGTCTTCCTACTAGTTCTTTTACAGTTGCTATATAAGCATGATAATACGTGTGGCAGATATACACTCGTCTGCCTGATTTAACCTTTTTCATGCCATTTATTATATAATCAATCCCTTGCCTTGTCATCCTCTACTTGCCTTACCTTATTTATAAGTAGTATAATTTCTTGGATTTATAAATTGTAAGTGTAAAAGGAGATTACGCACATGAAAATGCGTTATTGCAAACGTTGCCTGCAGCCAGACACTAGACCAGGCATTATTTTTGACGATGAGCAGGTTTGCTTTGCCTGCCGTTATGAAGAGTCTAAGGCAACTATAAATTGGGAAGCACGCCAGGCTGAACTTTTAGGTTTTGCCGAAGAAGCAAAGGCTGAAGCCAAAAAGCGTGGTAACACCTACGATTGTATCATCGGAGTTTCTGGTGGTAAGGACTCAACTTTCCAGGCTGTATATGCTAAAGAGAAGCTGGGACTTAATCCACTTCTTATCAATTGTATGCCAGATGAAATTACAGAAATTGGTCGCAAGAATATCGAGAACCTCAATAATCTTGGTTTTGATATTATTTCTATCAGACCAAACCCTATTGTAGCCAAGAAGCTTGCCAGAAAGTCTTTCTTTGAAAGAGGAAATATCATCGCTGCTTCTGAGTATTGTCTCTGGGCTTCAGCTTATATTATGGCTGTTAAATTCAACATTCCGCTCATTATCCAGGGTGAGAATGCCGCTCTTACGCTTGGAGCTGCCAAGAACCAGGAAGCTTCTGGAAATGCCTTTTCTGTAATGCAACTTGAAACTATTCGTGGTGCTAGTGTAGACAGCTTCGTAGACCTTTCAAACAATATCACTGAGAAAGATCTCTTCTTGTATAAAATACCTACTGTTGAAGAGATGCAGGCTAAGGGCATCAAAGCTATCTTCCTTCAGTACTATGTAAGAGAATGGTCTCAAGTAGGTAATGCAGACTTTGCAGTTGCCAGAGGCTTGTTAGGAAGAGATGGAGACCTTCACGACCATGGCCGCTATAGAAGATATGCAGCCCTTGACTGTGATCTTCAGATTCCTAACCAGATGATTAAATACCTTAAATTTGGCTTTGGTTTTGCCACAGACGAGATTTGTTATGATATCAGAGAAGGACGTTTCACAAGAGAAGATGGCAAATGGTATGTAAACGAATACGATGGCAAATGCGGAGAACAGTACATCCAGAAGACTTGCGATTATCTTGGAATAACCAAAGAAGAATTCTGGGAAGTTGTAGATAAGTACGTAAACAGAGATCTTTTTGAAAAGAAAGATGGTAAGTGGGTACCTAAGTTTACTGTAGGAGAAGATTACGAATCATGATAAAGACAAATACTATAAAAAAGTATTGGTATCTATATCTGACAGGAGCACTGCTGGCATTACAGGCCGCAGTGTTTCTTGTGTTTAGAGGAGAAAGCTATTTCCAGATCCATGACAACTTAGATTTGTTCATGGCACACTACGAAATGCTTAAAAAGGCTGGCCTGTGGTTTTCTCAAGGACAAAATGCTCCTATCCTTCACGGAGTACCAAGAGATTTATTTGGAAGTGAGTTTCTGATATACAATCTCTTTTATATCCTGCTTCCAGGAGTCTGGGCTTATCTTGCAGGCTACGCCGCAAAAATAGCTGTTGGTATTATTTCCTTCAGACTCCTTGCCAAGGATGTGTACAAAGACAGATATGACCAGTACAAACCAATAATTGTAGTTATATCAGTTGCCTTTGGACTTATACCTGTTTTCCCAACTTATGGTATTGCCTTTACTTCAGTCCCGCTTATAGTACTCCTACTTAGGAAGCTTTATTTTGCAGACAGTTTTAAGAAAAGGCTTCCTTTCTACATCGGAGTGTTTTTATATCCATTGTTATCCTACTTCTCCTACCATGGTTTCTTTATACTATCATATATGGTAGTGGCCGTTATTATTCTTTGGATAAAAGACAAACGTTTTCCAAAGAGCACCTTTGCTTCAATAGTAATACTCTCTCTTGGTTATATTTTGTTTGAATACAGACTCTTTAAAGAGATGCTTCTGTCAGACACTGTAACTATAAGAACCACAATGGAACATGGTGAGATTAGTTTTGGTCAAGCTATGGCCACAGCTTTTAATGAGTTTGTTAACGCATCTTTCCATTCAGAGGATTCTCATACATATGTGATTCTGGGTGTTGTTTTAATAGCGGTGGTTATTATTAACATCGGATACATTAAGAGAAAAGAATCAAAGCTTATCCTCAAGGACTCCATTAACCTGGTGCTTCTCTGGATGATATTCAATGTTCTGATCTTTGGTCTGTATCAGTATGCGCCATTCAGACATTTGTTTGAAACACTGGTTCCGCCTCTTACAGGATTTGAGTTTGCAAGAACAGCTTACTTCAATACATTTTTATGGTATGCAGAGCTTTTACTTGTCTGTGTCAGAATGTATGATCATGCTGGCAAAAACCTAAAGCCGCTTGCAAATGTTATCGTAACCCTTGCTATCTTAGTAGTCATGTTTGTACCTCAGGTATATAACGATTTCTATTACACCTGTTATAATCAGGCTTTCAAGATTATCAAACACCGGGATACAACTTACGTTAACTATAATGAATTCTATTCAACCAAACTTTTTGATAAAATAATAGACGATATCGATTACAACGGAGAATGGTCTGTTGCTTATGGAATGCATCCCGCTGTTCTAAATTACAACGGTATTGCTTCTGTAGATGGTTATCTGGGAATGTATTCTCAGGAATACAAGGAGAAGTGGACAAGTATCATTGAGCCAGCTCTGGAAGGATCGCCTTCACTTAAGTCCTACTTTGAAGGATGGGGCGCACGAGTAAGCCTTTATTCTGGTTCTGATGAGAATACTTATGCACCGCTTCGTAATCTTGAAGTAACTGACAAACGACTTGTTGTAAATATAGACGGATTAAAGAGTCTTGATTGTAAGTACATCTTCTCAAGGATAGAGCTTTCCAACGCTTCTGAGCTTGGGCTGTCCCTGATCGGAACATACACTGATGAGTCCAGTCCCTATACTATCTACGTATATGACACAGGAATCTGATTGCCTGAACGCCTTCGGTCTGCTGCTGAAACTTGCAGGACTGTAAGTAATACTACAAACGAAAATGCCATAGTCCGTGATGCGGGCTATGGCATTTTCTTATTAGATATATTTTTGTCCCGTCCTGCTTTAGACAACACTTCTCATACTCCGTAAGCAATAATTCCTGCAATTGCTGATAGGCCAATAAGTGTAATGGCAGAAATACCTTTCTTTACAACTTTCCTTGATCCGAAGTACACAATTACAAATATAAAGCACAATAGTATAGCCCTAGTATCACCATTTAATGATAAGCTCTCCGCTGTGCCTGATATAACCGTGCTCTGAAGGATCATATTAACTCCCATAGCCAGGATGATTCCCATAATGCAAGGCTTTAATCCGTTTAAAACCGCCTGAACGTAAGGGTTATCCATTAAGTTTTTCATAACAGCCAGTATCAAAACGATAATGATAAAGGCAGGAAGAACAACTGTAAAAGTTGCTATCACCGCTCCAGGCAAGCCTGCCATGGTACTTCCTATATAAGTTGCCATATTGACCATAAGAGGCCCTGGGGTACTCTCACTGACTGCTATCATGTAAGAGAGCTTTTCATCATCTATCCAACCATAATAAAGTACCACATCCCTGATAAGTGGTATCGCTGCATAGGCTCCACCAAAAGAAAAAAGGCCTACCTTTAAAAATCCAAGAAAAAGGTCAATGTAAATCATCTGGCACAATCTCCCTTCTTTTTAATTTTCGCAAGGGCATATACTAAAAGCCCGCACGCACCCGCAATAAGCATTAGTGTTATGGATGAAATCTTGACTGCAAAAAGGTTAACGGCCATCATTATAATAAAGGCTGTAATAAGAACCACAAGCTGAAAGGTTTTTTTTGGCATTTTTTTGATCAGCTTAAGTGCTGCATCCACTATCAATACTCCAACAGCAATCTTTATTCCTTTAAAAGCGCTGGCTATCCAAGTAATTTCCAGAAAGCTGTCAAGAAACAATGATATAAGATAGATAATGACAAAGGATGGCAGTACAACTCCGATAGTAGCCGCAATTGCACCTTTTATCCCGCTCTTTTTATACCCCACGAAGGTTGCACAGTTTATAGCAACAGGGCCTGGTGTTGATTCAGCTATCACTGTAATATCCATCATCTCTTCGTCAGTTATCCACTTTTCCCTCTCAACACAAGCATCCTGAATGAGGGATATCATGGCATATCCACCGCCAAAAGTAAAAATACCAATTTTAAAAAAGGTAAAAAACAAATCAATAAGCAAAACTATTCTTCCTCACAATATCTTTTTCCACAAAAGGTCAATATATCTCATAAGTTTTCCACATATCCTCAGAAAATAACTGACTAATGTTTGTAAGCTCTACGCTGTCCATAAGATTGTTAATCGCTTCTTCCTGATAATCATCATCTGCTACATATAAAGTGATCCTTGTTGCATCTACAATCTCTGGTTCAGTCAGTTTGTCAAGATTTTCCTCATCCATATAGAACACTTTCCTGTACTCTAGAAGTTCATCAGTAAGCCTCCATACATTATGCGGAGTAGCAGGATTAAACATAACTACCGCAACGCCTTCACTATTTTGAGTAGCGTATTCTATTTTTTCTGTGTCTTCCCTATATAGGAACAGTACTCTATCGTTGATATTTATTCCTTTGATCAATAAGAAAACCACCGCAACAAAAACAATTGTTATTGTATAACTCCTGATTTTTCTGATGTTTTTAGTGTCTGTCTTTAAATTAAAAACAAGGTTAAAAGATGCAAACACTATCATTATGATCAATCCATAGGCTGGCATCTCATATCTGTTCGAAGCACTTCCAACCAAAAGAGCTGCTTTAGCTGTAAGAAGAAAATATCCTATTGTCCCAAGGGTAAGAATGATATATTCCGGCCCGAAAGAATCTTTTTGGCTGATCTGTCTGCTTCCATCACTTTTCTGTATCACTTTTTTAGAAATATAAGACGCAATAACCATCATCAGTAACAAGATCACTATCAGGTAAAAGTATCCACCAAAAACAAAGTCATTGAGAAGATCTGCAAAGAAAGATAGTCTCATAAATGTGTTTCCCAGATCAAAGATACTTCCTGCCGCTTCACTTCCTCTATAGCCTCCAAAGAGGTGACGCACGCTTGCCGGATAACTAATTACCGCCAGCAAAAGAGAAACAGCGCAGGAAGAGACATATAGTATTCCTCTTTTTAGATTCTTTTTCCAAAATACAACATAAGCGCTATAGGAAACGCCTATAGCCACAAAGAAAAACAGGTAAAAATACTGTGTCAGAAATCCGAAATATGAAACAATCATTATTGGAAGCATATGTCCAATAAAGAATTTTCTCTCTGAAATCTCTTTTTCTTCCTCCTGCACCATTCTCACATGAAGATAAGCACACAGAGCAACAAAAAGTGATAACCAGGCATACATCCTGATCAGCATATTACAGGATATAGTCTGCGGATTTACTCCATAAAACAAAAGAGCTGCAGCTTGCATCCCAGCTGAAACCCTAAGTCTTTCAAGGATCAGATATAAAATCCAGAAGCAAAGGGCAAAAGCCAAAAGATTTGTTATGATTCCGGTCCATTTTGTAAAAACACCAGGAACAATAGAACAAGCCGTATGAAATATATAGTAGTAAAAAGGTGGATGAACATCCCATGACTGAACCAGCCGTACCAGCCCAAACCTGAATCCCTCACCTGGTTTTACAACAAATTCATCGAGAATAGTCTGCCTATCCTGCCACTGTCTATCTGGCTGGTAAAGCCCCATTGTTCTATTAGAAGAAAAATAGGTATAATACTCATCTTCGTGAAATCCGGCCTTTTGAAAGCCAAAGTAAACATTTACTATTATGGAAAACACGAAAATCAATATTATACCTATTCGTTTCATTTATAATCCCTCTATAAGCCGCGAATTCTGGCGTGAAGCATTCTGATTCCCCTTGGGTTTACTGCAAGGATCATAAGATATGCCTTCTGCTTGCCAGTAAGATAATCATTTGCAAATATCTCCCCTAGATTTCCTCTGATAAATCTGACAACAGCTCTGTAAAAAGAATTGTCTTTTGTCATTTTGGAAATCGGTATATGAAGAAGGTAGTCCAGTCTCTGGACAAATCCAAACCTAAGTGCTATATCAGTAAGCTCAGGATGATTTCTTTTTACCAGTTCAAGTACAACATCGCTATTTCTTACTATATCTGTAAATACTGATGGGAAATAATCCTTATCCTCAGCCTTTTTGCGAGAATTACTGCCTGTTCTATAAAACACATGATAATACTGCTGCGGAAGAATCACGACTTTATTAACCTTCTCCAGCATATGGATCATCAGATAAAAGTCTTCGTTAAGCTCTCCCTCAGGAAAAAGCATATCTTTTCCGAAGAATTCTCTTTTTACAAGTTTGGTGCAAAAAGATGCATCTCCTATATGCATGAGCAGCGTCCTAAGATGCTCAGATGGAGTAATCGTGGTAATCTCAGAAGGAGGGATAACAACATCTGGAAGAAGACTTCCATCTTCTGCAATCTCATTTCTTGAAATCTGCACCATATCTGCATCATATTCAAGACTTGCCTTCATCAGAGTGCTGTACATGTGCTCATCAACAAAGTCATCGCTATCCACGAACCCAATATAATCACCTGTTGCTCTGCTGATGCCAAGATTTCTGGCACTACTGGATCCACCGTTTTTCTTGTGAAATACCTTTACGTTTCCATAGCGCCCAGCCAGATCATCAGCCACTTTTCCAGTTTCATCAGTTGAGCCATCATCTACAACAATAATTTCAAAAAGATCTGCCGGATAATCCTGCGCAACTAGAGACTCCACGCACTTGGGCAAAAGGTCTTCTATGTTATAAGCCGGCACTATTACTGAAATCTTGTCCTTAAAATCAGGCATCTGCTTCCTCCGCAATCTGCATCTGCTGATACAGGTCATAGCCAACTGTAAGAATAATAACAAGCATAGCTACCGTCAATGGCCATAACATTGTAACTGTAGATCCAAATAAATATCTTGTATATGTGATCATGGATATAACCTGCAAAAATGCACAGATTGGAAGCCTCTTATAGCTATAAAGTGCATAAACAACAGCCAGCATTTCTGGCATATAGCCATATCTCTCATGCATTACAGGCAAGCAGAAGCAGCAAAGTTCTGCAGTAAAAATAACAAGTGTGATTATAAATTTATCCGTGATCTTAAACTTCTTGTGATAAATATATGAAGCCAACATTCCAAAAATAATAACTGTGGCCAATACTCCAGCCCTTATTACAAGCTGTCTTGTACCTTTCTTAAGATCTGAAGTGATAATAGTGTAAATGCTAGGGTAATTCATAGTAAGTCTTGAGAACATAGAAACCTGATTGCCATATATTCCAAGAAGATCTCCCCAGCTTCTGCCAGCAATAGCCGCAGGAATCATCGCAAGTACGTGAAAAACTGGTATAGCAAGGATATATCTGATCTTTATCCTATTCTTTAGCCACATGATTATTATGAAAGGCATAAAGAAGATTGCCTGCTGCTTGAAACTGTATGAAATAGCAAGGTACATAAATGCCCTGAAATCATTGCCTCTTATTATATGCAAAAGAGAAAGCAATATAAATGCAGTATAAATAGAGTCATTCTGAGCCCAGGCAGCACTATTTAATACGACTGTAGGCAGGAAAAGAACTCCATAATAAGAAAGCATTGTCTTTTGTATATTTCCGCCTGTTACCTGGAAAGTAATGCGGGCCAGATTCACTGCACATACAAAGTCAAATAATACTGACAGGCTCTTTACCAGATACATATCCTCAACGTTTCTGCCAATGTAATGAAGTATCACTATCAAATACTGAAACATACAGTTATAGTCAAATGTACTGGCAGCTGTCACGCCGGGCTGAATTCCGAGATAAGCAAATCCTCCAGCCTCGTGGCACTCTCTCATCCAGTCGGCAAAGGCTGTTACATAATCGCCAGACTTAATATCATACAAAGAGAAGCGAAAAAGAAGCCCCATAGCTGTAAGCACCATGGCGCACAGTATATCAAAGCACTTTAGCTTCACCTTTCCAAACTTAAATTCCACTTCAAAAATCTTGTCAATCATTCTCATAAAGCTTATTCCAATCTATTCTTTTCCTGCAGAGTTCTGAAAAATCCAGGAGGTGTCAATATGGGTGCTATACTCATAGGTCCCTCAGGGCTTGGCTGCGGCTCTTTCCCATCAAGGTACTCTCTAGCAAACCTTACAAACTCTCTAGCTCCGTTTTCTGCATTCCATCTTGAGCAAATAGTATCTTTTGCCCTATTACCAAACTCTCGAATTTTATCTCTATTTTCAAATAAATACAATACCTTGTCAAAAAAGCGCTCAAAACTGCCATTGTTGTAGGTTAGTCCATTTATCTCATCCATAATAAGAAATGGCACTGCACCTGCCTCAAAGGAAGCTACCACAGCACAGCCGCTCTGCATTGCTTCATTAACTACCGCTCCCCAGCCTTCAAGGTAATTGCTTGTAAAAAGAAAAATATCTGCCTTTTCCATATATGCAGACACTTCAGCCGGCTTCATAGCTCCTCTTAAAGTGACAATATCACCCAGCCCATACCTGTCAATAAGGCTAATAAGCTCTTCTCTCTTATCTCCATCTCCAATTATATCCATGTGGAAAGAGTAATTTTTGTCCCTTAGCCTTCTTGCTGCCTCTATTGCAAATTCCGGGTGCTTTAGATCTATCAGTCTTCCAGCCCAGCAGATATTTATAGTGTCTAATGGCCCTATTTTCTCAGATTTGGTAAAAGAGCTCTCTGCCTGCCTTTGCGGAAAGTAGCCCCACTTATACTTTTTCCCAGGATAGCTGTTTATCAGCTCAAAGTCAGAAGCCACATAAGCTCCTGCACACAAGAGATATACCGGTTTTTTCCTGTATTTTATGTGCTCCTGATACTTGCGCATAAGCCCCTTGGGACTTATAAATTTCCATTGCCCTTCCCTATAGATACGCTCGCTTAATCTAAAGGTAAGCTTACCGGAAGAAAGCCTTGTCTTTTCAATATCAGCAATTACCCCATCAGACCATCCCAAAATTGTAACATCACTATCAAGAATCAATCCTCTGGCCTTTTCTTCTTCCTCATAGAACAGTGTTACAAAAGGGTAATCTTTTGTATCAACTCCCCAGCCCATTTCCAGCCTCTTCTGCTCCATAGGGCTTGTCTGGACAAAATGAAATTCCACATTTTCCATGTCGTTCATAGCAACGCAAAAAGGAAGCTGATGATGATTTATGTAGTTAGAGACAAAAGTAACAACTATCTGTCTTTCCACTGTTTTCATCCTTTATGATCAACTATTTCTCTATATATTTGCATGAGCTTCTGATAATTAGCGTCAGGATCATGGGTAATAAGCGCATGCTTTCTGGCATTATCTCCGTAAACTGCAGAAATCACAGGTTCATCCCACATCTGAATTATGGCATCAGCAAGCTGATCGCTATTTCCGCCTTCAAAGAAGGTACATTCCTTGTTGTTCTGTATCATGCTGGGAATACCACCAACTCTTGCAGCCACAATTGGCATTCCAAGGAGCATTGCTTCCGCCAGTGAATTGGGGGAATTTTCAAGAATAGATGGACATACAAAAATACTACTCTGCAGCATCTTTTCCTTCATTTCCTGCTCGCCAAGCATTCCCACCATAGTTACCTTCTTTTTGAGTTTTCCTGATGATATAAGGCCTCTTAAATACTTGCCATAGGCACTAGCCCTCAGAAAATAAGGATATTTACTCTGTCCCTTGCCTATGATATTATTGCCGGCCACATACAAATGCGCATCAGGATACTTTTCCAAAATCTTAGGCATAGCCTCCAACATAAAATGAAAGCCCTTGAGAGGATAATCTCCCTGAGACAAAAGGATGCTATGTGGAATTGCATCCTTCTCCTGCCACTTGCCTTCATAAAAAGCAGGCCTCATTGTCTCATTCATGGCGAAATATCTGGCGTTCGGATTTATTGCACTAGTCTCTTTCCTGTCAAACTCAGTTCTGCCTGTGATATTTCCAGCCAGAAGAATTGTCTCCTTTTCCCTCTCGCCTCTTATTCTGTACTTTTCCTGCTGCTGCAAAAGAGAATCCTCTTTGAGCCTGTCTCTGAATGTAGCCGATCTCTGAACTGATTCAGGAAGTCTGGCCATATATTCATCAGCAATTCTTCCGCATAATCCCTGTATCCCCAAAAGTACTTTCTTGGGATCATCAAAAGATTTAAGCATTGCAAGAGCATGTGGAAACTCAGTTCCAAAGATATGCACTATATCCGGCTTAAAATCTTCCAGAATCTGGGCAAATCGATTTTCCAAAGCTTCATCATAGTTCTCTGGGTGATTTAAATCCTCTTCAAAGCCGTAGTAAGTAACCCCATCTATAACTTCACTAGATGAGGCAATCTCTCCACAAGCAGGAAAACATACACCAAGCAAAACATCTCTCTCTGATTCTCCTGCCTTAGTTATTCTGTTAAAGCAGCCAGACAACCAGCCTTCTCTTACGGAATAATTAAGATCATGAGCTCTGGCATAAGCTGGAAGCATAATATTACATAACCAAAGAACCTTCAATATCAATCCTCCCTGCCACCCTTTGCCTTATATACTGCTGTTTTGATGGCATTATATAAACCAGCTGTTATTCTATTATTTGCTAGAAATGTTCTAAATCCAGACAAAGTAACAACCCTAAGGAAATCATACTTCCGTATCTGAGCTCTGGTTAGATAATGTTTGATTATCTCACTTCGCTCCTCTTCAGAAAGCTTCTTATTCTGATCTGAGAACCCTCCGCCCTCATAGCTTGAAATAACAGTCTTTATATAATGAGTTTCTGCCTTATCCTTGTAGTAGCACCTAAGGAACTGCTCATAATCAGCCCTTACCTTATATTTCAGATCAAATGGATTATTGTAGATCAGTCTCTCATCATAAAAACAAGCTTGATGCGAAGGCACATTTCTATAACATGCGTAATCATTTATTGTAGGATTTGAGGCCACAATATGCCCTGTCTGAGCATCAAATATATCGCCATAATAGATTGCAGGAAGCGTAGTACCATTCCTGTGAATTCTCTTTTCAATCTCATCATGCACAGTTCTTAAGACATTCTCATCATAGAACCTGTCGCCACAGTTCAGAAAAAAGACATATGAAGGTTCCTCGCCAGCTTTTAAAAGCTTGACCTCCTGAGGATCATCAAGTTCCTCTCTTATAGCTCTCTTTTCCTTGATCTTGCCTTCAAGAAAAGCCGTAGCAATATTCATACCGTGGTAAATGCCATTATCACAGCTCTCCAAAAGAGTTATGACTTTGCCTTCATCTTCGCCGGCAATTCCAATATCATATGCTATTTTTAATTTATCAATGGATCCATCAGTTGACATTCCGTCCTTTATCAGAATCCTATAGTCAGTAAAGTTCTGCTTTTCTACACTTCTAATAGTTTCAAATAGCTTCTCGCCGGGATTATATGACACTATGATAATTGTAAAAAATGGTTTCTTCATATCTTTATACTCCCTTAATAGTAGCCTCTTTCAGAAAGTGTCAGTGGCAGGTCATGGAACAAGAACGTTTGATATGGTAAAATCCTGACGCCGTCAGCTGAAGCTCCCCTCATATATAGTCCAAAATATAAAATGCAGGCCATGATAACGCATACTATTGCAATTTTTCTTTTCCTGTCATCCTTGATACTCTTTAATAATGCAGGCACAAACAAGATATGTGTAACTGTAAGATAATATCCTATCCTTGATATTATTGGCAAAAAAGATCCAAACACATAAAGAGCAATTGATAGTACATTGCATATATGATAGAACCTGTAAGTTCTGCTCTCCATGACCACATCCCTATAAAGCCACAAAGTAAGTCCTAATACCGCAAGGCATCTTAAAATATTAACAATGCTTGTTCCGCCCTCGAGATAAACTGTGTCTTTGTAGGATGGATAGAGCCACACTACAATCTTCAGATAAAAATCACTTAGTACAAAGCATGAGCATCCAAGGATAAACAGCGCCACATACATAAATCTGTTCCACTTTATCTGGGCAATCACATATAAGAGCAGAACCACAAGTAGTGATTTGTGGAATAAGCTTCCTATCAGGATTATCAGCACAAATCTAGGCCAATCCTTGTTTATAACATATTTTATGGAAAAAAATGCCATGGACAGAGCAAGATAATATCTGACCGTGCTAAGAGACTGGAAATAGTAGCCAAGTAGCATAAACATGGCAAAACTCAAGGTAAACCATCTGCTTTGATCAAGCATTCCCTTCATAAAAAAGAAAATAGTAGCAAAAGCAAATATAGCAAAAATAAGAAGGTAATTCTCAAATCCACACAGATAATAAACAATACAAGCAAGCGTATTAAAACCAATCTCTGTTGGAACATAAGCTCTACTGTAGGCAAGATGCATAAACTCAACATAATTCAAATAGTCATTACCCACATTGAGCCTTAAAGCTGAAACTGAAAACAGCAGCACAAATATAATAAGACAGCAAATTATATTAACCATCTTTTGTCTACTCATGCCCCTGTAGATCAGTGCGCTATGCTCGCTCTTTAGTTCAGTTTTTCTGATAAGTAGTGCTGTCAAAAGCACTACTACAGTAAGTGATAAATAAACTGTCACTGCGTTTTTATCGTCCTTCCGTGCCTTACTCCAGACAACAGTATTCTGTAGCTCTTAAACAATCCGTATTCACTGCACATTTCTGCTCTATTTTTTAGCAAAAATCTAAAGCCCCATACAAAAGCCATTTTCCCATAGAGGAAATGATACAAAACGCCTCTGTCAAAAAAGAATTTCTCAGTATAACCCTTAAACCAGGTGGACTCATTTTGTTGTTCGTGCCCAAGAACTGCAGTGGTTCTGTAAATTGAAAGTCCTGCCTTTAAGCAATCATGCAAAAAGAGACTGTCTTCTCCATTCATATATGGTGCCCCGCCACCAAATAAAAGGGAATACTTGACCCCAGCCTGTATCAGCTTTTCTCTTCTGGCACAAATAGCATAGGCTGGATATCTTCCGTAATTCATCCAGGAAATCCTTGCATAATCCTTATTCCAATAAGTTTCTCTTCCAGCCTGAGCTTTAACATTAAACAAAAGAATATCTGCTTCCGGATGAGCATCAAACTCCTCCAGAATTCTCTGACTATAGCCATCATCATAGATGATATCATCATCTGCAAACTGGATTATCTCAGATTCCGCATTAAAAAGGCCCGTGTTTCTAGATAGTCCTACACCTTTTTCACATCTGCGAAATATCCTGATAGTATTGCCTTTTATGATCTCTTCCTGGTCACTTAGCTCGCTCTCAAACTCTTTTCCTGCATCACCAATTAGCTGGTCCACAATTATGGCATCTGATTCAATATTCATTATGCCCGGCAAATCCAGAGCCTTCTTGTTAACAGCTGACACCAGCATCTGGAGTCTTTTTTTATCCATATTTTTCCCCATTATCTGAGACCGTAGTATCTTTTTATAAATTTACTATCCACACGAACCATCAATATACCAATGATAGGACATTCATGTTTTTTGAGCTGAGCAATTACATGTTCTGTCATTGCGCCCTTCCTTACTCCGTAAGGCACGCACAAAATAACGCCGTCGCAGGTCCCTATTTTCCTGTAATTATCAAGAACTGTTCCTGGGACAGCCATAGCTGTATATTTTACGTTACTAGAAGCCTCTGTTCCTGCAATGATTTCCTCAAAAGAAGCAAGATCAGCCAAAGATTTTTTATCATCTGACAGACTATCTGTAGAAATAACTGTAACTTCTGACATACCCTCTACAGCCTTGCCTGTGCCTGCCACAAGTTCATTTTTAAAGAAATCCACAGGTTTATCGCATAAACATCCAAGAACATTTAATGAATATCTCTTTTCCGCATCCTCTGGAACATAGATTGCATCATCTAAAGCTGCCAGAAGCATAAGAAAAAGAACTGTAGCCACAATTCCAACTACAGCGCCAGATACTGCTGCAACTACGCTTCTGTCAGAATAGGTCACAAGCTTGGCATTCTCAATGCCAAGAAGCTTTATAGAGTCAAAGGCTTTATTGTTATCTCCAAAGCTTTCCATGGAATTAACTGAGGCTTTTAGTATTAAATCTGCCATTTCCTTATCCTGGCACTCTACAGTCAGCCTCATAACCCTTACATCTGACGGAATATCAGCGGTGATTGCATCCAAAAGTTCATCTCTGGTAATAACTTTTGCATCGCCATTGGTGGAAGATGCACCATCGTCTCCTACTACAATAATCTGATCATTTTCAAGCTCAGAAATTATAGGATTTAAAATATCATCTGTTGGCAAAAGCTCTTTATCCCAAGTGTAAGCATTATAATAATCAACCAGGGATCCCTTATTCTCGTCATAGGCAAAGCTTATGTAAAGCCTGGCCACAGCTTTGTAGGTCTTGGCTGGTCCAAAAGTCACAGTCACAAGAGTATACAGCCCTGCTGCCAAAAGTGCGCCAACAAGCGCTGCAACCGGAATAATCCAAATCTTCCTTAGTAATCTAAGATAAAAGCTCCTTAGATTTAAACTCTCATCTAAATGTCCCTTACTTCCTCTTTCCATACACTTCTCCCAAAGGCCAGCTATTACCCTTTTTTCTGGGCTGTAATCTGGTTTTCATCAACACCCTCTGTGCTATCTGGCGTAAACAAGATCTTTACTGTTAACAGCATAAGCTTTATATCAAGCCATACTGAATAATTCTCTATATAAGTCAGATCAAGCTTGAGCTTGTCATATGGTGTGGTGTTATATTTGCCGTAAACCTGCGCATATCCGGCAAGTCCGGCCTTAACCTTCATTCTGAAGGCAAATTCCGGCATTTCTTCAAGATACTGAGCAATAATCTCAGGTCGCTCAGGCCTAGGACCAATAAATGCCATGTCACCAACTAATATGTTAAAGAGCTGTGGAAGCTCATCAATCCTGCATGCACGAATGAACTTGCCAATAGGTGTGATACGTGAATCATTCTTGGACGCAAGTCTTGCTACTCCATCCTTTTCCGCATCAACCCTCATACTCCTGAACTTCATGATCTTAAACTCACGCCTGTTCTGAGTACACCTCACCTGTTTGTACAGTACAGGGCCTCCATCATAGAGCTTGATGATAATAGCTGTTATCAGCATGACAGGTGATGATAAAACTATCAGTAAAAGAGACAGTACGATATCTATAAGTCTCTTTATAGCTCTCTGCTCAATCTTTATAGCATATTCTCTTAAGAGCAGAACAGGTGTGTCAAACAGGTGCAGCTGTGTTGAACCCTTTAATAGCACATCTGTGATCTTAGGCATAACATAAATCCTTATGTTTCTACCATAACAATATTTTACAAGGCCATTCCTATACTCACTTGGAACATCCCAGATAATAACGCCGTCATAATCGCCAAGGCATTCCTCGTAAATCTTCTCAATGCCCTCTGAAATATTCATTGATCTTACAATATGATATTTATCTTTCCTTGAATTAAACTTGTGGGTAATATCATCAACCGGGTATTTGCCGCTTACAAGAAGGAGTCTTCTAGGCTTAAATATCCTCATGTAGAGCCAGTTCGTGGTATATGCCCACAAAAACGAGATGATTAGCTGAATTATGAAGATCATCACCATAGGTGTAACCCTCACAAGCCAGTTTCTCAAAAGTGAAAGCTGAAAATAAGAAATGAAATTCACCATGAAAAGAGCAAAAATCTGTGAAAAGAACACATCCATAGGCTTGAGATAGCCAATTTTAAGCCCTCCATAGGTGTTAGAAAAGAACAAAAGAAGTATAAAATAGATTCCAAGTATCAACAAATGACCTCTGAAATACAACTTAAGTCCGTTACCAAGAACGTATCCATCCTGACTCACACGAGTTGCAGATACTATTGGATAATATGTTTTAAACCAAAACCAGGCATACACCAGTGTCTGCATGGTCAGTCCTATAAATCCAAGGAATAATACTAAGACTCTCTTAGCTGACTCCACATTTTTCATACCAAATCCCCTTTTGGATCACAATCTTCTAAGTGTTGCTCTCACAGCCCAGCCCACAAAGTAGTAAAAGGACTTAATGACTGACAGATCCGCGATATTTCTGTAAAGGAACCATATCCTCTCGATAGCAACAAGTTTATTTGAGGAAAGAGACTTGCCCGGCCTTCTGTAAATCGCCAGATTTTCGTCAAGTCCGTAGGCCACATAGCCACTCTTTAAGATTCTCCACCAGGTAGCCGTATCCTCACTCGGAACCTGTGGCATATGGATTATCTCCATATCAATCTTCTCAGTATCAAACATAACAGTGGTAGTAAAGATAACTGTTCTGGATAAAGCTTCCTTGAACTTAAGAGTTTTGGGGGCTCTCACAATTCTTCCGGTAGGATTCGCCTCCTCATCACCAAACTCATAGGAATGAAAAGAAAAAGCTGCACCAGTCTTTTCCATGAAGGCCACCTGCTTTTCAAGCTTATCGGGTTTCCAAACATCATCCGCATCAAGGAAAGCTATATATCTTCCAGAAGAAGCATCTATTCCACTGTTTCTCGCGGCTGCCGCCCCTTCATTGCGTTCCTTGCGGATCAGTCTGATCCGCTTTCCCTGACTATTTATTATCTTTTCTATCACATCACAGCTACCATCTGAGGATGCATCATCCACTAAAATGAGTTCCCAATCCCTGTAGGTCTGCTCGCACACCATCTCGATAGTATGTTTTATATATTTCGCTGCATTATATACAGGAACAATAATGCTAACCATTATAACTCCTCTTTAACAATATACATTGGACGTTTCTTGACCTCTAAATACGCCTTTGAAAGATACTGACCTACGATTCCAAGGCAAAAGAGCTGCACTCCACTCACCAACGAAATTATACAGATTGTTGAAGCCCAGCCCACAGTGTTATTGGGATCACCTACTGTAAGTTGTCTCACAACTATAAAAATAATAAATATAAAAGCTAAAAAGCAGAACAAAACGCCAAAAACTGATGCCATAGCAAGTGGTGCTGTTGAAAATGCCACAATACCATCCAACGCATAGAGGAAAAGCTTCCAAAATGACCACTTGGTCTCACCTTTCTTCCTCTCAATGTTTTCAAATTCCAGCCACTTAGTATTAAAGCCAACCCATCCAAATATACCCTTGGAAAACCTGTTATATTCCTCAAGAGAAAGGATAGAATTCACAAACTGCCTGGTCATAAGCCTGTAATCCCTGGCTCCGTCAATTATCTCTGCCTTGGACATCTTATTGATCAGCTTGTAAAACTGCCTTGCAAAAAACGACCTGATAGGCGGCTCACCCTTTCTGTCAACACGTCTTGTGGCTACACTGTCATAGCCCTCATCAACTATATATTTGTACATCTCAGGTAAAAGAGCTGGTGGATCCTGCAGATCACAATCCATAACAACCACATAATCTCCCTTAGCTCTCTTAAGTCCCGCATACATTCCAGCCTCTTTTCCAAAGTTTCTGGAAAAATCTATCAGATGGACTCTTTCATCTCTGTCATGAAGATTTCTTACACGCTTTGATGTCTCGTCCTTGGATCCATCATTAACAAAGATAAGCTCTATCTCAACATCTTTCTCTTTAAAAAATGCCTCATTCTTCATGAGTTCATCGTAGAAATCAAAAATATTGTCCTGCTCATTGTAGCAGGGGACAATAACACTTAATAGTTTCATACTATTGCTCCCATCATAAATGGCTATGATTTTTGCGCATAGAAACGCAATCCTACCAAACATTTTACACTTATCGGAGGGTTCTTTCAACGTCTGCGGCCCTTATACACTTCTACTCCATTGCGACCTATATTCAAGAGGGCTTATACCCTCTATCTGTTTAAAGATCCTTGAGAAGTAATAGAGCGGCGAAATCCCACATTTATTCCCAATCTCCTCGACAGTTTCATCTGTAAATCTAAGTAGCTGCTTGGCATGGGTAATTCTTGTTATCAAAAGATAATTTATGATAGATGTTCCAAACTGCTCCTTAAACCCCCTTGAAAGAGTGTATTTGTTTATAAGAAACATATCCGCCAGCATATCAAGACTTATTTTCTCATTATAGTGGGTATCTATATAGTCTTTAAGATTAGTAAGTGTAGAAGCATTGCCAGAAGTTGGTATAGTCTCAGGATTCCAGCTAAAACTCATCAGAAAGGTAATAAGGCTTGAAAGCTTTTCATTTATCTTGATATCTCTGATATAGTCAGAAGACCTGGCTATGGCATTAAGACTATCCCACAACCCCTCCGTCATTAGTTCCTTATCTGGATGAAATACTGGCTGCCCACCTCTTTCCACATATTTAAGATATATTGGAAGAGCACTTTCTCCATTAAAGTGTATCCACTCAAGACTCCAAAGATCTTCTGACGTTCTGTGAGAATACGGATTTTTACAGTTTATAAACACGCAGTCTCCGCTTCTTACCACGTATTCTCGTCCTCCATAGTCTAAAACTCCGCTTCCTTCCTTGACATAAAAAAATAAAAAGGAATCAAGGTTCTGTCTTTTACTGGTATGGGTCTTTCTAGCCTTCAAGCTTCCAATTTCCTGTAAATACAATAAATTTGATTTGGCAAACTCTGATGGAGTATACAACATTCTATCTGAAGATACATATTCACCTTGAAACAGCCTCTCTCCCATAAAACCTCCCTTGGGGAAACACACAATATTTACTCAAAACTCTAGCTTCTGCATTGTCTTGATATCTGTAGTGTAATCCTCTCGTCAAGATAATGCAAATCAAAATCAAGAAAGTGAATTCTAATCGCAAAATTTCAGCACTATAATGTGAGAGAAATATGCAAATATTTTTATTTGAAAGGACAAATGTATGGCAAAAAAAGCACTTATTACCGGAATAACAGGTCAGGACGGATCATACCTTGCAGAGTTTTTGCTTGAAAAAGGCTATGACGTTCATGGCATCATTCGTAGATCTTCTGTTGATTACAGAGAAAGAATCGCACACCTTGAGGGACATCCTAATTTCCACCTCCACTATGGAGATCTTGGAGATTCAATGAGTATCCTCGGTGTAGTTGGAAAGGTTAGACCAGACGAGATCTATAACCTCGCTGCTCAGTCACACGTTCAGGTTTCATTTGATTCACCTGAGTTCACAGCTGACGTTGATGCAACAGGTGTACTTAGAGTTCTTGAGGCTGTTCGTCAGTGTGGCCTTGCTGATACTTGCCGTATTTACCAGGCTTCTACATCTGAGCTTTATGGTAAGGTTGAGGAAGTTCCTCAGAGTGAGAAGACTCCTTTCCATCCATATAGCCCATACGCTGTAGCCAAGCTTTATGGTTACTGGATCATCAAGGAGTATCGTGAAGCTTACAACATGTTCTGCTGCTCAGGTATTCTTTTCAACCATGAGTCAGAGCGTCGTGGAGAGACTTTCGTTACTCGTAAGATCACTCTTGCAGCTTCCAGAATTGCTCAGGGCAAGCAGGATAAGCTCTATCTTGGAAACCTCTCTTCACTTCGTGACTGGGGTTATGCCAAGGACTATGTAGAGTGTATGTGGCTCATCCTTCAGAACGACAAGCCAGAAGATTTCGTTATCGCAACAGGCGTTCAGCACTCTGTTCGTGAGTTTGCACAGCTTGCATTCCACTACGCTGGAATTGAACTTGAATTCAAGGGCGAAGGCGCTGATGAGAAGGGTTATGACAAGGCTACAGGTAATGTCCTCGTTGAGGTATCACCTGACTTCTACAGACCTACAGACGTTGTTAACCTTTTAGGAGATCCTACAAAGGCAAAAGAAAAGCTTCACTGGAATCCACAGACAACATCATTTGAAGAGCTCGTAAGAATCATGGTTGAGCACGACATGAAGAAGGTTGCTGTAGAAAGAGCCAATGAGCACGTAAAATTCAACCTTGCCGAGTTCCTTGAAAAGGGTATCGACAAGTAATTGGAGGCAAATAAAGTGGAGAAAAATGCAAAAATATATGTGGCTGGCCACCGCGGAATGGTTGGTTCTGCCATTGTCAGAGAATTAGAAAAACAGGGCTACACCAATATTATCACCAGAACTCATGCAGAACTTGATCTCACAAGGCAGGATGCTGTAGAGAAGTTTTTTGCAGAGGAAAAGCCCGAGTATGTTTTCCTTGCAGCTGCCAAGGTTGGTGGTATCATGGGTAATTCAGAAGCCCTTGCTGACTTTATGTATGTCAACATGATCCTTGAGATGAATGTTATAAATGCTGCATGGAGAAATGGATGTAAGAAGCTTGAGTTCCTTGGTTCATCCTGCATCTACCCTAGAATGGCTCCACAGCCTATGAAGGAGTCATGTCTTTTGACTTCTGAGCTTGAGAAGACTAACGAAGCCTACGCTCTTGCTAAGATTTCAGGACTTAAATACTGCGAGTTCCTTAACAGACAGTATGGAACCGACTACATTTCAGTTATGCCAACAAACCTTTATGGTCCAAATGATAACTATCACCCAACTCACTCACATGTACTTCCTGCTCTTATCCGTAGATTCCACGAGGCCAAAGAGCAGAATCTTCCTTACGTTACATGTTGGGGCGATGGAAGTCCACTTCGTGAGTTCCTCTATGTTGACGACCTTGCTAACCTCTGTGTATTCCTTATGAATAACTACAGCGGTAACGAGACTGTCAATGCTGGAACAGGTAAAGAGCTCACTATAAAAGAGCTTACAGAGAAGGTTGCTAAGATCATTGGTTACGAAGGCGAGATTCGTTGGGATCCTTCTAAGCCAAACGGAACTCCTCGTAAATTACTTGATGTTTCTAAGGCTGCAAATCTTGGTTGGACATATACTACAGAGTTGGATGATGGAATCCGTCTTGCATATGAAGACTTCCTCAATAATCCAATTCGTGCAGAGAGATAATAATAAGCAAAGAAAAACCCGGAAGAAATCATCATTCTTCCGGGTATATTTTTATGATCATTTTTATTTAAATTCACAAGCAATATATGTATCGCCATTATCGGCAACATAATATGCAATTCCTACTGAGGAAAAGCTCCCTCTCACCAGGTTTGCATAATGCCCTTTACTTAATGTCCAGGCATAGACCACATTTTCTGGCTTCTGCTGATTAAAGTTTCTTGCATGAGCAAGATTCTCGCCCTTAGTGAGATTTGATACTGTATACCAGGCCTCCCCATTAGGACGAGTATGGGAAAACTTCTCTGCACACTCCTCTGCCCGCACATAGGCAACTTCCTGCAAATCTGAATCCATTGTGAAAGCTTCAAGCCCTGCAGATTCCCTCACAGAATTCATCAGATTAAGAACATCCTCTTCACTGGACGCTCTGGCAGTTACTGGTGTTAAGATCATCGATACCATCCAAAAAGCTAACCAAATCGCAAATGCTTTCTTCATAAAGTATCCCCTCTTTCCCTACTTGTATGATACTTTATTTCGAAGCTTAAGCGTGATAAATTAACGCTTTTTTAGACTTTTTTATTCTTTTTTTAGGTTCTCATCATTTGTTTAGAATTTCTTTACTAATTTTTCAATGGCATAAAACCACTGAAAATATCATAACCTCTAAATTCAATTTCTCCTTCCATGTTCCTAGGAGCTGAAGGGAAAAGATCATATCCTATCCTGTCTCCTTCAACTGGATAATAGAATGTCATTCCCGATATTTGGAAAGTATCTGCTTCATACCTGCCATAATCCTGCTGAACTAATAGATAATCCGGATTAAACCTTGGCATATCCTCTTTGACTACATTTACACCTTTATATCCTACCCATACAGCTATTATGATGGCAGTTATAGCGATCAGTCTCTTTGCAAATATGCCATCAGCATCAAGTAGATTAAAACCACTGATAAGCAGTCTTCCAAAGATAATTGCAAAGGTAAGGCAAACATAGACCTCTCCATATCTTATAAGTGGTGCTGTAAATAACCAGAATAAAAGGCATACAACCATGGTAGTGCTAATAGTAATAAAATCAGCAAAATTTAGTATGCTATGGCGACTTATGTTAAATACCTTTTTCTTTCCAAACTCTGTCTTTTTGTTAATTGCGACAGCAAAGAAATACACCAGGCAAACAAGGTAGATTGCTATAGCTGCTATATCAAGTATCAGCATGATCTTGTTTAGTCCATGAATACCTGCAAACCACTGCGGAAGCCACTGACTTAAGGGCATATCACCATAAGTCTCAACATCAGTAAATCCTCTGCCATAAACCTTGATCTCCTTAGCATCATAATCGGCAATTCCCTTAGGGATCTTCCAATCTACACCAAAGAGGTTTATGGCTGTTACCGGGTAGACCAGCCAGCCCGATATTATCAGATTCCTGATAAAATATGGGATTGCAATTATAAAAGCTAATAATACAGAGATCAAAAGCGCTTTACTTTTGCCTGGATTTTTACCTGATAAGAGTCTGTATATCGGGATGATTGCAAGTATCAGTATCGGAGCAGCTGAGAGTTTAATAGTAACAGCATATACCCCAAGAAGTGACAACATGATGTAAGGCACATAAGAGCGCTCATGCTTGACATTCATATCAAGCCACCTTATTACAATATAAAATATAAATGTTGATAGGAAATAATCTGATGCTGGGGCTACTATTTCATCAAACACCGTGAACAGATAGTATATGCCCATTATTCTTGCAAAATCAGATATTATTGGATGACCTCTTCTTACGATATCCTTTAGATCAAGACATTCCCAGGCTAGCATCAGAGCACAAAAGCCAGCCATAACATGGAAGGATTGTCCTGTTATAAAGCTCATACTATAGAGCGCTGATAATGCGAAGGAAGCGCTATTATAAGCCAAACGGACATGAAGATTTCCAAGCCCCTTAATAACGCCATAATCTTCTATCCAGTGGATTGCCTGTGCATGATATAGATCTGAGTCGTAATGCATTAACCCATGTGATGTTCCATAGGCCATTATAAGAAAGATCAAAAGATAGTAGTATCCTGCATAACCAGTTACAAAAAGGCGACTCACATCAATAAAGTCGCCAATCAGTTCCTCTCTGTAATAAACTGCAATAAGTACGCAGAACGCAACCATAAGTACATTTGCAGCAATACCAACGCCTGCAAAAATACTAAAAAGTTCAGCGTAAACTGTATTAACCACAAGACCAGCTACTATAAAGCTCGCCCTGAAATGTGTATTATATTTTTTGTAGGTTCCCTTACTGCCTTTCTGCGAATGCATACACTCAAGCGATGTTACAAACCTAAGAAAAGCAAACCCCGTCAAATAAGTTGTGATTAAAACATATATCCAAATAAGTACAACAGATAGCATGTACTAATTGCCCCCGCATCAAAAAATCATAAAAAGTTGCAAACCACTATACCTATCACTATTCCAAGGATTGCGCCAAAGAAAACCTGAAGTGGTGTATGTCCAACAAACTCTTTTAGCTTCTGTTCTACTGGAATATCGCTATTCATCTCCTGGAACCATTCCATCATATTGTTTATGACCTTAGCCTGAATTCCAGTTTCTCTTCTGACACCCATAGCATCATGCATAACGATAAGAGCCATAATTGCAGAAACTGCAAACTCAAAGCTACTGAAGCTGTAATAAAATGCTGTTGATGTTACAAGCGCCATTACTGTAGCTGAATGTGAACTTGGCATTCCGCCATCTCCAAGAAGTCTTTCCGCATTAAATTCCTTATTTACAAGTATATAAATAAGAGTCTTTAAAAACTGTGCTGAAAGCCAGCCAAAAAATGATGCGATAAGTATCTTATTACTAAGTATCTCATAAATGTATTGCATATAATTCTCCAAACTTTCCTGCCCCTATTACAGAAGCTCTTTCAAATACTCTTCTATCGCATCGTGCCAATCTGCAAACATATAGTCAGATGTAAGCTTAAGCATATAGTTTTCAAGAATACTATAGGCAGGTCTAGGAGCAGCCTGAGGATTTTTCTCAAGGTATTCTCTGGTAGTAACATGATTAACCTTAGTGCTCTTTCCGGCAATTCTGAAAATCTCATCTGTAAAGTCAGCCCAGTTTGTGCTTCCTTCGCAGGTTCCATGGAATGTTCCAAAATTATCTGTAGGGAAAAGATAGCATATAGCCTTAGCGAGCTCTTTGGCGCTTGTAGGTGTTCCCTGCTGGTCCATTACAACACTGATCTCATCCATCTTCTCAGAAAGAGAGAGCATTGTCTTTACAAAGTTCTTGCCATCACCATAAAGCCATGCAGTTCTTACAATAAAGTATTTATCTGCAAACTGCTTGACTAATTCTTCTCCGGCAAGCTTTGTTTTGCCATAAACACTGACAGGGCCAGTCTTATCAAACTCTATATATGGTCTTGTTCCATTACCCTCAAATACATAGTCAGTTGACACGTGTACGAGTTTGGCTCCCACTTCTGTAGCTGCAATAGCAAGGTTTCTAGGTCCAATGGCATTTATCTTATAAGACAGATCAACATCGGATTCCTGCTTGTCAACAGCAGTATACGCAGCGCAATTGATAATAGCTGCAGGTTTGATCTCCCTTGCCAGGTTTACTACAGCATCAACATTTGTTATATCAAGAGGAGTAATTCCATCTCCCTGAAACACATCTGTATTAATTATCTCAATGTTACTATTTGTGCAAAGTTCCTTATTGATTGCTCTTCCAAGCTGACCATTACAGCCTGTAACAATAATCTTATCCATAAAATGCCTTCCTTAAATCATTTCTTTTTGAACAGAACGGACGGCATTTCTGCCGTCCGCAGTAAATACAATTCATTAATCAGCGTACTCTGTCCCATTAACCTTAAAGGTTGAGAATGAACCGCCCTTTTCCTGAATGACAAAGATCATAGTCTTTCCTGTATTGAATACAACCTCTTCTCCATTGTCATCGTAGTACTTGGTTGGTTCGTAGTCTGATGTCTTTTCCCAAGTAACATGGATCATCTTGCCCTTTGTAAGATAGTAACCATCTCTTGTCTTGTCATGCATCTGATAAGCAAGATATCCGTTACTGTCACGAACCTCATGATAAGTTCTCTGGATGACTACATTGGCAAAAGCAAGCTGTTCACCTGTGATGGCATCCTTCTGAGCTGACCCGTAAAGAGTCTTAAGATATACCTCTTTTTCTGGATCATATGTAAGAGCTGACTTGGTAACAGGGTAGCAGCCAGACATGTCAATATCTGTTGCTTCAACTGCATCAGCATATGCATCAAGAGTATTAGGGTTTGAATATCCTGTGAAAGTAAAATGTGGACCTTCCTGGAAATATTCAGCCCTGTGTGTAAGTGAAAATCCTGCCTTATCAATAGCAGCCTTTACATGTGAACCATCTGTGAAAGCTGTGTGCTCAGAGGTACTTCCCTCAGGAACTCTGAAGAATGCACCATAATCTGGTCCCATTGCCTTACCACCAACACCATTTAAGTTATCTACATCATCAACCTTATCAGGTCTTGTCTTACCTGTAAGAATACCGCTTACATAAAGCTCTGGACCGCCGTAATGAATGATTACAGGATCATACTCGAGAGCAGCATATACAAAATAGTCACGGATACTTCTTACATTACCGATTCTCTCAAGATTTTCCCAGTCCTGAACGATACCCATCTGACGGCTCATGCTGCCTTCTTCCATGATCTCATAGAATACTGACACATTGCTAAGTCCGTACTGTGGCTGCGCCTCCTTGTTGATAGGATACATTACAGCCAAAGGTCTTGTTGTATTAACAGATTCATCAACCCACTCGTTTGTAAAATAGCTTCTGACCATTCCTTCACGTGGTGGTTCATCCTCATTAACAACTTCTTCAGAAACCTCAGTTGTTGCCTCAACAACTGGAGCAACATCCTCAAGCTTCTCAATGCTGATACCAACTACAGCATCATCACTTGATTTACCACAGCCAATAAGCATTGAAGTTGCGATTCCCGCCAAAACAAAAGCCTTAAATCTCTTCATTCATCTTCCCCTTTTTATAGTTTTACTCGCCAAGTCCACTTTCAATAGCCTGAACAAGAGCATCCATTGCCTCCTGCTCATCAGGACCCTCACACCTGAATTCCAACTCATCTCCGCACTTTATGCAAGCACCTAAGACGCTCAGAACACTCTTAGCATTAGCTGTATTCTCACCATAGTTAAAAGTAATATGTGACTTATAGTTCATAGCTACCTTACACAGATTGCCTGCAGGTCTTAAATGAAGTCCTGTAGGGTTTGTAATTACTACCTTCTGGCTTACCATTAAAGCATAACCTCCTCGATAAGCTTTGCAAGCTTCTTTGCTTCCTCTTCGATCTGCTCCTGATTCTTACCTTCGATCATAACTCTTACAAGTGGCTCTGTTCCTGATGGTCTGATAAGTACTCTTCCATCGCCAGCAAACTGTTTTTCAAGATTGGCGATTGCATCTGCGATTTCAGGATACTCCATATATGAATCCTTCTTGTGTGTAGGAACATGTGCATTAACAAGGGCCTGAGGCATTACCTCCATAACCTTTGCAAGCTCAGAAAGTGGCTTGCCTGTGGATACCATTACCTCCAAAAGATGAAGTGCTGACAAAAGTCCATCTCCAGTAGTATTATCATCCAGGAAAATAATATGTCCTGACTGCTCACCTCCGAGATTAGCTCCTATCTCTTTCATATGCTCAAGTACATATCTGTCTCCAACCTTAGTTTTTTCAATCTTGATGCCTTCTCTATCACCCATCTTGAAAAATCCAAGATTACTCATTACTGTAGCAACGATAGTATCTTTTTTGAGTCTGCCATTTTCCTTCATGAATTTTCCAATGATAGCCATGATCTCATCGCCATCTACCATTTTGCCGTTCTCATCAACAGCAAGGAATCTATCAGCATCACCATCAAAGGCAAGTCCAATGTTAGCCTTCTCAGTAACTACTCTTCCCATAAGTTCTTCCATATGAGTTGAGCCACAGTTAGCATTGATATTAGTACCGTCTGGATTGTTGTGAATAACTACAACCTCTGCACCAAGCTGTCTTATAGCCTCTACAGATGTGTAGAAAGATGCGCCTTCTGCACAGTCCATTACAACCTTCATTCCAGAAAGGTTAATGTCGACAGCATTTAAATTGTGATTAATGTATTCTTCTCTTGCGTCTGTACGATTCTTGATCTTACCAACTCCAGCTCCTGTAGGCATCTTAACGCCTTCCATGTTGTTTCTGATAAGCTCTTCTATCTCATCCTCCATAGCATCTGGAAGTTTGA
Organism: Butyrivibrio sp. XBB1001; assembly: GCF_000424505.1. Taxonomy (NCBI): domain Bacteria; kingdom Bacillati; phylum Bacillota; class Clostridia; order Lachnospirales; family Lachnospiraceae; genus Butyrivibrio; species Butyrivibrio sp. XBB1001. The sequence continues at coordinate 102,253 of NZ_AUKA01000007.1, read as the reverse complement.
ATCCATTGCCATCAAAGAATTTGATTCCGTTGAATTCCATAGGATTGTGGGAAGCAGAAATAACAACACCTGCATCAACCCTGTATTTTCTTGTAAGATATGCCACAGCTGGTGTAGGAATAACACCTACATTGACCACATCAGCTCCAACAGAGCAAGCTCCCGCCATAAGAGCACTTGCAAGCATATCTCCTGAAAGTCTTGTATCGCAGCCTACCATAATTGTAGGTCTGTGATTCACCTCTTTTGAAAGCACATATGCTCCAGCCTGTCCAAGCTGCATAGCAAGAAGTGGAGTAAGCTCATCATTAGCTACACCTCTTACGCCATCTGTTCCAAATAATCTACTCATAAGTAAAAACCTCTTTATTCCTTTTCTTTTACGGTAACATAAACACTAACTGCTGACTTGACATAAACTCCATCTGGAAGCTTCCAGGTAATGTAACCATCATAGGTTCCAGCCTTTAGCTCTGTCAGATCATTGGCCGACATTAGATCACTTATGCTGACTAAACCGGTAATGTCTGACTCTTTTACCGCATCTATATTGCTCCTAAGTCCCTGAAGTGTCAAGGACACCTGAGTATACTCACTGTCATCGATATAAACATCAAATCCGTCTACTGAACCGTCAATTGATATCTTATCAGTGCTGATATCAAAAGTTTTCTCAACGACCGGACCAATATACACTACTACAGAAGCTGTACCATTAAAATCACTGTCTCCAAAGCTGATTCCTGAAGGAAGCGCACTGGATAGATCAACCGAAGTAGTAAGATTAGCTGTAAGTCCAGCTACATCAAGACTATCATCTTCTACGATCAGTTCGTTAATGGAAGATATTGCGCTGCCCCTGCCTGCAACCAAAACTTGCTCAGGAGTAGAATCTATCTGCCCTGTAAGAGCATATCCAGTTGCCGGTTCACCCTTGACTATATACCTGACGGGAACATACTTGGTCTCCAGAATCTGAATGTTGACCCTTACAGTCCTTATGTTCATAGATACACCGGACTGAGCTATATCGAGAGCATTACCCTCAGCATCATACAGAACTATATCCGCATCAGTACCGATGTTTGATGTAAAGCCTGTTACATCTACGTCAACAGAAGCCTTCACTACACTGTTTACAAAGGACTCTGGCCCACTTATCCTGACCATATTCTGCTCTGTAGTAACATCGCCTATAACATATCCATCAGCTACTGTTCCGGAAGTCGAGGCACTAAGAGCAAGACTCTTGCTAGCCTTTCTCTCAACGTTCAATTTGACCACATCTGAACTAAGAGAATAATTCTGAATCTTATCAACATACTTGTTGGTAGTCACATCAATCTTAACAGTATTGAGACTTGACAGATTCTGAATATCAGCAGTAGCAACTATGTTACTGGGGCTGAGCGAATCTATCACAGCTCGTGGAGCGTAGATAGTCACAGAGCTTATCGTATCACTGCCATCCAATATTGTATAAACCTGACCCTTGTCAGTTATCAGGTTTCCATTCTTGATAGTTACCGGGATATTGGTGTATCTAACTGAAGTGATAGGGTCATTGATATTAGTTACCAAAAACCACACTATTACTGCAAATATCAGTGATGCCAGTTTCAATCCCCAGTTGGCTGTTAATTTCTTCATTTCCTAGCCCTGGCCTTTCTGGCAAAATGCTTGACAGGAGCATCTGTCTTGTGCTTGTTCTGAATAACTCTAAGCCTCTCTCTGAGTCTGTCACTGTCAACAGCTCTCTCAAGTTCTCCTTCATAGGCAACACTGATCTTGCCCGTTTCCTCAGATACTATGATAACAAGGGCGTCTGTTGCCTCTGATACACCGATACCTGCACGATGTCTTGTTCCAAGATCCTTACCAATCCCCATATTGTCTGAAAGAGGAAGATAACATGTGGCTGAAGTAATCCTGTTGCCTCTGATGATAACTGCACCATCATGAAGAGGTGTATTGTGTTCAAAAATATTGATAAGGAGCTGGCTTGTTACTATTCCATCCACATCAATTCCTGTTCTCTCAAACTCAGTAAGAGGGTGGCTCTGCTCAATAACAATAAGAGCTCCAGTTCTCACCTTTCCCATCTCTACGCAGGCTCTTGTGATCTCATTCAAAGTTTTATCTGAGAATCTCTCTTCTACTCTGCCATCTCCGATGGTAAAGAAATTCGATATAAAGTTCTTTCGTCCCAATTCCTCAAGTGCCTTTCTAAGCTCAGGCTGCAATATAACGACCATAGCAGTGATGGCTATTCCTACTACCTTTTCAACAATCCACAAAATAGTGGTCATATTGAAAATAGCTGCAATAAGTATAAACACAACAATAACTATGACCCCTTTTAGAAGAGACCATAGTCTTGTATCCTTGGCCCATACCAAAATGTGATATACAAGAAATGCTATGATAAAGATTTCAAGCACATCGAAAAATCTTATGGTGGGCATGTGTAAAGTTGTTCTGTTAAAATCAAAAAGAAAATCCATAATTATCTATGCCTTTCCTTGGCACGATTTATTCTCTTAACCCTTCTCTCTGGAGCAGATACTGTAACCTTTGGAACTGCCTTAACATAGTAATAATAGTCATCGTCTTCAAACTGAACCTTCTCAGTTCTGCTGTAGTCCACATTAAATGCAAAGAATTCCACGACAAGCATCAAAGCAGCTGAAACTACTGTTCCAACTATAACTCCAAAGAAGGAGATATTTGTCTCGCAAACCAAATCTCCGATAAGGATACAAACTATAAGGCTGATTGCTCCAGCACCAATAGCTATTCTCCAGGAATGATCTATAGAAGATCTGCGAATCACATATACCAGAATAAGAGCTACTGCAAACGCTACTATCATGACCATCATGGCCTTATCTCCAAGAATACCCTTAAGAACTGCCTGGAACTGATTGGATGCTTCCTCAACGTCTGTTCCAAGCTTGGCAACATTAGCTCCTGATGAAAAATATGTGATCATGTAATAAATTATAACTCCAAAAGATACGGAAACGATGGATGTAGGAAGTCCCAAAAGTCCCATAGCCAGTGGCATCACATATGGAATATGCAAATAGAAAAATATTGGTGTAAGGAGTACTGCCAATGTATCCTTTGGAGAAAATCTAAAGTATAAAAGGAACATAAGCAGCATAATGATAGCAGCTATAAGTGCACTCTCTACTGCCAGTGAATACAGATGTCCCAGCATAAATACCGCAGCCATCAGGACAATGCAATTGGATGGCAGAATAGCACACAACAAAGAAGCCATCAGGACAATAGCTATGTTATTAAGCGGCTGCATATAGCCCAACTTGTTATTGATAACAGCTATTGTTATAAGGGCAAGAACAAATTTCCAGACATAGGAAATGTAAGTTTCGTATTTAATATAAAATTTGTTGATGTATTGCTTGAGTTCAAGTAATGAAGTCATATTATCAATCCTTTTTTTCGTACATTCTAGCTAGCTTTTTTAAATTTCCATAATATGTCTTCATACTCTTTCGCATTTTGGAATATCGATATGAATAAATGACATATGATGCAAGTGAATACACGCCAACAAGCAGGAGGTATAGTATCAAGTACCTCCTGCCAACTGACAATAGATTCTCTGTATTATAGAGGTTTGATAATACCTCTTCAAAATTACATAGAACATAGGTGCCAAGAAAAATACCGTATACAATCGTTGCACTTATCACTGACTTTATAATGTTATAGCCTATATAGTCACTCTTAAAATAAGTGTTTATGGAATCGTTCTTCTTACCTTCTCGATCTATGAATGCAGCCATTTTGGTCATCAAAATGACTTTTTCTTCATCCAACATTGCTACTCCTTATGTATCCAGGAAGTGCATTCCAGCCTTACCTTCCTTCTTGACTGGTTGCTGAATTGCAGGCTGAGGCTTTGCAAATGTATTATTCAAGTTGTTAGCCATAGATGCCTTACATTTAGCACAGTATCTTCCTGTCTGTATTTGTGCTCCACAATTCTCGCACTGTATCTGAAGTGGAGAATCAGAAGTGAACATCAAACGCTCTTCACGAATCCACTGCTGAATCTGCTTGGTAGTAACACCATTTTCTTCAGCGATTTCTTTGAGCCCTGCTCTTGGATTATCGACTATGTACTGCTTTACCTTTTGGAAATCTTCCTCTATAGCCTTCTTACAGGCCTCACACACAGGCTGACCTCCAATGTAGTTAAACATTTTACCGCATCTTGCACAATTCCGTAAGTTCATATAGTGACCTCCGTCTATTTTAAGTAGTTTGCCCGATTGCTAATGTCAGAAAGTATATCTTCCTGGTACCGGCAATCCGAAACTCATGGGCGATCTCGTCAATAGTACTTCCAGTTGTATAGATGTCATCGATAATAAGTATGCACTTAAATTTTACATCATTTCGCGTTATATTAAAAGCCTTTTTCAAATTATTGCGGCGTCCGCGGGCATCAAGCTCCTTCATAGGAAGGGTATTTTTATTCCTGACAACAGCATCTGTATACACAGGAATTCCCAACTCTCTCCCTATCATTTTGGCAAGAACTTCTGCCTGATTATATCCTCTTGTAAGTTGTTTACCCTTGAACATTGGAACCGGTATTATAGCATCTATCCCAAGACTTCGGATAGCCTTGCCATAACGCTCATATACAGCTCTGGCGTAAAACCTTGCATATTCCTGTCTTCCCATGTACTTAAATTTATACACAGATCCAGAAATACTTCTGTAGTCAAACACCGCAAAACCTCTGTCATAGACGTGTCTGACCCGATTACAATCGTAACAGAATTCCTTACTACTATCTGCCTGCCCAAGGGGTTTTCCACATTTCATGCATGTTGCACCCCTTACGTACTTTATCTTCTTTTTGCAGTTGTCATGGATCAGTTGCCCAATGATCAGCTTGCCATTTCTAATCTTTATGGATTCAACGATATCGTCACAAACCGGGCATCTCCTTGGAAAAATTGCCGTGACAACGCCCTCTTTTAAATCCCATATATTATCACTAAATTTCTGAAGCATTAAAAAACTCTTCTATCCTATCTCTAAGTCCTGTATATCTCTTTAACTGCTGCTCATTATCAACCATGCTAAAGAGTGTCTGGCTACTTCCAAGTATGCACACTGTGCTCTTGGCCCTTGTAACCGCCGTATACAGCAAGTTCCTGTTGAGAAGCATTCTGGGCCCGCCCAGGATTGGCATGACAACTGCAGGGTACTCACTTCCCTGGGACTTATGAATTGTAATAGCATAGGATAGCTCAATTTCATCAAGATCAGAAAAAGGATATCTGACCCTTCTGTGCTCATCATATTCCACAACTACATCCTGAGAATACTCATTTATCTCTCTTACAATACCCATGTCGCCGTTGAAAATGCCTGTTCCCGAGTCAATAGGTACGTTATATTTGCCCACAACTTCCCATTCTGCCTGGTAGTTATTCCTGATCTGCATTACCTTATCACCCTCACGGAGAATCAAGTCCCCGTAGGTATGCTCTTTTTTGGAAGGTGCCGGAGGATTAAGATATTCCTGCAGTACCAGATTAAGCTGTATCGCGCCAAGTGGTCCCTTTCTCATAGGTGTAAGGACCTGAATATCATAAGCATTAGCTCCCACATACCCTGGGAGTTTGTCTCTTATAAGCTGTATCATGTGCTTATAAATGACGTTGCTGTCATCTCTTTCCAGAAAAAAGAAATCCTTGCTCTTATTATCAAGAACAGGCATCTCACCATTGTGGATCCTATGAGCATTCATTACAATATCGCTCTCTTCTGCCTGTCTGAATATCTTTTGCAATATGATTGTTGGAAACCTGCCACTCCTTATAAGGTCGCCCAAAACCTGCCCTGGCCCAACGCTTGGCAGCTGTGAGCTGTCCCCCACCAGAATAAGATGAGTTCCCGGAACAAGAGCCTTTAATAAGGCGTAAAAAAGATGAATATCAACCATAGACATTTCATCTATGATAATGGCATCCGCCTCCAGGGGGTTATCCCTGTTCTTTTCAAAATGAACTCCGCCAGACCTTACATCATCATCCTCACTAACTTGTCCTGAAACCTCAAGGAGTCTGTGAATTGTCTTGGCTTCATAACCTGTCGCTTCCGTCATCCTCTTTGCAGCACGCCCGGTTGGCGCAGCCAGCATAATATCAAGTCCCTCACTGGCATAATAATTTATGATCGTATTGATAGTAGTAGTCTTACCCGTACCAGGACCACCTGTAATGATCACTATTCCATTGGAAATGCTCTTTAAGACTGCTTCTCTTTGAAGATTATCTAAAGATATACCTCTCTTTTCCTCAATTTCGCAGATTTTTTTGAGATATCTTTCCTTCTCAGAAGCTGACACCTGTTCAGTCAGATTAAGTTCATGAAGCATAGCGGCACAGCCCTGTTCTTCATAATAGAAGCTTGCAGCAAATATATTATTTTCATTCTTGCTGATAAGCTTCTTTTCCATCATAAGGTTTCCTATCTGCACCCTAATGTTTTCCTTGTCAAAAACAGCCTCCGGTCCACTTGATAATATCCCTATAGTCCTATCTATCAGCTGTTCCAGTGGCAGATATGTATTGCCATCAAGAGATGCCTGCAGCAGGCAGTATAGGATTCCTGACTTGATCCTGTATTCGGAATCAACTGCTATCCCAACCTTTCCTGCTATTTCATCTGCAGTCTTAAAACCAACACCGCTGATGTCATCCGCTAGCTGATAAGGATTCTCCTTGATAATGTTATATATCCTGCTACCATACTTATTAAAAATCTTCACTGCAAGGGTGTTGCTGATTCCATACTGCTGCAAAAAGATCATGGCATCTCGCATTTCTCTTTTCTCAGCCATCTGCAATGCTATATCTCTGGCCTTTTTCTCGCTTATTCCCTTTATCTCTACAAGCTGGAGCGGATCCTCTTCTATGATCCTAAAAGTATCATCTCCGAATTTCTTTACTATCTTGACTGCAAGGGCCTCTCCAATCCCCTTGATAGCCCCAGACCCCAGATAGCGCTGCATCGAAACTGCATCATCCGGAACCACTTCTCTGAAGCTATCTACCTTGAGCTGTTCTCCATAAACAGGGTGTGTCACATAGTTTCCCTTTATCTCCAGAAAATCTCCTACATCCGCATTCTTGAAATTACCAGTACAGATGATCTCATCTTCATCCGTCACCAGGTTCACTACTCCATAGCCGTTCTCTGCATTCTTGTATATAAAATGTTCTATATATCCCTTTACTATTTCAAGTTCTTCTGACATGTTTCTGATCAATTCCTCATATTTGTTCGGGTCCTCAATTCATAATGATTATCATATAAACATGTAATAATCATGAATCAGGACACCTATATCATCATATGATACCACAATAAAAAGCGCATAATTCTTAATCTTTCTTAAGAATTATGCGCTAATAAGTTCAAATGAATCTGTTTACTCGTTTGACTCAGTTTCCACCTGGCCTGGAGCCTGTGGTATGTCGTAATTTCGTTTAAGATTTTCATACAACATCTGGGCAAATCCGTTACTTTGCTTCTCTACAGCTGTTGCAGTAATATCCTGAAGAGTCTGTCCTTTAAAGTAATCAACCAGCGTCTCGTTAGATTTATCACCACTTTCTGGTTTAAGTGCATCTACAGACTTTTGCATTTCTTTAAACATCTGCTCAAGGAAATATGCTTCAAAGCTCTTGCAGGCTGCCCACAGTTCATCATCAGAAGATTTGTCCGAAACATTTTCAAGTTTCTTCTGAAGTGCAATAGTGGCAGCATTCTTGCTTTCGTTTGCTGCAAATTCAGTTATGGCCGTAGCATTAAGTCCAGTGATATCCAATCCTGCCATGTTTATCCCCCGTTGGCCTATTGCCATCTATTATCTCTTCAAGCTGTTAGCTGTCTGCATCATCTCATCTGTTGTCTGTATTGCTGTAGAATTCATCTCATAAGCTCTCTGTGCAACAATAAGATTAACCATTTCCGTTGCTACATTCACATTTGATCCCTCAAGGTAACCTTGAACAATCTCACTTGGCTTAATACCATTTCCAGCAGCTGTGCTCTCTTTTATCACAGCACCACTTGCAGCAGTTTCTTTCCAGGCTGCACTTCCAACTCTTTCAAGGCCTTCCCTGTTAGGGAACTGGTACATTTCAATCTGGAAATTCTGTATCTGCTGTGGAACACCATCTTCATCAGGATAATAAATCTTGCCATCACCGCCAATTGTTATACGGCTAGCCACAAGGTTTCCTGTAACTCTTATCTCCTGATCATCTATTCCAAGGACTTTATTACCTTCTGCTGTTGTAAGGACAAGGTCTGTGCCGCCAGTCTCTGCTAATGCCCAGGTAAAGTTACCATTTCTTGTATAGAGCTGTGTTGTTCCATCTGTATCAAGATAACCAAAGAAACCATCACCGCTGATAGCCATGGCTGCCGGATTATCACTATTTAAAAAAGATCCCTGTCTAAAAAACTGGTTTATTGTAGAAGTACGGACACCAAGTCCCACTTGAGAAGTTGTTGGCTTCGGATCTCCGTTAGCTGTAGTTGTAACGGTCTGAAGCTCCTGATATAGAAGGGATTTAAATTGTGCTCCCTGTGCCTTGTAACCTGTCGTATTGACGTTTGCAAGGTTATTAGAAATTGTATCTACATTTGTCTGCTGTGCATTCATACCTGTCGCAGCGGACCATAAGCTTCTTACCATAAGCCACCTCCGATCGAGATAAAAAGTATTCTTACCGTCCTCCGTGACTGGTAATCTCTGCTCTTTCTTTATATCGGTTCGTTCCCTATGATATATTATTAAAACTTTCTAAATTTTATCCAAGTCGTCCAAGCTGGTTAGCTGCAATATCCAAGGTACCATCAATTGTAGTTATCATTCTCTGGTTCGTATCATAATTACGCTGAACAGCAATCATTGTAACCATCTCATCTACAACAGATACATTAGACTGTTCCAAAAAACCCGGATAAATTGTGTAGGTTGCATCAACTGTAGCAGCGCCATCTATTGGAATAAAGAAGTTCTCTCCATAGTGTTCCAAGTTGTCATAGCTTATTCTTCCATCAGGATAAACAGTCTTCTCAAAGTCAAAGACTCCGACTCTAGCCACTACTTCACCATCCTGAACAATCTCACCAAGAACATTGATCTGCGTTGAAAGGTTAGGATCAAGCTGGATCCTTCCGCCCTCTGCTGACAAAACATAATCTCCGTCTTGTGTTACAAGAATACCTTCACTGTTAAGAGTAAAGTTACCGTCCCTAGTGTACATTGTATTTGTAACACCGGCTGTATCTCTTTCAATATTAGCAGCCTTATTCGTGTATTCTACACCAAAAAAGCCATATCCACCGATAGCGAGGTCGAAGGTATTATTAGTTTCCCTCATTGGCCCCTCTGTCCAGTCGACATAGCCTTCTCCAATTTTTACACCAGGATTAATGATGCCCAGTCCACGTGCAGTGTTAGGGGCATCAGTATAATCCTTTATTTTCAGCGCAAGTTGATCGCTAAAAGCCTGAGCAGTTGCGCCTTCTTTTTTATAACCATTTGTGTTGGCATTCGCAAGATTGTTGGTGAGCACATCCATTCTGTGTTGCTCGTTGATCATACCGGTGTAAGCAGTGTATAGACCCTTTACCATACAATTTCCTCATACCATCCTGGTCTTATCATTAGACGTTCTATCCGTGAACGACAATTGCTGCAATGCAGCCATTTTAGTTACAACAGATCAGTCCTCGTGATATCCAACAATGAATTCTACATAACGGCCTGTTCCTATGGCAACTGCTGTCATAGGATCCTCAGCGGTCATAGTGTTGATACCAGTCTTGGAATAGATAAGATCCTCAAGTCCACGAAGAAGTGCTCCACCACCTGTAAGAACAATTCCTCTATCTGCGATATCTGCTGCAAGCTCTGGAGGAGTGTTCTCAAGTACGCTGTGGATAGCCTCAATAATCTGTGATGTAGGCTCTCTAAGCGCTTCCTCTGTCTCTTCAGATGATACTCTTACTGTCTTAGGAAGACCTGTTACAAGGTTTCTTCCTCTGACATCCATGTAATCATCCTCAGCACGTGGATAAGCTGATCCAATCTTGATCTTAATATCTTCAGCAGTACGATCACCAATCAAAAGATTATGCTTCTTTCTCATGTAACGTACGATAGCTTCATCGAAATCATCACCAGCAACCTTAACAGATGTGCTGACAACTGTTCCACCAAGGGAAATTACTGCGATATCAGATGTACCACCACCTATATCAACAATCATGTTTCCACATGGCTTTGTAATATCAATACCAGCTCCGATAGCAGCTGCAATAGGCTCCTCGATAGTCTTAACATCTCTGGCACCGCAAAGTCTTGTTGCATCCTCAACGGCCTTCTTCTCTACCTCAGTAGCTCCACTTGGTACACATACTGCTATAAAAGGCTTACGATGTATTCTGCGTCCAATAGCCTTCTTGATGAAATATCTCATCATCTGCTCTGTAATCTTGTAGTTAGAGATAACGCCCTGACGAAGTGGTCTGACAGCGACAATGTTGCCTGGTGTACGGCCAAGCATAAGTCTGGCATCCTCACCAATAGCCTTGATCTCTTCTGTATCTCTGTCATAAGCCACAACTGATGGCTCTTTAAGTACAACACCCTTGCCTCTAATATAAACAAGTACAGAGGCTGTTCCTAAATCAATTCCAATATCTGCGTACTGCATATTTCCTAAGTACCCCTTTCAAATGTAAAGCAAAACACTACAGTTCTGCCAATTAGCTCATAATATCACTACGATTATAAACCAATTTTATCGCCTTGAAAAGAGGGCCTTCCATCCTAATGTTATATCGGCTGATATCAGCGCAAACTTTAGGGGGACATGCGTACATGTCCCCCTAAAACTCAAATACTCACTTTAACATTTTCTTTATATATGCACCTGTATAGGATTTCTTGCACTTTGCAACCTCCTCTGGAGTTCCCTGCACTACAACAGTTCCTCCTCCAGATCCTCCTTCAGGTCCCATATCGATGATATAATCACCTGTTTTTATTACATCCAGGTTGTGCTCGATCACAACCACTGTATTGCCCTGCTCTACAAGCTTGTGCATTATCTTAACCAATTTCTGCACGTCCGCAAAGTGAAGTCCTGTAGTAGGCTCATCCAGAATATAAACCGTCTTACCAGTTCCAACTTTGCTAAGCTCTGTAGCCAGTTTGATACGTTGTGCTTCACCACCGGAAAGTTCTGTACTAGGCTGTCCAAGCTTTATATATCCAAGTCCTACATCATAAAGAGTCTGGATCTTACGCTTTATTGTCTTGACGTTTTCAAAGAATCCCAGCGCCTCCTCAACGGTCATATCAAGTACATCGTAGATGCTCTTTCCCTTGTACTTCACTTCCAAAGTTTCGTGATTATATCTCTTTCCGCCGCATACCTCACATGAAACATAGACATCAGGAAGGAAATGCATCTCTATCTTGATTATTCCATCACCGCTGCAAGCTTCACAACGTCCGCCCTTAACATTAAATGAAAATCTTCCCTTCTTATACCCTCTTGCCTTGGCATCCGGAGTACCTGCAAAAAGATCTCTGATCATATCAAATACACCCGTATAGGTAGCTGGATTTGATCTTGGGGTACGTCCGATTGGAGACTGATCAATAGCAATAACCTTATCAACCTGCTCAAGTCCCTCTATTGCCTTGTGCTTACCAGGTATTACTCTTGCCCTGTTAAGCTCTTTTGCAAGGCTCTTATAAAGAATCTCATTAACAAGTGAACTTTTTCCTGATCCGGAAACGCCAGTAACAATAGTCATAACGCCAAGCGGAATCTCCACATCAATATTCTTGAGGTTATTCTCCTGAGCTCCTATCACTTTGATAAAACCTGTGGGTGTGCGCCTCACGTCAGGGACTTCAATCTTAAGCTTTCCAGAAAGATACTGACCAGTTATGGATTCCTTGACTTCCATGATCTCTTCTGCTGTTCCGCAGGCAACAATCTTGCCTCCGTGTGATCCTGCTCCAGGGCCAACATCTACAATGTAATCTGCGGCCCTCATAGTATCTTCGTCATGCTCAACCACTATCAGCGTATTACCAAGGTCTCTAAGGTTCTTTAGAGTATTAAGCAGCTTATCATTATCCCTCTGATGAAGGCCTATACTAGGTTCATCCAGTATGTAACATACTCCGCAAAGTCCTGAGCCAATCTGTGTCGCAAGTCTTATTCTCTGAGCCTCGCCGCCTGAAAGAGTACCTGTCGCTCTTGAAAGAGACAGATAGTTAAGCCCCACATCTATAAGAAAGCCTACTCTTGCTCTTATCTCTTTGAGTACCTGAGCTCCAATCAGCATCTGCTGCTCAGAAAGTTTCAGATTCTCAAGATAGTCATGAAGCTCCCCAATCGACATAGAGGTGATCTCAAAAATGTTCTTGTCATCAATAGTTACCGCAAGAGATTCCTTTTTAAGTCTCTGACCGCCGCATAGTGGACAAGGGGTGATTCTCATGAATTCCTCGTATTCCGCCTTCATGTTCTCAGAGAAAGTCTCTTTGTATCTCTGTTCCACATTCTTTATCAGTCCATCAAAAAGAACCGGATAATCCCCGACTCCTCTGCTGCCTTCATAGTGCACCATGACCGTCTTGTCTGCTCCATAAACAAGCATATGCCTTACCTTTTCAGGAAGGTCCTTGTAAGGCGTATCAAGGCTGAACTTATAAGCTTTGGCAAGAGCCTTTAAGGTAGCGTTACTAAAGCTTCCCTCCTTGTTGGATGACTGCCATCCCATAACAACAATACAACCGTCATTTAAGGAAAGGGATTTATCCGGAATCATAAGATCCTCATCAAATTCCATCTTGTAGCCAAGTCCAAAGCAGTCAGGACATGCTCCGAATGGGTTGTTAAAAGAAAAGCTTCTAGGCTCAATTTCCGGGATGCTGATTCCGCAATCAGGGCAGGCAAAATTCTGACTAAAGCTAAGCTCTTTGCCATCCACAACATCCACCAGAAGAAGACCATCAGCCAAAGCAAGTGCGCTTTCCACAGAATCTGTAAGTCGTCTTCTAAGGTTCTCATTATCTTCATGAACTACGATTCTATCTACAATGATTTCGATAGAATGCTTGATGTTCTTATCAAGCTTTATCTCTTCCTCAGATATTTCATACTGGCTTCCATCGATCCTGGCTCTTACATAGCCAGCTCTTTTAGCTCTGTCGAGTGTCTTGGCATGTTCACCCTTCTTACCCCTTACAACTGGAGCCAGGATTTGGATCTTGGTATTCTCCCCAAGCGCCATGATCTGGTCACACATCTCATCCACAGTCTGTCTTCTGATCTCACGACCACAGTTAGGGCAGTGAGGAATACCAATCCTGGCATACAGAAGCCTGAAATGATCGTAGATTTCTGTAACAGTTCCTACTGTAGACCTTGGGTTTTTATTAGTGGACTTCTGGTCGATAGAAATAGTTGGCGAAAGTCCTTCTATCCTCTCAACATTTGGCTTGTCCATCTGTCCTAAAAACATTCTGGCATAGGAAGACAAAGACTCCATATAACGTCTTTGTCCCTCTGCAAAAATAGTGTCAAAGGCAAGTGATGATTTACCTGAGCCTGAAAGTCCGGTAAATACTGTGAGTGTCTCTCTTGGAATCTTGACACTTACATTCTTTAAGTTATGTTCATTGGCACCGCGGACTCTTATATAATCATGAATATCAGAGGGTAATATCCTCTTGGTCGTGGTGTTCTTCTTGGTCATATTTCTGTTATCTGTACTCATATTTCACTCCTGATCAGTAAGTGGTCTGTCACTTACCTTCCGTTAGATCATTAAGTATCTTCTTAAGCTCAATCATCTGATCACGCAGAGTAGCCGCAGTCTCGAAATCAAGCTCTGTAGCAGCCCTCTTCATCTTCTTCTGAACATCACCAATAAGTTTCTCAAGTTCTGCCTGATCCATAGACTCTGGATCCTTCTCAAAGCGTACTTCTTCCTTGGCAACTGCCTTGGTAACCGCGATAAGATCACGGACTGCCTTCTTGATAGTCTGAGGTGTTATGCCATGCTCCTTATTATATTTCTCCTGAATTGCACGACGTCTCTTAGTCTCGTCAATAGCCTTCTGCATTGAATCAGTTATGTTATCAGCATACATGATGACTCTTCCCTCAGAGTTTCTGGCTGCACGTCCTATAGTCTGTATCAAGGATGTTTCTGAACGAAGGAAGCCTTCCTTGTCCGCGTCAATGATAGCCACCAGAGAAATCTCAGGAATATCAAGGCCCTCTCTAAGAAGGTTGATACCAACAAGTACATCGAACACATCAAGTCGCATATCCCTGATGATTTCTGACCTCTCCAGAGTATCAATATCTGAATGAAGGTATTTTACTCTGATCCCTGACTCTGCAAGGTATTCAGTAAGGTCCTCTGCCATGCGCTTGGTAAGCGTAGTAACAAGCACCTTGTTCTTCTTGTCCACTTCTGTCCTGATCTCACCTATAAGATCATCTATCTGTCCCTCAACAGGGCGTACAGAAATCTCAGGATCAAGAAGTCCTGTGGGCCTTATAACCTGCTCTGCTCTCAACAGTTCATGTTCTTCCTCGTACTTACCAGGTGTAGCCGAGCAAAATAGCATCTGATCTATATGGGATTCAAACTCCTCAAAGTTAAGGGGTCTGTTATCCAATGCAGATGGAAGCCTGAATCCATAATCTACAAGAGTAAGCTTCCTACTCCTGTCTCCGTGGTACATGGCTCCAACCTGCGGAATAGTCATATGTGACTCATCAACTATGATCAAAAAATCTCTATCAAAGAAGTCCAATAGAGTAAGTGGTGGTTCCCCAGGCTTCATAAAATTGAGATGCCTTGAGTAATTCTCGATTCCAGAGCAAAATCCCGTTTCCCTCATCATCTCAACATCAAAGTTTGTTCTCTCAGATATTCTCTGGGCCTCAATAAGCCTGTCCTCGCCCTTGAAAAACTTTATCTGTTCCTCAAGCTCCTTCTCTATATTGTCACAGGCCATATTTATCTTCTCCTGTGGGACAACATAATGGGAAGCTGGATATATCATCACATGGGTAAGTTCGCTCCTGACCTTGGCTGTAACTGGTTCTATCTGACAGATTCTGTCTATCTCATCTCCAAAAAACTCTACTCTTATAAGATAGTCATCCGCGTTGGCAGGGAAAATCTCCACTGTATCGCCTCGAACTCTGAAATTACACCTGTTAAGATCCAGATCATTTCTGTCGTACTGAATTGCCACCAGATCCTTGATAAGATCATCTCTGTCCTTCTGCATTCCTGGTCTCAATGAAATAGACATACCCTTGAATTCCTCCGGGCTGCCCAGTCCATAAATGCATGAAACACTGGCTACAACTATGACATCCTTCCTCTCTGCAAGTGATGCCGTAGCGGAGAGTCTCAACTTGTCTATCTCATCATTTATGGCCGAATCCTTGGCTATATAAGTATCAGTCTGGGGAACATAAGCTTCTGGCTGATAGTAATCATAGTAAGAGACAAAATACTCTACGGCATTCTCCGGGAAGAATTCCTTCATCTCACCATAAAGCTGTCCAGCCAGAGTCTTGTTATGGCTTATTATGAGCGTAGGCTTGTTAAGTGCAGCTATTACATTAGCCATAGTAAAGGTCTTACCTGAACCTGTAACGCCAAGCAGGGTTTCAAACTGGTTACCCTGTTTGAAACCCTCCACCAACTCTTTTATTGCCTGAGGCTGATCGCCTGTAGGCTTAAATTCACTGTGTAATTTGAACTCCATATCGATTCAGTTCCTCTCTGGAGCAAGTATAACATTTTATACAATCAAAGTCCACTATTTTCAGAACATTTGTTCTTCTATATGCTGAGATTCAATGAATCGTAGGTATATACAAGATCCTGCT
Source organism: Butyrivibrio sp. XBB1001 (assembly GCF_000424505.1). NCBI lineage: Bacteria > Bacillati > Bacillota > Clostridia > Lachnospirales > Lachnospiraceae > Butyrivibrio > Butyrivibrio sp. XBB1001. Next base: position 86,231 of record NZ_AUKA01000007.1, on the reverse strand, counting down.
CTATAACAAAATCCTCTTCCGCAAATTCCTGGCTATAATCTGTACTCTCAAGAAGCTGGGTCGTACACATAGCTGCCGTAGCCTTGCCTTCCTTTGCCTTAACGGGCTCCTCTGCATCATCCCCCAAAAGGCTTCCAACTCCCAGTATCACCACCAGAGCAAAAAGAACTATCACAAACGTATATACAAAGATTATCATTTTTTCTTTAAAACCTCGCTATCTAATATGTTTTCCACCTGGCCCTCTATCCAGATTCTGGCGGTAAAAAGTCTTTCTCTGACTGCAGGAAGCCTAACTGCCATATCATTGGCAGCTGCCTCTCTTACAGCCTCTCCTTTTATAAGACAGCCTGAAATTACAAGCGACATCATAACTGCCGCTACCACAACCTTGATCCCACTTTTGGCCTTTCTTAGCCTGACCTTCTTTGGATATTCCAAAAGAGCTTTCTCAATCTCTTTAACTGACCTAAATCTATCCTCTCTGTCCGGCCTTGTGCACTTTTTGATTATCCCTAGAAATTCTGGAGAAACGCCCTTTATGCCCTTCTTTAAAAAAGATGTAACTTCCTCCTGGTCACCAACATTTGCTCCTGATACCAACTGCAGAAGTGTCATTCCCAGGCAGTAAATATCAGTCCTCGGATCAGTCTGTCCAAGATTTCCAAACTGCTCAGGCGCTGCAAATCCTAATGTTCCAAGATTCAGAGTATCTGACTTTTCAAAAGCCTCATAAAATCTTGCTGCCCCAAAATCAATGAGGCACACGTGGCCATCAAGTTTTCTGACTATATTGGCAGGCTTGAGATCTCTGTAGATAACTGGCTGTCTTCTACCGTGCAAATACCTGAGTATCTCCGCAATTTCGCATCCCACTCTGGCAGCCTCTTTTTCCGTTAGCACACCCTCCGTAAAAAGAACTTTTTCAAGACTTATACCTGGTATAAATTCAAGCACTATGCCTTCAGAGCTTCTCTGGTACAACTTAGGAATTCCTTCGTGGTCTAGCCCTTCAAGGATTCTAGCCTCGTTGTCCAGGTTTTTCTTCTCTGCAAGAAGCTTTCTCATGGCTTTAGCACTCTTTTCACCAGCATCTGCATTTTCATATTTACCTGCTTCCCATAGATTTCCACTCTTACACATCTTCACAGTGACTTTTCTTCCTGTAGAAACCTCTTTTCCCAGAAAGACTCTACTGTTTCCACCGCTTCCAAGAGGCTCTAATAGCTTAATCTTGTCCATAATACCTCACATTTCCAGGCACATGGCCGCTACCGAAATATTATCCTCTTCGTTTCTTGAAATAGCCAGATTCGCCAATTTCTTGCATTGATCCAACATATCTGCATCAGTTATGCACATCTGAGGGCAAAGCTTTGTCCTCATGTCTTCTGCTGAAAGAGTCCGCCAAAATCCATCACTGCAGGCGATAATAGTAGTATTTCCTTCTATTGTTCCTCTTTTTACTTCTGGAACAGGGGCATGACTCGTTCCTATGCACTGTAGTAGAACACTCTTTTCCTGATCATTTATAGCCTGGCTCTCTGTGATCATTCCCTTATCTATTTTGTCCTGCACCAGACTCTGATCCCTTGTGAGCCGCACTACTTCTCTATTCTTAATTGCATAAAGTCTTGAATCTCCTACGTTTACTGACATATATCTATTTCCAATCTGCAAAAGAGCCGTAAGGGTGGTTCCAAGCTGCAGGCCTCTATGCTTGCCGTACCTTCGCAGGTCCCCGTTTATTCTGCTGATCATTCTGACAAAAGAGCTTTCTATGGCATCCCATAATTCACTTTCAGACATATTCTGCATAAGGCTCAACTCCTCATGAAACCAAGACTCCAAGGTCCTTATTGCCTTGCAGCTTGCTACCTCGCCTCTAGAAAGTCCGCCCATACCATCACATACTGCCACAAAAGATATTCTTCCATGGTTTCTGGTATTTGCTACCTTCACAAGCGCAGAATCCTGATTAATGTTCCTGGTCTGACCAACGTCAGTATAAATACATGCTTTTACTTTCATAAAATCCCTTTCCTTACTACAAACAACAATCAAATCCTAAGTGGAATAAGTGCTCGATACGAGCTGTTGAATAAAAAGAAAAAACTGTGTCTTTTTAGATAAAAAAGACACAGTCATGAATAATACTATTTATGAAATTATTTGTCAAGCATCTCCTGCATAACCTCTAGAGCCTTGTCAAGCTGAGTATCTGTCTTGTCTGCAGCATAAGCTTCAGGATCATATTCGACCTCTATATCAGGTGCAATTCCAACGCCATGGATATTGACGCCGTTTGGTGTAAAGTAGCTGCTGACAGTAAGTTTAACTGCGGTTCCATCTCTAAGGTCAAATATCCTCTGGACAATTCCCTTGCCATAGGTTGTCTTACCTACAAGAGTTCCTTTCTCATAATCCTTGATAGCCCCAGCAAGAATCTCGCTTGCACTTGCTGAATATTGGTTAACCAGTACAACTACAGGAATATCAATCTCGTTTTCTCCATCGCAGTTGTAATCCTCTCTGTTACCATCTCTGTCCTCGGTGTACACTATTACGCCCTCGGGAAGAAGCTGCCTTGCTATATCGCAGACAGTAGAAAGGTTTCCGCCCGGATTGGATCTAAGGTCAATAATCAGGCCTTCTATATTCTGGGCGCGAAGCTCAGCCATTCCCTCTATAAACTGTTCAGTAGTAACTTCGTCAAACTCTGTTATCTTAAGATAACCAATGTTATCTTCATAAACCTGTGTGCTTACTGTAGGAACCTCTATCTGTGCTCTTTCTACATCAACTTCAACATTTTCTGTTTCACCTGATCTTACAAGAGTGAGATGTACTGTAGTTCCAGCTTCTCCCTTGATCATCCCAACAACTTCTTCAAGTGAAAGGCCTTCAGTAGAAACCTTGTCAACCTGATAAATTATGTCGTCCACACAAAGCTGTGCTTCCTCAGCAGGGCTTCCAGGCATAACCCCTGAAATTCTGGCCATTTTAAGAGTATTATCAAAGCTAACGTAGGCACCTATTCCAAAGTAAATACCTTTGGTGCTGTTCATTATCTCATTGAGTTCTTCCTCAGTGTAATAAACCGAGTAAGGATCTCCAAGGGAATCCATAAGTCCCTTGTACATTCCATTTATCTCATCCTGCTTGTCCACATCAGTTTTGTAATAGTAAGTATCTATAACACTCTCAAGAGCCTTTATCTTACTTGCCACAGACTCATCCAGGATCTCACTATTTTCAAATCCAAGACTTGCGGCGTAATTGGCCCTTGTATAATACAAAAGATAAAACGCAAGAGAAGATACCACCAGAACTGCCACCAAAAATCCTACCAGTATTCCAGCTATAAATCTTCCTGCAAGCTTTCTGTCTTTAACATTTTCTTGCCTTACAGGATTTTCCTTAGTAAGTATCTCATCAACGGACATGGCCTCTGGCCTTGTCTCATTTAAATCTTTATTGTCCACTTGAATATACCTCAAATAATTATTTTAAATAGTTCCACGGGCTGACATAAGCACCATTAAGTCTTACACCAAAGTGAAGATGATTACCTGTTGATCTGCCTGTAGTACCAACTGCTCCAATCTTGGTTCCAGCAGTTACATCCTGTCCCTTTGAAACATAAAGAGCTGAACAGTGCATATAAACTGTGTAAAGACCTGCGCCATGGCTTATCATTATATAGTTACCCATGGAGCCTTCGTAGGCCGCAGCTACTACTGTTCCATTATATGCTGCAAGGATAGGAGTTCCTCCCGGTGCAGCAAGGTCTATACCATTATGCATCTTCTCAATTCCAAGAGTAGGATGCATTCTCATTCCATAGTCATCTGAAATCCTGGTATATCCCGGGCATGGCCAGGTGAACATTCCGCCATCGTAGGTATACCTGCTGTATAGAGCAGCTTTGTCTGCCGCAACCTCTTTTTCCAGAGCTGCTATTGCTGCATTCTCAGCCTTGATCTCAGCCTCATATTCCTTGATGGCAGCCTCTTTATCTGTAATATTAGCCTGTACAGTAGTAAGTTCTGAGCTCTTTTGCTGCAGAAGGGTCTCAAGATTAGCCTGCTCCGACTCTTTCGTTGCCTTAGTTTCATCCAGAGTTTTCTTTTCCTCTTCAAGAGCCTGCTTGGTCACAGAGATCAGTTGCGTAGTAGCCTTATATTCCTCGAGCTTTTGCCTGTCGTAGGCTGACAACATCTCAATATAATCCGCCTTATTCAGCATCTCCGCAAAGCTTCCAGATTTCATCAAAAGCTCCATGTACATCGTATCTCCACGTTCATACATGAACTTGATACGCTTCTTCATGGCCTCATACTGATTCTTCTGAACCTCTTCCGCTGCAGCCAGTTCAGCCGTTGTCGTTTGGATCTGCGCTTCCTTGGCAGTTATCTGCTCATTAAGATTATCGATATTACTCTGAACCTCAGTTAATGAGGCATCTATCTTGGTAATATAGCTATTCAGATTAGATTTGCTAGTTTCAAGCTCCTTCTTGACCTTCTCAAGATCCGTCTTGGCATTTTTCAAGGAATCCCTTTCCTTTTTCGCGTTGGAAATCTGATTTTCCTTTTCCTTGATGCTCTCCTCCGTGACCTCAGCGTGAACAATTACGTGATTGCTCCCGCACAAGGTCAGTATCATGACCAGGCTCAACAGAGCGTACAGAATTCTCTTTCCCAAAATCCAAACTTCCTTTTCTTCTTACACATGTAAGTGTTTTCTTACTGTTGTAAAGCTTCCAAAGAAGCCGATTCCAATACCTATAGCCAGAGAAATAGGTATAAGCTGTTTGTAGATCACCTCAACCGGTAAAAAGTTAAGCAATGAGCTCAGCATTGTAAACTTAGTAGCTACATAGGTGATTGCTCTTGTATAGACAAAATAAACTATCGTCAAAGGAATCAGAGATCCAATGATTCCAATCAAAATACCCTCAACCACGAATGGTGCTCTTACAAAGAAGTCCGTAGCACCAATATATTTCATAATATTGATCTCATCCTTACGAACTGAGATACCCATTGTAACTGTGTTGCTGATAAGGAAAATAGATACCAGCAGCAGAATGATTATGATGCCTGCAGAAACATAAGCAATCAGTTTGTTAATACCACTAAGAGTATTGGCTGTCACCTCTGAACGATTAACTGATCTGACAACTGTTATAGATTCTGCATAAGTAACCAGCGCTGGCTGCATTGAGACATCGTTTAAGTAAATCTGAAGGTTTGCTGAATCTGCAAGAGGATTCTCAGTAAATCCATCCGCATACTCGCCAAGATACTCTCCCTTAAAGCTCTCCCAAGCCTCGTCAGCAGAAACATATACGATTTCTCTGACCTCTGCTCTCTTCTCAAGGTCACTCTTTACAGCAAGTATCTGATCCTCTGTAGTACCCTCATTAAAGAACACTGTTACAGAAACTCCCTCTTCTGCAGTTTTTACCACATGCTGAAAGTTTGTGATGATGGCATAGAACATTCCAAAAAGGAAAAGACATGCACTGATAGTTGCTACAGAAGCAAGTGTATACCACTTATTTCTTCCAAGATTTTTAAATCCCTGACCAATGGTGTAAAAGAAACTATTAATCCTCATCGATGTACATACCTTCTTCCTCGTCTTCTATGATAACGCCCTTTTTCATGGTGATCACTCGTTTCTTCATGGCATTAACGATTTCTCTGTTATGGGTTACCACAATAACAGTAGTTCCGTTCTCATTGATCTGCTCCATGAGCTTCATGATCTCCCATGAATTGTTAGGATCAAGGTTTCCAGTAGGCTCATCCGCCAAAAGAATTGCCGGCTTGTTGACCAGTGCTCTTGCAAGCGCAACTCTCTGCTGTTCACCACCCGACAACTGGTTTATCTTGTTCTTGTACTTGCCAGCCAGATTAACAGTGGCAAGGATAGAAGGAACATTTCTCTTGATATCTCTTGTAGGTGTCTGTACGATTCTCTGGGCAAAAGCCACATTCTCATAGACATTCCTATCCTTGAGAAGTCTGAAATCCTGGAACACGATTCCAAGATTTCTTCTAAACTTAGGGATCTTGCTGTGCTTGATCCTCCTAAGGTTATAACCTAGAACTGTGATTTCTCCGTCAGTTGGAACCAGTTCTCTTAAAAGGAGCTTGATCAATGTAGACTTACCTGATCCACTGTCTCCCACTATAAAAACAAATTCACCCCTCTTAATATGAAGGGTGACTCCGTTTAATGCAGGCGCACCCGTAGAATAAGATTTAGTCACGTTCTCAAGCGTGATAACCTCATCCTCCGGTATCTGCCTATTTGTTCTTTTTCTTCTATATCCTCTTTCCATAATATTCTCCCCCGGAGATAGTCTTATTTAAGCAAAAAAGCTTATGTAAACTTCTCCATGTATTTCATGTATCTTACTACCATAAGTGCAATCTTGAAGGTGATCGCATCATCGAAAACTCTAAGATCTAGTCCTGTGCTCTTCTGAAGCTTATCCAGTCTGTATACAAGTGTATTTCTGTGTATAAAGAGCTGTCTGGATGTTTCAGAAACGTTCAGGCTATTCTCAAAGAACTTGTCGATAGTAGTAAGGGTCTCCTGATCAAAATCATCAGGATTCCTACCCCCGAATATTTCCTTGATGAACATTTTGCAAAGAGGTATTGGCAGCTGGTAGATAAGACGTCCAATTCCAAGTTCGCTGTAACAGATAACCTTGCGTTCGTCGAAGAATATCTTTCCGACATCGAGGGCCATCTTAGCTTCCTTGTAGGAACGGCTCACTTCCTTGATCTCACCAACTACTGTACCATAGGCAACTCTGACTCCCGTAAGTCCCTCTTTCTCAAGGGCCATGAGCATTTCATCTGCCACTTTTGAAATCTCGGAAGGCTTGAGCATATCGCTCACGTCCTTGACCACAATAACATTGTCTTCATCAACCTCGGTTACAAAATCATTACCATTTCCAAAATGAGTTCTGGTAATCTCAAGAGCATTATTGTCTCTGCCATTTACTGATTCTATGATCATAGCCACTCTCTTGGCGTCAGTCTGTATATGGAGTTTCTTGGCCCTGCTGTAGATATCCACCAAAAGAAGGTTATCAAGCAATAGGTTCTTGATGAAGTTATCCTTATCAAATCTCTCCTTGTAGGCAACTAAAAGACTCTGGATCTGGTAAGCGATCATCTTGCCAAGCATATAGGTATTCTCGCCACTACCAGTACAGATCAAAATATATTCAAGCTGCTGCTCGTCATATATCTTAAAATACTGATGTCCCTGAATTTCCTGAGAATCTGCTGGAGAATCCACAAAATTTCTTGCAGACATGGACACATTTCCAATATCTGTAGTAGTGGATGCCACCTCCTTGCCATCAATGTCTAGAACACAAAGATCCACGTGAGCTATAGTCTTAAGCCCATCAATGGTATTCTGAAGAATTTGATTCGATATCATTTATCACTCTTTCTGCAGCACATAATATGCTACGATAATAAAAAACTTAAAGACATTTTAATATATTTGTACAAAAAAATCTAGCCAAGGAACAGCATTTTTTGTCTATTTTTCAATTTTCTCCGTCATATTCTACAAAAACATATACTGTTTTTTGTGTGGATAATGACTCTTTTCCCTATTAAGCTTCCATGCTATCAGCCGATATATTAGATAGGATAAAGTGTATATGTACATAAACCCCTGTAGTTTAGGTACATTGCAGTCGCACAGGAGGTGCTTATGGATATTCCCGCTTTATCAATGGCACTATCTCAGAACAAAGTTCTTAATGATGTTGGTGTGGCCATGTTGTCAAAAAGCCTGGATACTATGGAGAGCGCTGGAGAAGCGCTAGTATCCACCATCGATTCAGCTGCAGAACTTTCTGTAAACCCGAACCTTGGAGCCAATATCGACATTAGGATCTGAGAAAAAGACACCCATAGCCGAAAGGTTATGGGTGTCATTTTTATGATATAGGAAATTTCTCCGAAATTCCTATATCATAAAAAACGCTCCGCTAAGGATGCGCACTCGCGCGATAGGCAAATGTTGCATAAATGCAACCGCGCTCGGCGCGAGCATGTTGCAAGCAACATGCTTTCTTATAGCAAAGTATATAAATACATATAGGAAATTGATATTACCATGGCAATGATAAGCGGTAGTGTTATAAGTTCCAGACCAAATCTGCTTCTTCCTGGAATACTTTCCAGAAATTCTATCCTGCCCTCAATAGTAGCGATCAGACGCAAAATAAGTATTGCTCCCACTGTAAATATGGCTGCTGCCACAAAAAGATAGACATAATAAATAGTATCAAGACCTGATGCGCCAATGTAATTCTCAGCTATGGTCGCAGCTTCATCCAGTGCACTGTTATTTGCATACATCATCACAACTTCTATAGTGTTAAAGGTCGCATGAGCCAAAAATGAAGCTGTTATCGTACCTGTTGCCTCATACAAAAGAGCCAGCATGATTCCCATTACAGCTCCATAAGCAAACTGATTGAAGTTCATGTGCATCATACCAAACAAAACAGATGAAAGAAGAATTGAACCAACTATTCTTCCTGTTCTCTGGTATGACTGCAAAATAACTCCTCTAAATACAATCTCCTCAACCAAAGGCCCCAGAATGCCGATAGAAAGAATCATCACCCACATCGGCATCTTTAAAACGTCCCCGCTTATAGCCGATACAGTATTTTCCACAAATATCATGGACACTGCATTTACAAAGGTCACCATCGGAAATAGCATTATCACATAAAGGATCACAAGTAGCACTGTCTTAATCCTGATCTTATGAAAAGGTATCATGACAGAAAGCTTCTCCCCACTGTAAAACACCGCTGCCAGCGCAGGGATAAGTACAACTCCTTCACTTAAGATGTTATTAGCCAGAATTGATACAGTAGGTCCTCCATTGGCATACCAAAGCGACATTGCAAGCACTAGTCCAAGTGTAGACAATATCATATACAAATACGTTCTGTTAGCTCTCCTGTAATCCATCAGAATTCTCCTTAAACCTGATCAATAGAATCCTTGCCAATTGTGATCTTTCCTTCTTTGAGAAGGCGGCCCACAGCACGCTTAAACTCATTTTTGCTCATCTGAGTCTTTTCTCTGATAAGCTCAGGAGATGCCTTATCTGTAAATGGAAGTCTTCCACCACAGTCTTTTATCATATCAAGAAGCTTTTGAGCATCTGTATCCATCTGAAGATAAGCTTTTTCCCTTATGCTGAGGTTCAGGCGCCCATCTTCTTTGACAGAAGTAATCCTGGCATTAACGCTGTCACCAATCTTCACATTGCCAAAAAGCTCTTTTTTAGGGATAAGTCCTGAATAAATATCATCAACAGCCACAAAGGCGCCAAAATTATCGCTCATCTCATAAACTGTGCCTATAACCTTGTCATCCTTGGCATAGGGGCTGTTTGTCTTAAGATAGGGATATACATTCATTGTAACCGCAAGTCTGCTGCTCTTATCAATGTAAAGAGCACATAAAACCTCTTCGCCGGCCTTAACCTTTTTAGTCTGCTCTCTAAATGGTAAAAGAACATCCTTTTCAAGTCCCCAGTCCATGAAAGCACCAATTCTACTGGTTTCCTTAACCTTGAGCATTCTTACATCACCCAGCATTATCTTCGGCTCATTAGTAGTCGCGATCAGTCTGTCATCAGAATCCTTATAAATAAATACCTCTACTACTGATCCAACCTCTGTTCCTGATGGAACCTGTTTAGCAGGAAGAAGAACCTTCTCCTCCGCTCCGGCCTGTTCTGACAGGTATACGCCAAAATCCACCTTTTTAACTACTGTTAGTTTCTGTTTTTCTCCAAGTTTGATCATAATGTCTTCCGTCCTTTCTTTGTACATGCTATGCACATGCTAAACAACTACATCTTAATCCATTTTTAACTGAACAGTACAAACTCCAAGTCCTTTTGAATCCTGGAGACTTACTGTATAAACCTTATTATCCCCTATATTGCTACTGATAACAACAGGGTACAAAACATCACCCAATAGGGCCTGTTTCTTGTACTCAGCCCTCATAGATATCACTTTTTGTGCCTGCTGTCCGAGGCTGTCTATGGCCATTCTGATATACTGACCATTATTGACATGATTGTTAGTATCAAGGTGATTCTTCCTGACTACAATCTCTTCAGCCTTGTAGCTAACTCCCTCCGGAATAGTAATCTTCCTATCCTCATATACCATATCGAGCTTGTCCTCTAATGGATAGGCCTCTACTATCTCTTTAGTAACTCTTGTAGGAGCTCCTTTTTTGAAATCAAACAAGGTCCATACAGAATTAGCTACAGCCAGCATCTCTCCATCCTTGGTCTTCATAAAGAAATTACGCAGTCCCAAAGGTCCCTTTAACATGTATGGGATTGTGCCTATTGTCACCTCTTCACAGAGCCTTGGCAAGCGCCCGATCTCTATCTGCCAGGAATTTAAAACCCATGCTATGCCTTGCTTTCTCAGGTATTCCATGGTTGCTGGTCCATCCTGAGTTTGAAATGTCGAGCAATCCTGAAAATAGTCAATAAGTGCTTCCAGCGTCAAAATGGCATTACTATCCGTTTCGCTGTACCTGATACGTGAGTCAAAGCTGTACATAATTCCTCCCCAAGAGTCAACAAACAAATGAAGCAGTTATAGGTCTACTCAAAAAATATGAAGCAAAAATGATATAGAAAAAACGGGACTGTTGTGACCAACAATCCCGTTTGAATAGCTGGGCTAGTAGGATTCGAACCTACGTAATGACGGAGTCAGAGTCCGTTGCCTTACCGCTTGGCGATAGCCCATCGACAAGTGTTAATTATACGCATGTAAAAAATAAAATGCAAGCACTTTTTTAAAAATTTTATAAAAATCGTTAATTCGATTATAAGTATGCCGCTATCCGTATTTTAAAACACAGATAGCGGCGCTTCATTAACCTTCAAATAATAGATCAGCATAGGTTGGGAATGGCCAATCCTTCTTATCTAACAAAAGCTCGAGCTTATCAGCAGGTTCTCTTAAATCATCCATTACTGGGCGAACCTTATCCTTATAGAAAAATGCTCTCTTTCTCTGATCTTCTATAACTGATGCCTTGCCCTCAAGAGTTTTAAGCTTATCAAGAGCCTCCTTCATCTTGCCAAGATGCATCTGGATTTCCTTGAGTTCATCTATTTCAACTGATGCGCTAACACCAGCCGCTGTTATAGCATTGATATCTGCTGCAAGTCTTCCTGCATACTTCATTACTGCAGGAATGATCTGCTTGGAAGCCATATCAATCATAGTAAGAGCCTCGATATTGATAGTCTTGGCATAGTTCTCAAAAATGATCTCTCTTCTGGACTCAAGCTCAGTCTTGGTATATACACCAAAATCCTCAAAAAGCTTAATTGCCTTTTTAGTAATAAGTGTGTCTGCTGCCTCGATTGTAGACTTGATATTAGGAAGTCCTCTTCTCTCAGCCTCTTTGATCCACTCATTTGAGTATCCATCACCATTAAAGATGATTCTCTGATGATCTGTCAGATACTCCTTGATAAGATCATGAACAGCTTCATCGAAATTCTTGGCCTTTTCAAGCTTATCTGCTGCCTCGCAGAAAGCCTCAGCAACGATTGTATTAAGTGTAGTATTTGAGCTAGCCATTGAATCTGATGATCCAACCATTCTGAACTCAAATTTATTACCAGTAAATGCAAATGGTGAAGTACGGTTTCTATCTGTCGCGTCCTTCTCAAACTGTGGAAGTGTAGATACACCAGTCTTGAGCTTACCGCCTCTCTTGCTGGACTTGGCAACACCAGTCTCAATAAGCTGTCTTACAACATCCTCAAGCTGTTCTCCAAGGAATACAGAAATAACTGCAGGTGGAGCCTCGTTGGCACCAAGTCTGTGATCGTTACCAACATCAGCAGCACTCTGCCTTAAAAGGTCTGCGTGAGTGTCCACTGCCTTCAAAATGCAGGCAAGTACAAAAAGGAACTGAACATTCTTGTTAGGCGTATCGCCTGGATCAAGAAGATTAACACCATCATCTGTGCAAAGTGACCAGTTATCGTGCTTACCAGAACCATTTACGCCTGCAAATGGCTTCTCGTGAAGAAGGCATCTCATGTGGTGATGCTCAGCAACACGCTTCATTGTCTCCATAATGATCTGATTGTGATCTACTGCAATGTTGGCTGTCTCATACACTGGTGCAAGTTCGTGCTGACCAGGTGCAACCTCGTTGTGCTGTGTCTTGTCAGGAACTCCAAGTTTCCAAAGTTCTACATTGAGGTCCTTCATGAATTCGCCAACTCTTTCACGGATTACACCAAAATAGTGATCTTCCATCTCCTGTCCCTTAGGAGGCTGAGCACCAAATAGGGTTCTTCCAGTGAAAATAAGGTCTTCTCGTTTCATGGACTTATCCCAGTCCACAAGGAAATATTCCTGCTCAGGTCCGACTGAAACATTGACCTTAGTAGCAGTTGTATTACCAAATAATCTTACGATTCTCAGAGCCTGCTTATTAACAGCCTCCATGGAACGAAGAAGTGGAGTCTTCTTATCAAGAGCATCTCCAGTATATGAACAAAACGCTGTTGGAATGCAAAGTGTAACACCTGCGCCAGATTCCTTCAAAAATGCAGGTGAAGTGATATCCCAGGTTGTGTATCCTCTTGCCTCGAATGTAGCACGAAGACCACCTGAAGGGAATGATGAAGCATCAGGCTCGCCCTTAATGAGCTCTTTGCCTGAAAAAGAAGTAAGCATACGGCCATCCTTGTCAGCTGAACCAACAAAAGAATCATGCTTCTCGGCAGTAATACCTGTAAGTGGCTGGAACCAGTGAGTATAGTGCGTAGCACCATTTTCTACTGCCCACTCCTTCATAGCATTTGCCACAACATCTGCAGATTCCTTGGAAAGCTCTCCGCCATGCTCAGTTACATTTACAACTTCCTTGTAAACATTCTTGGGTAATCTCTCTCTCATCTTGGCAAGAGTAAAGACATTCTGCCCAAAAATCTCTTCAACATTTACCTTGTTCCCCATGTGATTTCACATTCCTTTCGCTACAAGACCTTGATCTTATAATTCAATTTTTCCGTTACATATTACAACACATTGTGCAAAACGCAAAGCACTTTTTTCAGGCACCGCAATCTGGAAGATTAGTTTCAACCTCCGGCGAGCTGGATTTCACCCTCAGAATATCGTATTTCTCAGGCCTTTCTGAAAGGTCTACAAAAAGTGTCTGCTTGGAATGTGGACATGATTCTACAGGTGTTCCATCTTCCGCATACATTCCCTTAACGGTAACCTTTATATCCGTTCCGTCAGGCTTCATGATTTCAATTTCATCACCCACAGAGAACTTATTTCTCTGCTCAAACTTAGCATAACCTCTGTTATCTATTTCCCCTACAATTCCCAGGTAGATATACTCATTAACATAAGTATTATTGTCATAAATCTGAGCCTCATCACTAGGCTTGCCAAAATAGAATCCCGTAGTAAACTGGCGGTATGTACACTTTGATATCTGATCAAGGTACCATGGCATATTCTGTCTGTACTTATCCTCAGATTCAAAGAAATCATCTATAGCCTTTCTATAAGTTCTGGCAACAGTAGCTACATAAAGAGCAGTCTTCATACGGCCCTCGATCTTGCAACTGTCAATCCTTGCATCAACCATCTCAGGAATATGCTCTATCATGCACAGATCTTTGGAGTTAAAGATATAAGTTCCTCTTTCGTTCTCGTATACAGGAAGATACTCACCAGGCCTCTTTTCCTCTACAACAGAATACTTCCATCTACAAGGGTGTGTGCATGCTCCTTTATTGGCATCTCTTCCTGTGAAATAATTAGATAAAAGACATCTTCCTGAATAGGAAATGCACATAGCTCCGTGAATGAAACATTCCATCTCAAGATCTTCAGGAATCTTTTCCGTGATCTCTTTTATCTCGCGAAGTGAAAGTTCTCTTGCAGCCACAACTCTCTTGGCTCCTAGATCATGCCAGAAATTATATGTCTCGTAGTTAGTATTATTAGCCTGTGTCGATACGTGAATATCTATCTCAGGGCAGATCCTTCTAGCCTTCATAAAGATTCCGGGGTCAGCTATTATAAGAGCATCAGGCTTTAGCTCTTTTAACTCATGAAGATATTTCTCAACTCCGTCAAGATCGTAGTTATGAGCGAGGATATTAACAGTTACGTGAACCTTTACTCCATGGGCATGTGCAAACTCTATGCCCTCCTTCATTTCCTCAGGGCTGAAGTTCTTGGCCTTGGCACGTAGTCCAAAAGCATCTCCGCCAATATAAACTGCGTCTGCTCCAAAAATAACAGCTGTTTTAAGTACCTCCAGGCTACTTGCTGGAATCAGTAATTCAGGTTTTTTCATTGATTTCTCCACATTTCTAAGCTAAAACAAAAATCGTTACATCATGCTTATAACCGCACAGATAAGGTCATGCCATCTCCCACAGTCAGAATAACTGTATTCAGGGCATCATTATGTTTGAGTTCATAAAGATACTCCCTCATTCTGGCATGTATTGTCCTGTCTCTCCTGGTTACCGCAAATCTGGACTCTATAACATCTCCATCCTGAAGAACATTATCAGATACCAGTAGTCCCCCTTTATTCAGGATTCTAAGGCAATCAGGCAGGAAATTGATGTACTGCCCCTTTGCCGCATCCATAAAAATAAAATCATACCCCGGGGATAGCGTTTTAAGTATTTCTGTCGCATCACCTTCTAAGAGTGTGATTTTATTATTTGTGTCATACTGTATGAAATTCTCTTTAGCTATAGGAATTCTCTTCTCAAACTTCTCTATAGTCGTGATCCTGGTATCAGGGTCACTGTACTCTGCCATTAGTAGGGCAGAAAAGCCAATAGCACAGCCGACCTCCAAAATATTTTTAGGTCTACTCTGTGCCATTAAAAACTTAAGCAGAGCCTGAGTATCCTTGCGGATGATAGGGACATCATCCGCCTTGGCCCTCTTCTCCAATTCATCAAGATAAGGAGCATTTCCCCTATCCAGAGAATTTATAAATGCCGTCATTCTATCCTGCTCAACCACCGCTTGATTCCTCGCCTGCCACGTTAGTTTCAGGAGCTGTCTCTGTAGAAGCTGCTTCTGAACCAGACTCAGCTGTCTCGATAGATCCTGCAGCCATGATCTGTAGCATTTCTTCCGGTGTCATGGCTGTACTAAGTTCATAGGTACCAGGAGTCTCAAGTCCATGATAATCTGAGAACCTCTCCTGCAATTTAAATAATGTCTTGTCAGTTATAAGTCCCACTTCAGCCAGCTTATCAGCAATATCGCTTGCCGAATCGCCACTTTTTATAGTGACTGAAACCGTTCTGCCAGTTCCTGAAGAAACAGGGACCTGATTAAAAATATGGTAACCATAGTCATAAGCCACTTTGGAATACTTACTGATGAGCATAATAACTAAGATCACGAAGACTACCTTGACTGCAGTATCAAGAAAGCCTAATGCAAATTTTCTAGCACTCATGCATCTCTCCCAACCAAGTTCATGACATCATCAATAATTTGTATCCATGATGATTGGCATGATCATAGGTCTTCTCTTTGTCTTCTTCCAGATATAATCACTCAGGACATCCTTAACAATGCTCTTAAGCTTGCCCCAATCTGTGATTCCCTTATCTAGAGCCTCTGTTACCTCATCGAGCACAAGATCAGTTGCATCATCTATCAGCTTGTCTGACTCTCTTACGTATACAAAGCCTCTTGAAACAATACTTGGTCCTGAAACCAGTTGTCCATTGGCCTGATCCAGTCCAAATACAACTATTACAATACCATCTTCTGCAAGATGTTGTCTATCTCTTAGAACTACGTTACCAACGTCTCCTACTCCAAGTCCGTCAACCAGAATAGCTCCAACAGGGACTTTACCCTTGACCTTGGCACTCTCATCATCAAGCTCTAAAACCTCTCCTGAATGGAGGATAAAGATATTCTCTTTATCAATACCAAGGCTTCTTGCGATATTAGCCTGAGCTTGCAGATGCCTGTACTCACCGTGAACAGGAATTGAATATTTAGGCTTAACCAGTGTATAGATAAGCTTGATATCTTCCTGACAGGCATGTCCTGATACGTGAACATCCTGGAATATTACATCCGCACCCTTCATCTGAAGTTCATTGATTATGTTGGTAACAGCCTTCTCATTACCAGGTATTGGATGGGAGGAAAAGATAACAGTATCTCCCGCACCAATTGAGAGCTTTCTATGCTGTCCGTTAGCCATTCTGCTAAGAGCAGCCATACTCTCTCCCTGGCTTCCTGTAGTAATGATAACTGTCTTGTTCTCAGGGTAATCCTTGAGATGATCGATATCTATAAGCGTATTCTCAGGAATCTGGATGCACTCCAGTTTCTGAGCTATATCAATAATGCTGACCATGCTGCGGCCTTCTACCACAACCTTACGTCCAGTTTTATGAGCTATATTGATGATCTGCTGAACTCTATCTACATTAGAAGCAAAGGTAGCTACTATGATCCTGTTGTTAGCATGCTCCTCAAACAGAAAGCCCAGAGCTCTTCCTACAGTTTTCTCAGAAGCTGTAAATCCTGGTCTCTCTGCATTTGTAGAATCGCACATTAGAGCCAGAACTCCTTTTTTACCAATTTCTGCAAATCTCTGAAGATCTATTGGATCTCCATAAACAGGTGTATAGTCAACCTTAAAGTCTCCAGTGTGAACCACAGTTCCTGCTGGCGAATAGATAGCAAGAGCAGCAGCATCAACAATAGAGTGGTTTGTTCTTATAAATTCAACTCTAAACTGACCAAGGTTAATAGACTGGCCAAACTTGACCACCTTTCTCCTTGTCTTTTTAAGAAGATTATGTTCCTCAAGTTTGTGCTCAATAATACCCATTGTCAGCCTTGTAGCATAAACAGGGACATTAAGCTCGTGAAGTACATAAGGAAGCGCACCGATGTGGTCCTCATGTCCGTGGGTTATTACAAACCCCTTTACCTTATCTATGTTTTCCTGTAAATAAGTAATGTCAGGAATAACAAGGTCGATTCCAAGCATGTCATCATCTGGGAATGACAAACCGCAATCCACCACAATAATACTGTCTTCATATCTGAAGGCAGTGATGTTCATTCCAATCTGCTCAAGACCTCCCAAAGGGATGATCTGCAGCTTGGACGCATTTGCAATTTTCTTTTTGTTCAAATTATTTCCTCCATAAGTAATTGGCGGAGATGTAGAATAGGATATTAACCAAAGTCCCCGTTAAATATCCAGATCTATATCATCCTCGGCAAGGAGCTTGCGAAATACACCTGCAACTGCCTCCAGTTCCAGGTCATCCTCAACGATCGCATAAAGCGCCTGCTCATCTTTAATATCGGAGTCATCGCGCAAAATAAGCGCCTCTCCGTCACCATCTTCTTCATCTGTGACAAGAAGGTAAGTCTTGGCACCAATAACAGTCTGTTCCAAACAATAGAATTCTACTGGTTCGCCTCCATCTGGGCTAAATATGATCTTTTCCAAATTCAACTCCGTTCTCTGTTATCCAAATAGTCCTGCAGAATGATCTGCGCCGCTATCATATCAACGTACTCTTTTCGATCTCGACCCTTGATCCCTGCTTCATCCATGATCTCATCAGCCTCAACTGTTGTAAGGCGTTCATCCCACATGATCACTGGGATTCCTGTTCGTCTCTCAATCTTATCCTTGAATTCAAGGCACAACTGTGAGCGCTCAGAGGGAGTCTGATCCATATTAAGAGGTAGTCCCAACACAATCTTCTCCACCCCATATTCCTGAATAAGCTCCTCAATGCGCGCTAAAGTTCTGCGTAGTTTATTTTCTTCTTTCCTACGGATTATCTCACGACCCTGAGCTGTTAACAGAAGTTCATCACTGATAGCAACTCCCACAGTCTTGGAGCCGTAGTCTAGTCCCATTATCCTCATTACTTGTGCTGTGCCCAATCGTTACTTTTAATGTATTCCGTGAGCATCTCTTCAACAAGCTCATCGCGCTCAACCTTCATGATAAGGCTTCTGGCCCCCTGATGGCTTGTAATGTAAGTAGGATCACCTGACATAATATAACCAACAATCTGATTAACAGGGTTATAGCCCTTCTCCAAAAGAGCATCATAAACCACAGAAAGAACCTTCTTAACACCAGTCTCTGGTTCTACTTCTACCTTAAAATACTGGGTATTTCCTAAATCCTGATCTGCCATATTCTTTCTCCAATCTTTTATTATTTAGAGCGTGTCACTACCGGCACCCTCACTTATTCTTTTGCGTATACTTAGATTAATTCTACACCAGCCAAAAAAATTAAGCAAATCACTATTATTCTTTTGCAGCAAGAAGAGTATCCGAGTTAAGCAGCCCAGATATAGTCTCCATGGTGATTTCGCCAGATACTGCTCTTCCAAAACCAAGCTCAGTTTCTTCCATAGCCACCCTGACATATCTGTCCGTATGACCAATCATAAACTTTCTGCCCTTGATTTCCTCTTCGTCCTCCCAGAGTACGCCTACCTTTTCCCCAATAAAAGAGTTCCTGTAGATAAGAGACTGCCTCTCAGTAAGATCTATAAGTACATCACTTCTTTCTGACTTTTCTCTGTCAGTAAGCTGATCTTTCATTCCGGCAGCAACGGTACCTTTTCTCGGAGAATACTTAAACACATGCATTTCATAGAAGTTAATGTCCTCTACAAATTTCCTGCATTCTTCAAATTCTTCCTCTGTCTCGCCAGGGAAACCAACAATAACATCTGTAGTAATAGCAGGTCTGTCAAAAGCCTCTCTTAACAGTCTGACACCTTCAGCAAATTCAGCTGCAGTATAATGTCTGTTCATGCGCTTTAAAACTGAATCACATCCGCTCTGCAATGACAAATGAAAATGTGGACAGAGCTTATCAACCGCTGCAAGTCTCTTGGCATTTTCTTCAGTTACAAGTCGTGGCTCTATTGATCCAAGCCTGATTCTCTCTATTCCGGCAAGCTGGGCAATATTTTCCACAAGTTCAACCAACATAGGCTGGCCCTGGTCAACACCATAGGAGCCAATATGGATTCCTGTCAAAACAACCTCTTTGCAGCCCTTCTGAATAAGTCCCTTAATCTCCGCAAGAATATCCTTCATCTCCCTGCTGCGAATTCTTCCTCTTGCATAAGGAATAACACAATAAGTGCAGAACTGATTGCAGCCATCCTGAATCTTGATATATGCTCTAGTATGCTCAGGGAGCTCTGAAAGTAGCATATTTTCAAACTCATTTGTATGGTTAATATCTATGATTGATGTTCCGCCAAGAGTCTTGTCCTTATTTGTTCCCTTTGCATCAAGGAATGTATTCAGTATTTCGACAATTTCTGACTTCTTATTGTTACCTACAGCCAGATCTATGCTCTCATCCTTCTTGACTCCATCTATGCCCGTCTCAACATAGCATCCAACTGCAACTACAATAGCATCCGGGTTTTCTTTCTTGGCCTTATGAAGCATCTGCCTTGACTTTCTATCAGCAATATTAGTAACTGTGCAGGTGTTTATGATATAGATGTCTGCTTCATCCGTAAATGGCACTATTTCACAGCCTGCCTCGCGAAGCTTTATGGCCATTACATCCATTTCATAACTATTCGTCTTACAACCAAGGTTATGAAGAGCAACTCTCATTCCATTAACGTTATTTTGAATATTGTTCATAATCTTTCTTAATCTTTCTTATTTTTATCAAAAACTCATTACCTTTTAAGTCTTAGGTCATTGACTTTTATCATTTATCTAGTTACTATTAAATAAGATAAAGAAGGAGGTATTTGCTCAATGAAGACCGTTAAAATTTCTTTAAACTCTATCGATAAGGTTAAATCTTTTGTAAACGATATTACGAAGTTTGATTATGATTTCGATCTCGTTTCTGGAAGATACGTTATCGACGCGAAGTCTATTATGGGTATTTTCTCATTGGATCTTTCTAAGCCAATCGATCTCAATATCCATGCAGAAGACGGCGCAGATGAGGTTCTTGAGATTCTCAAGCCTTACATGATCTAATCTTAATAGGATTAGATCCATATTAAAAAGATTTTTCAGACCATCTTAGGATTTCCTAAGATGGTCTTTTGTGTAAAGCACTTGCTGAGGTTCTTTCGAAGCTAGTGCGCACCGCTTTTATTTCTCAATCGTGATCACTTCATCAGTCTCAAGAGCGACTTTCATGAGTTCATCTATTTTTTCTGCAAGATTTTCCTCATGCTTCTTAATAATGTCAAGACGTGGCTTTGTTACAGGATGCTTGGCCACAAAAATAGTACAGCAATCCTCATAGGGAAGAATTGATGTCTCATAAGCATCTATCTTAAGAGAGATATCCACAATATCCTGCTTGTCAAAAGCTATAAGTGGTCTGTAAACAGGCATATCTGTTACAACCTCTCCTGTACACATAAGGCTCTGCATGGTCTGTGAAGCCACCTGTCCAATACTCTCACCGGTTATAAGTCCCATACAGCCAGTCTGACCTGCGATAATATCAGCAATCTTCATCATATATCTTCTCATGATGATAGTAAGCTCATCGTGAGGACACTTCTCATAAATATACATCTGAATATCAGTAAAGTTGATAACATGAAGTTTAACCTTACCTGTGTACCTGGCAATTACTCCAGCCAGATCAACAACCTTCTGCTTGGCCTTTTCTGAAGTATAAGGTGGCGCATTAAAATATACAGCCTCAATGTCTACACCTCTTTTAGCAACCATGTATCCAGCCACAGGAGAATCAATACCACCTGACAAAAGAAGCATTGCCTTGCCAGCTGTTCCTATTGGCATTCCACCAGGTCCAGGAATAATTTCGGAAAAGATATTAAGCTTCTCACGGACTTCCACATTAAGAAGAATTTCTGGATTGTGTACATCAACCTTCATTTCAGGATATGCGCCAAGTATTCTGGCACCAAGCTCAGCTCCCATTTCCATTGAATCCATTGGATAGCTCTTATCAACTCTTCTAACCTTAACCTTGAAAGTCTTGTGTTTGTCTGGGTAAACTCCATCTATAAAATCAAGAACAGCCTTGGTAACGCCATCTATATCCGGAAGATGGTTTTCTGAATCTCTATTAATTGTTACTGCAGGACAGATTCCTGTCACTCCAAAAACTGTTCCAAGGTGATCTACAACCTCGTTAAAATCAAAGCCCTCAGCCTCAATATAGATTCTACCTGCTACTCTTGATACAGAAAAAGAGCCATCGCATTTAGAAAGAACTCTCTCTATCTGCCTTACTAAAGCCTCTTCGAAAATATATCTGTTCTTGCCCTTTACTCCAATCTCGGCATACTTGATGATAAAAGCATGGTACTGCATAAATAATTCCTTTCTTAGTGGCGGTAGAACTTTCTCATGGTCTCTACCTGTGAACAAAGTGTATCCAATAAATAATCTATCTCTTCCCTGGTAGTCATAAATGACATACTGATCCTGATTGTAGACTCTAAAAGGCTCTTATCAAGTCCGATAGCCTTAAGAGTGTCTGAAACATGAGGATTGTTTGAAGTACAAGCGCTTCCCGCAGAAACATATATTTCCTTGCTGCTCAGCATATTAAGAACAGTTTCTGCTGCAAGCCCCTTTATAGAAACACTCACAATGTGAGGTGCTCCCTTATCCCACTCTGGTCCATTTATCTTAATATCAGTAAGACGCTCATTAAGTGAATCTATGAGATACTTCTTAAGATCATAGAGCTTCTTTATCTTGGCATCAAAGTCTTCATAGCACATTTTAGCTGCGAGTGAAAGCCCAATAATGCCTGGAACATTCTCTGTTCCTGAACGCATTCCCTTCTGCTGGCCTCCGCCATAGCAGATATTGACAATTTTTGTTCCCTTCTTGATATATAAAAAGCCTATTCCCTTGGGGCCATGAATCTTGTGCCCGCTAACTGACAAAAGATCTATGTTCATAGATCTTGGCCTTATCAAAACCTTACCATAAGCCTGAACCGCATCAACATGGAAGACAATTTCAGGATTTATGGACTTTATAAGTTTGCCAGCCTCTTCAATAGGTTCAATAGCTCCAATTTCGTTATTCACATACATCATAGAAACAAGAATGGTATCTGGCCTTATTGCAGCTTTTAAAGCCTCCAGATCCACCACCCCATCTGGACCAACTGGAAGATAAGTTGTTTCAAATCCCTCTTTTTCCAGGAAGGTTGTTGTCTCCTGAATAGCTGGATGTTCGATGGAAGTTGTGATGATATGCTTGCCACGCCACTTATTGGCTCTGGCAGTTCCAATAACAGCAAGGTTATCAGACTCTGTTCCGCCTGATGTAAAAAGAATCTCCGAAGGATCCACCTTCAAAGTATTAGCAATAGTCTCTCTTGCCGCTGCAACTCTCTCTCCAGAAATTGTACCCATATGATGAACGCTTGATGCGTTTCCATATTCCTCTGTCATGGTCTTGTAGACCGCCTGGGCCACCTCATCATAGACCCTTGTTGTTGCTGAATTATCTAAATATGCCTGCATTTTTGTATCCTAACTCTTAAACCTTATAATAATATGGCAATGGCTGTAATCTGCCTTTTAACTACTTATCAATCAGAAAACTTAAAAGCTTAAAAATCATTTTTCAAGATGATACATAAGCCATGAAATAATTGTAAATCCTGCAGTCTCAGTTCTAAGGATTCTCTTTCCTAGCGTGATAGGTTTAATATCATTGTTCTGGCAAAGCTCAATTTCTTGCTCAGAGAAACCTCCTTCAGGCCCAATAAATATGGCTATACTCTGGCCAGGCTCTATCGCCTCTATAATCCTTTTGGTTTCTTCTATGCCCTTGGCATTCTCATATGGAATAAGCTTCACATCCATATCCTTGGCAAGTTCTACAGCCTGTTTCATTGTAACAGGCATTGTAACCTCAGGAATAATGGCACGCTTACTCTGTTTGGCCGCAGCCTCAGAAATAGCCTGCCATCTCTTTATCTTATTCTCTGCCTTCTTGTCATCAAGCTTAACAACACATCTCTTGGTTGCCATAGGAATCACCTGAAACGCCCCAAGTTCTACCGCCTTCTGGATAATAAGCTCCATCTTGTCCACCTTGGGGAGCCCCTGGAAAAGATATATCCTGGAAGGAAGTTCATTGCCTACCTTCTCAATAAAACAGAGTTTACCAATTACAGATGAATCAGTGATATCCTCTATCTCATAGAAGATTTCCTTACCCTCATCATCGTCTCTTATACTTACTGAAAACTGCTCTCCCTTCTGCATTCGGAGAACATTGGCTATGTGATTATAATCGCTCCCTGTTATCTCTACACTTTTAAAATCAGGTGTTATCTGTGAGCCGTCAACAAAGAAATGATACATCAGTTTTTCCTCGATGTGATTGAAACCCAGTCGCCCTGATGATGGATTTCAAGAATCTCAAGTCCAGCATCAAGATGTGCTTTCTTAACCTCTTCCTCTTTGGTGTTTATAATACCGGATGTTATATAAATTCCGCCCTTCTTGAGCTGATTCATGATAACCGGAGTAAGAGGTACTAGTACATTAGCCAGAATATTGGCTACTACTATATCATATTTATCATATCCAACAGTATCCTGAACCTTTTTGTCATCGATAATATTTCCAATCATCATATCGAATTTTTCAGGCGCAATACCGTTATTTTCCATATTCTCTTTAACCGCTGGAACAGCGCATTTATCCAGATCTGTACCAACTGCGTGCTTGGCACCAAACATCAATGCAAGAATAGATAATACACCGCTACCAGTTCCTACGTCAAGAAGCTCAGTTTCTGAATTAACGTACTTCTTGAGCATTCTGATGCAGAGCTGTGTTGTTTCATGCATTCCAGTACCAAAGGCGGTTCCAGGATCAATATGCAAAACCATCTGTGCCTTGTTCTCGTCATCCTCAGTTTCCTTCTCCCAAGAAGGAATTACCAGAATATCATCTATATAAAACTTGTGGAAATACTGCTTCCAGTTGTTTATCCAATCTATATCCTCTGTTACATCAACAGATATTGTACCATCTCCGATATCAGAAAAAGTCTTAAGTTCATCAAGCTTCTCCCTAATATCAGCCTGCATCTGTTCAGGAGTTCTCTTCTCCTTGACATACTCCCCATCCTCATTAGGAAGTTCTACTGTCAGCATATTCTCATCATCTATTTCCAAAAAGAAATTAAGATAAGCTACGCCGCTCTCTATTCCGCTTGGTGCCTCATCAGGCTCAAGTTCAGGCGCATCAATAAACATCTGCTCCTTCTCAGCCGCAGTCAAAGGCGCATTATCCTCAATCTGTGCTCCCTCAAGTCCAATATCCTCAAGGTAACTAACAATTATATCCTCAGACTCTTCATTGGTACGAACCCTAAACCTCATCCATTTCATAAGAATCATTTCCTTTCAAACAATACATCTATCCAAGTATTTTTGATAACCATCACTCAAAGTATACAACATTACAACCAACGAAGTATAACATATATCACAAGAATATGTGAACAATCTATAACCAAATATACTTACTTAAATATCCAAATACAGTTACGTGAAATCAAAAATATCGAGGAGAGACCGACTTCTCTGAGCAACGCTGAAAGGAGGTCTCTCCTCGATTTTATATTTTAGATTATTGTTATTTGAATAATCCCTTCTTTTTCTTGCCGCCACCGTTATCTGGTCCCTTATCTCCAGAACCCATAACACGGTCAGCTGCTCCAAGACTATCTCCTGTCTTCTCATCAAACTGCTTGAGAAGCTCTTTGGCTTCCTTGGAAATCTTCTCAGGAACCTGAACAACAAGGGTTACATAGTGATCACCTCTTGTATCTCTGTCCCTAAGGGAAGGAACACCTTTTCCACGAAGTCTTACTCTTGTATCAGTCTGTGTACCAGGCTTGACATCATAGGCTACCTTACCATCAACAGTATCAATGATAACTGTTCCTCCAAGTGTTGCAATTGCAAAAGACATAGGGACTACAGAATAAATGTCGTATCCCTCTCTCTGGAAAATAGGATGATCAGATACGATAACCTCTACAAGAAGGTCTCCTCTTGGTCCGCCATTAACACCTGGCTCACCCTTTTCTCTGATTCTTACGCTCTGTCCATTATCTATACCGGCTGGAATAGTAACCTTGATCTTCTTCCTGCTGGCAATATATCCACTGCCATGACAATCTGTACACTTGTCCTTGATAACCTTACCAGTACCACCACATTCTGGACATGTCTGAACATTTCTGACAGTACCAAAGAAAGACTGCTGAGTGTAAACAATCTGTCCCTTACCACCACACTTTGAACATGTCTGTGCAGATGTACCAGGCTTAGCACCAGTTCCATGACAAGTTGGACATGGATCCTTGATAGTAAGCTCAAGCTCCTTCTCACAACCAAAGACTGCCTCAAGGAAAGTTATACGTACGCTGGCACGAAGGTTTGCTCCCTTGGAAGGGCCTGTTCTGGCTCCGCCTCTGGCTCTGCCGCCTCCAAAGAAATCTCCAAAGATATCTCCAAAAATATCTCCAAAGTCCGCACCATTGAAATCAAAGCCACCAAAGCCGCCCTGACCACCATCAAAGGCCGCATGACCAAACTGATCATACTGACGTCTCTTCTCTGGATCGCTCAGTACAGCATAAGCTTCAGATGCTTCCTTGAACTTCTCAGCTGCAGATGCATCACCCGGGTTCATATCTGGGTGATACTTCTTGGCAAGCACTCTGTATGCTTTCTTTATTTCGTCCTCACTGGCGCCCTTGCTGACACCAAGGACTTCATAATAATCTCGCTTCTGTTCTGCCATATTACTCCTGATAAATTCTCTTAATAGCCAGACGGAAAATCCCGCCTGGCTATTATTATATTCTTACTCAACGTAGATATCCATTAACAAAGACTTAAACTTCTCTGTAATCTCCATCAACAACGTTGTCGTCACCAGTTGATGTGTTCTGTGAAGCTGATCCCATATCAGGGCCTGCACCTGCACCCATGTTAGGGCCTGCGCCTGCTGCACCCTGTGCATTCTCATACATCTTAGCAAACAGAGCCTGTGCATCGTTCATGAGCTTTTCCTTCTGGCTCTTGAGTGAATCGATCTCAGAGTCTGAAAGTTCCTTATCCTTAGTCTGCTCAAGAAGATCCTTGAGAGCCTTGATATCATCTTCTACAGTCTGCTTCTGAGATGCGTCGATCTTGTCTCCAACATCCTGAAGAGCCTTCTCTGTCTGGAATACGAATGCATCTGCATCGTTACGAGCATCGATTCCTTCCTTACGCTTCTTGTCCTGAGCCTCATACTCCTGAGCCTCTTTAACAGCCTTATCGATATCTTCATCAGACATGTTAGAACCAGCTGTAATTGTGATGTGCTGCTCCTTACCTGTTCCAAGGTCCTTAGCAGATACGTTAACGATACCGTTAGCATCGATATCGAATGTAACCTCGATCTGAGGTACTCCTCTCATTGCTGGAGGGATTCCATCAAGTCTGAACTGTCCAAGTGACTTATTATCCTTAGCAAACTGTCTCTCACCCTGAAGTACGTTGATATCTACAGCTGTCTGGTTATCTGCAGCAGTTGAGAATACCTGGCTCTTCTTGGTAGGAATTGTTGTGTTACGCTCGATAAGTCTTGTAGCAACACCACCCATTGTCTCGATAGAAAGTGAAAGAGGTGTTACATCAAGAAGAAGGATATCACCAGCACCAGCATCTCCTGCAAGCTTACCACCCTGGATTGAAGCACCGATAGCTACGCACTCATCTGGGTTAAGGCTCTTTGAAGGCTCATGTCCTGTAAGCTGTTTAACCTTTTCAACTACGCAAGGAACACGAGTTGAACCACCAACAAGGAGAACCTTGCTGATATCTGCATTTGTAAGGCCTGCATCCTTCATAGCGTTCTGAACAGGAATAGCTGTCCTCTCAACAAGATCATGGATAAGTTCTTCGAATTTAGCTCTTGTAAGATCTACATCGAAGTGCTTAGGGCCATCAGCGCCTGCTGAAATGAAAGGAAGGTTGATATTTGTTGTTGTAGAAGAAGAAAGTTCCTTCTTGGCCTTCTCTGCAGCTTCCTTAAGTCTCTGCATAGCCATCTTATCGCCTGAAAGGTCTACGCCTTCCTTATTCTTGAAATCCTGAACCATCCAGTTGATGATTGCCTGGTCAAAGTCATCACCACCAAGATGTGTATCACCGTTTGTTGAAAGTACTTCGATAACGCCGTCACCAATCTCAATGATTGATACATCGAATGTACCACCACCAAGGTCATAAACCATGATCTTCTGTTCTTTCTCGTTGTCGAGACCATAAGCAAGAGCTGCTGCTGTAGGCTCGTTGATGATTCTCTTTACCTCAAGGCCTGCAATCTTACCAGCATCCTTTGTAGCCTGACGCTGAGCATCATTGAAGTATGCAGGAACTGTGATAACAGCCTCAGAAACCTTCTCGCCAAGATACTGCTCAGCATCAGCCTTAAGCTTCTGAAGGATCATAGCTGAGATCTGCTGTGGAGAATACTTCTTGCCATCAATAGTACGACCATTGTCTGTACCCATGTCTCTCTTAATTGATGAAATTGTGTTGTCTGCATTTGTTACTGCCTGACGCTTAGCTGGCTCACCAACAATTCTTTCTCCATTCTTTGTGAAAGCTACGATAGAAGGTGTTGTTCTAGCGCCTTCTGCGTTAGCGATAACAGTTGGCTTACCACCTTCCATAACTGCTACGCAGCTATTGGTTGTACCAAGATCGATACCGATAATTTTACTCATGATTTTTTCCTCCGTTATTTGAATAATATACAAATCATCGTTATATACGGATTGCTCCATTTTATTCTCGCAATCCTACATCCATTCGGAATCCGCATTATCATGCTACTTCCTCATGTCTGTTCGGTCTTCAAGGTTTCAAATATATGCATGCAAGCATACATATTTGAAACTTTGAATCCCTATATCACTCACTGTGCAACAGCAACCATGCTATGTCTAAGCACGGTGTCGTGGAACTTATATCCCTTTTGAAGTTCCTGTGCTACTATTCCGGATTCGTACTCCGCACTCTCAACCTGCATTACTGCATTGTGAAGGTTAGGATCGAATTCCTTACCCACAGCTTCAATTGGGGTTACTCCAAGATTTTCAAGTTCTTTGATAAGCTGCTTGTAAATCTTGTTCATACCGTCTGCAAAAGCTCCATCCTTTTCTGCCTCTGGAACTGCTGCAAGGCCTCTCTCGAAATTATCTATAACGGGAAGAAGTTTCTCAAGGACACTACCCTGGCCCTGTTCAAACATCTGAGCCTTTTCCTTGTCTGTTCTCTTCCTGAAGTTATCAAACTCGGCCATCTGTCTCATGACACGGTCATTGAGTTCTTCAACTTTTTCTTTAAGCGGATCCTTTTTCTCTTTCTTGGCAAAAGGTCCTTTCTTCTTGGGAGCTTCAGCATCTGCAGGCGCCTCAGCCTTGTCCGCTGAATCCTTATTTTCTGTTTCCTTGCTCTCTGTTTCCTTGTTCTCGGATTCCTTGTTCTCCGCTCTCTCTTCTGCTTCCTGTTCGAGCTCTTCCATGATATCTTCGAGAACCTCTTTCTCCTGCTCGGAAACCTGTTTCTCTTTCTTGTCTGTATTACTCAAATCGATTGCCTCCTGATGATAATCACTAATCTATGTCAAACTGCGCTAGTTCTTCTTGTAAAGGTCATCCAGCGCATGTCTCATATTCTTAAGAGTTGAAATAACCTTATCGTAGTCCATTCGCTTAGGTCCGATGATACCTACAGTTCCCTTCATTCCATCGCCTAGTTCATAGGTTGCTGTAACTACGCTGCAATCCTTCATGGCCTGTACAGGAGTTTCATTACCAATATAAACCTGTATTCCAGTCTCCTCAGTATCTGCTGAAAGAGTTCCCTCAACAATACTTGTAAGATCCTTGGTATCTTCGAAAGTGCTGATCAGCTCACTTGCCTTGGCACTGTCTGTAAGTTCCGGATACTTGAAAATATTCATTGTTCCGCTTGTGTAAATCTGCAGATCTTCATCAGCTGTGATGGATTCTGCTGCGGCATCTATAACATTGCCAATGATCTCACTGTGGATACCTGCCTCCTGTTTAACAGCAGCTATTAGGCCTAAGTTAATATCCTCAACTGCAAGACCATCAAGTCTTGTATTCATAAGGATGTTAAGCTTGAGCATTGTGGCATCATCTAAAACCTCCTCTACTGGGATGATCTTGTTCTTGATGACATTGCCCTCAATTACTATAGTAGCTAAAAGATGACCCTCGTCCACCTTGGAAATCTGTATGAATTTAAGCTTATTCTTCCTGATCTGAGGAGCAGAGATCATAGTTGCGTAGTTGGTATCTACGGCCAATGTCTTGGCAACCTGCTTGAGCAGATTCTCAAGCTTCTCTTCCTTGTCAAGAAGCATTTCCTTCATGTTCTCAACTTCCTGCTCTTTATCCCTTAGCATTTCATCTACATATACTCTGTAGCCCTGATCTGAAGGGATACGACCTGCTGAAGTATGAGGCTGTAAAATAAGTCCCATCTCTTCAAGGTCTGCCATCTCATTTCTGATTGTGGCTGAGCTAAGATTAAGATCTGTGTACTTGGAAATTGTACGACTTCCTACAGGCTCTCCTGTTTCCAAGTAGTTCTTAACTATGGCATGAAGTATTTTTCTTTTTCTCTCGTCTAGTTCCATAGGCCCTTCCTCTGCATTCACCGGTTAAATTCATTGGAATGGTATTTTTGAGTGTTAGCACTCACTAGGTTTGAGTGCTAACATCTTCTGTATCATAAAATATCACTCCCTACATCCAATGTCAACCTCTACATTTATTAATAATGTATGAAATATCAAAATGTAGAAAAAAAGAGACCCACATCTCAATTGATGCAGGTCTCTTCCTTATTTAATGTGATTTCTTATCAGCCACCGATAACACCAAGAAGCTTAGTTACAGTAACCTTAACTGGAGCTGAAGGCTCTGAATCATAAGATGGTGAACCTGTCTGGTGAGCAACTACCTTATAGTAGTAGTCCTTCTGGCCTACGAATACATTAAGGAGTGAATCGCCCTTAGAAGTACCAATCTTCTGGTAAGGTCCCTCTTCAGCCTTTGCACGATATACTACGTAGTAATCTGCGTTCTCATCCTTTGTCCACTTGATCTCTACGCCGCCAACTACCTGTGTAGCTGTAACGTTCTGAGGAGTAACTGGCTTATTTCTTCCAACTGAAACCTGATCTTCGATAACAGTTGCAGGAACTACCTCCTGATCCTCATTGTTGATACCAAATACCTCTGTCTTGATAACAGTGTCCTGAGCCTTAGTCCAGTCCTTAACAGCAAACTTTACGTGTAGAACCTTTCCGCTGCGGCTCTTTGGCTTAGCATTAACATAAGCAAATGCTACACCCTTTGAATCCTCATCTGAATAATCGCTATTGAAGTCCTCTATGTCAAAATTAACTTTATCAGCTGCCTTTGTCAGCTCAAGTACCTCAGGATCGTATGTTACAGCAACTCTACCATCTGTAGTAGTAACTGTATCAAGATTAAGATCATAAGTAACTGTCTGCTTTGAATCCCTTCCATCAACAGTAACACTTGTGTGAAGTGGGGCAACATCTGCTGCCGCAACTGTCTGTGCTGGTGCTACTGAGAAAAGAACTGCTGCTGTTAATCCGAGAACGACTCCCCTATTCAATAATTTAATCATCATTCTCTCCTCCTACAACTTCTTCATTTGAACCAGCCTCTCCAGCCTGATCCTCTACTACTTCATCATCAGAAGCGCCTGTAGATGCCTCGTCAGATGCCTCTTCTACTACCTCAGAAGAAGCTGCTACTGCTGCATCATCTGTCTTTTCATCTTCAGCAACTACGCTTGAAGCCTCACTTGATGCCTCTGAAGCGCTGTTATCTGCCTTAGCTGCTCTTGCAGCCTTGATCTGCTCAAAACGTGCTCTGAACTCTGCTGGAACATCATCTGGAAGGTTCTCAGGAAGTTCTTTATTGCCCTCATAAAGCTCATCATTTACGATAACTTTGATCTGAGCTGTAAGGTGCTCGCCATCAACTGTTGTGTTGATAGTCTTTGCTGTAACTATGCATTCACCCTCACTAAATGTAAGGAAAAGGCCTGATGAAAGAACATAGCAAACATCCTCATCTGAAGATGACCATGTAACACCATCAGCATCCTCTGCAAGCCAGTCAGGGCCAACAGTTGCTGTAAAGTTATCCATTACCCATGTTCCGAGAATGATCTCTTCACCCTGGTCAATTGTGATAGATTCAACGAACTGTGTCTCTTCATGGTCTGTATTGTTAATGCGATACTCAACAATGTTAAGAGCATAGTCTGCTACATCAATAAAGATCTTCTTATCATAATTATTGATTGTTACTACAGTCTCAGCACCTTCTTCTGTCTGGTTGATAGCATGCTTCTCAAGTGTCTTTCCGTCCTTGTCATATACAAGAAGTGCTGCTACATAACGGTTATCCTTAACTGTTACATCGATCTTTGTTGGATCTTCAGCATTTGGAGCAACATTTACGATCTCTGGCTCAGTGTTATCAACTGTGATAGGTGTTCTAAGGTAAAGACCTGCATTCTGAAGAGTTGTAGGATCCTCAACCTTATCATAGTAGCTAGGAATAGCCTGAAGAGTCACCTCAACTTCTGTTCCTTCTGGAAGAGGCTTACCCTCTTTGTCTGTAGCTGGCCAGTTGAGCTCTGTATAATCAATATAGTTCTGCCACTGTCCCTGATATACAAATGCTGCATAATTCTCTGTCTTTGTATCTTCGAAGTAAACTTCACCTGTGTTCTTATCCTTGATTGTTGTAATTACTCTGCTAGCATTTCTAATAAGTGAGTAGTACTGTGAACCAAGTACTGTTCCATTTTCTGAGCTGATAGCATTTCTCTGTGGTAAGTACTCATCCTCATCTACGAACAAATTAGGAACGAAGTAGTACTCATCAGAATCGCCAAGAGGGAACAATGACAGGAAGTTAGTCTTTGAAACTCCTGAATATGTCTGTCCTGCATAATCCTTGTTGTATTTAGCCTCGTAGAAGTCGTATGGCTCAAACATTGAAGAATCTGCCCAGCTTCCATAGAATGCAAGGAATGGAACTGAAAGATCTACATCGCCATCAACATATACGAAACCATCTACATACATACCATTTTCAAACAATGCAAGATATTCTCTATCGCTGTCTGAAAGGTTGATATTTACATTAACTGTTGTCTTATCTGTTACTTCAACTAATGCTTTCTCAGAAGCAAGATCCTTCTTAGTAAAGAGATATACGTCCTTAGTATTTACAGCACCATCATCGTTAAGGTCGAATAAATCTGGGTGTGCCTTAAATGTTTCATTCTCAAGTGTTCCATTTACAACCTTAAGGAACGCCTTCTGATCAGCTTTATCTGTTACACCGTTTCCATCAAGATCAAAAATAGGAACTGTGTTATTAGCTGTAAGTGAAACTGAAGGGTTAAGCTTGTGTGATGTTCCAGCAAAGAATGTAAGACCGCTCTGCTCATAGATCTGCTCAGTAAGAACAGAAGCATCAAGCTCGTAATACTGAGGTTCATCTGTTAAATTGTAGAGATCAAATGAGAAGCTGTAGTTTCCAGCCTTCTCTGGATCATCTCCAAGAACTGCCTTTACCTTACCATCGTTGCCTTCCTTATCACCAACAAGAGCATAAACAGGTGTTGTTACTGCATTGTATGCATTTCCAAGTCCTGCGCCCTGTGATCTTGGTGAATACTCAAGTCCCTCAGGATCATTACCCTCGTGAAGAGGTACTGCTGTACTCATAAGAAGTGACTGAGCAAGTGTACGAACTGAAAGTCCTGTACGTGCATCAAGTCCATTCTCACGGATATACTGCTCAACAAGTGCACTCTGTCCTGTGATTGAAGGAGCAGCCATTGATGTACCACTCATGATTCCATATGTACCATTGTCTGTTGTTGAGTAGATATTTCCACCAGGAGCTGTGATCTCAGGCTTAAGATCAAGTGTTCCAGGAACACCGTAAGATGAGAAATCACTCATTGTGTATCCATCAGCAACATTGTAGTTAACGCCGAGCTTATCTACTACAGTAAGTGTTCCTTCATAAACTTTATCAGAAACCTGTGTGGAAGCTGCTGCAATTGCCTCTCCATCAGCAAGTGTGATAGAAATTGCAGGAATAACTGCTGTGCTTCCCTGAAGTGTCATGTTGATAGTACCAGGCTGGTTATTGTAGATGATAACAGCGCTTGCACCAGCAGCCTCAGCATTCATCTGCTTTTCACCGAATGTGCACTCACCACGCTGTACAAATACGATCTTACCAGTTACATCAACACCCTCATAATCAGCAGGCAATCCCTTAGCATTAAGGAATACATATGGATACTCTGTTCCATCCTCGTCTTTTGCAAGTGTTGCAAACTTAGGAGCCTTTGTATCATTTCCATCGTAATAGAAGATCTTCTGGCCAGCAGCATCAAAATACTTAGCAGTAATTGAGCTGTTTACAGCACTAGCTACTGTAAATGCATTGTAGTATGATCCAGGAGAACCAACTGTATCCTGGTTTACATCTGCACTAAGGTTAACACCATATGAAGAATCATCAGACCAGCGACCTGAGTTACCAGCTGAGATTGATACTACTGTGCTTGTTCCCTGAAGCTTGTTGAATACATCATTGATGTAAGCTTCAGAATCAGCTGAATAACCAGCTGCTGATGAGCCAAGTGAAAGGTTAACTACGTCAGCCTTAAGAAGGATAGCATCCTCGATAGCTGCCATATAGTCATCACTGTAAGCACCACCCTTAGCACCAAATACCTTCATAGTGATAAGCTGTGCATCAGGAGCAACACCTACAACACCGATATCCTGTCTTGCATATCCTGTATCTGAGTTTGCGTTAGGAACATAGTAGTTTGCTGTAGCAATACCAGATACGTGTGTACCATGATCACCCTGATCATCATTGTCATGTGTAATATTAAGGTTCTTGTCTACATAGTTGAAAGCGAAAGCAATCTTCTCATTTACATAGAGCTGATCTGCTGTAACGCCTTCACTTCTCTGTGCTACGTTAAGATTTGGAAGAACTGATGCAATCTCCTCTGCTGTCAGAAGGTTGTAGTCCTCAACACTCTTACCGTTAGTCTCTGCTGTCTCCTCAAGGTGAGCCTTGAAAGCCCCTTCATCGAATGAAGGGTGATCTGAATCGATACCTGTATCGATGATAGCAATTCTTGTGCCTGCACCTGTATAGCCTGTTGCCCATGAAGTATAGCTGCCAACCATCTCGCCAGCTGTAACTGTCTCAGGATTAGCTGTCTCTACCATTGGGTCATACTGCTGTGCTACATAAACTGCTTCTACGCCATCAACATCAACGATGTTAGCGATGTCCTTGTAAGCAACGTCTGCAGATACAGCGTTTGTGATGATTGAGAGATTGTAGTTAACATCGAGTGTTTCTCCATCAAGAGCCTCAGCCTCGATCTTTTCTACTGTCTCTTCCTGCTCGGCAACGATCTGCTCTGAAAGATTCATAGCTGCATCATTGTCAGCAAGGTTCTCTGTGTCATATCCCTTATCAAGGACGCTGTCGCCCTCCATAACGATGATTACACGAGTCTGCTCCTCAGGATCCTTCTCCTCAACTGGAAGTTCTGTTACATCACCTTCAAAAACTTCCTTTTCATTCAAGTAATCCTCATCTTCAGGATTAACCTTCTCGAACAAAGGCGCATCTTCTGAAACTTCTTCTGCTGCTTCTGAAGCAGCTGCTCCGCTCTCGTCTGTGCTTTCTTCAGCTGCTGCGCTTGTTTCCTGTGCTGCCTCTTCCTGGCTGCTGGAAAGGTTAGCTGCGTCATCCCCAGATGTAGCTGAAACAGTGACCACATTAGTAAGTGCAAATGTAGCACTTAAGATCACTGCGAGCACCCTAGCGGGTCCCACTTTTCTTTTCATACACTTTTCCTCCACATAATATTATAAAAAAGCACCTAATAGGGCATTTTTACCGATAATACGTAATAGTCTGACAAAACTAATTTGATTTAAAGCGTTTCCCCATTAACACTTTTAAGCATTAAAGCATTTAGGGTAAAAAAAATGAAGCACTCTCATACTTCATCGTATTGATAATAGTGTACGAGCGATATTAATTTAAGTCAAGAAAAAATAATCAATTTCTAAAAGAATTATTAAAATAAAATTTTATCGCCAGCGATAAGCAGTTTTTATGCACCTTCGAGAATAAGTGTAATATTAATGTTCTTTTTTACGTAAAGAATGTTTTGTATACAATCATTTGTTTTAACGCAAAAAGTCCCAGCCAACTGCAAGCAGCTGACCAGGACTTTATAAACTGTTTGAGCACTATAAAATTATAATCCGTACTGATTGTGTTCCTTGTCATTAACAACAAAGTATACAGTATTCTCTTCAGGCTTAACGTAGAGATCAAGTTTCTTGATATCTGAAACATTCTTGCCCATATCATACTGATAAACATTCTCAGCATTCTCAACAAGAGTATCATAGGTTACGTTCTTGTCAGCATACTGAAGCACGATGTTTGTCTTTAATGTAGCCTGAGCTACTTCCTTCTTGGCAACTGGCTTCTTAGCTGCTGCCTTCTTAGCAGGAGCCTTTTTAGTAGCTGGAGCTGCAGCCTTCTTTGGCTCAGCCTTCTTAACTGCAGGCTTTTTAGCTGTAGTAGCTGCTGCCTTCTTAACTGCAGGCTTCTTAGCTGCTGGCTTCTTGGCTGCAACTGTAGCCTTTGGAGCCTCTGCTATCTTAGCTTCTGCAACAACGGGTGTCTTGATTGAAGCAACGGGTTTTACAGTTGCCTCTGTCTTCTTGATTTCGGCCATCTCTTTTTTCTCCTCCTCAAAAATCAAAAGTGATTTATGCAACTCGTTAAAACAATAAAGCAGTTTACGAAATAGAGTTTACACCCCTTAACCCGCATTGTCAACGCATTTGATTATACTCTGCTTTTACAAACTCCCTTAATCTCCGCATTGCACGCTCAACCTTCTCGGTATCTATGCAATAAGCCATTCTAAAGAACCCTGGCGCACCAAAACCATCGGTAGGAACAAAGATCAGATCATAGTTCTTGGCTTTTTTGCAGAATTCTATTGAACTCTCCTCAAGAGCCTTAGGCATGATGTAGAAAGTTCCCCCGGGCTTTACTACTGTAAAGCCAAGCTCTACAAGAGTATCGTAGATAATATTCATATTGGTCTCATAAACAGAAAGATCTGCTGTCAT
Organism: Butyrivibrio sp. XBB1001; assembly: GCF_000424505.1. NCBI lineage: Bacteria > Bacillati > Bacillota > Clostridia > Lachnospirales > Lachnospiraceae > Butyrivibrio > Butyrivibrio sp. XBB1001. Next base: position 49,709 of record NZ_AUKA01000007.1, on the reverse strand, counting down.
GCCACATACCTTGGCAACTGCCTGCTGAATGATGGATGGAGGACAGTTGTGACCAGTGCCTCTTGATATCTGGCCGCACATTGGCACGATGAACTCTGCTCCCTCGCAGGCAGGATTAACTGCAACATAACCAATTCTTTCTCCAGGAAGTGACAAAGACTTAGAGAAAGAATAACAGCTAAGGGTATGATCATAGAATTTGGAAACATAAGGAGCATCTGCACCCTTAAACACAATCTCTCTGTATGGTTCATCTGAAAGAAGGAAAATTGTATGTCCAAACTCTTTTGACTTGTCTTTTAAAATCTCGGAAAGTCTTGTAAGAGTTGCTGTAGAATAAGCAACTCCAGATGGATTGTTTGGTGTGTTCACAAGAACTGCCATAACTCTCTCATCAAGCATCTCCTCAAACTTGTCAAAATTGATCTGGAAAGATTTCGTATCCGCTGGAACTATGCTAAGTTCCAGACCTGCTCCGGTAATATATGGACCATACTCTGGAAAGAAAGGCGCAAAGGCTATGACCTTATCCCCAGGCTTTGTAACAGCACGAACAGCGTGAGCTATTGCTCCCGCTGCTCCGGTAGTAGGGAAGATATGTTCAGGTCCGTAATTCATTCCGAATCTCTCATTTAAAGACTCTGCAATCTTCTCTTTATATAAAGGATTTCCAAGGCTTGGCGTATATCCATGAAGTGTCATGGTATCTTCCTCCCTTAGTAGCCGTATCATCTCATCAGTAAACTCCTGTGGTACCGCTACACTTGGATTTCCAAGACTAAAATCAAAAACATTCTCGTAGCCGATTTCCTTCCCCCTTGCTGTGGCATACTCCGACAGCTCTCGGATAACCGACTTGGCCCCCAACATGGCCTTGAAACTTTCGTTTATCATACCTCTCCTTACTCCTCCAAATATTTTTTATGTACGCTTCTTTGGCCTTCCACCATTGTCCTTGCAGTTTTGCATCGCAGAACCTGCAGCTGCTACATTCATAAGATCATCATCCGACAGTTCCTTGGCCATTGGATATCGCGAGTCCACATCTGCAAGAACATCTGCAAGTTCACTACTCTGTGCGAATTTCTGATAGTCAAACAGCCTTGATAACTTCTTTTCCATGGTATGCCTCCTATTATCAATAAATGATATTGCATTCATGTTTTCTTTTACATTTATTTATACGAAAAAAAAGAACATGTGGCAATTGATTTTTTATAGCCACTTAAAACAAATTAAAAATATACTATCCACCAAAAAAGCTATTTCCTCAGGAAACTATTGGCTTATAATAACCTTATATTTTTTATGATTTTATGGAGGTTTGTATGGAAAAAAATAAAGCAAAGGAAACGTACTCTCGAATCGGACTAAGTTACATTCTTCTTTACTTTTGTTATCTTGTTGTTATGGCAATCTGCTATATTGTATATTCCAGGATTGCAGGAAAAGAGGGACTTCAGGGAGATGCAAACATAATAATCAATTACGCTGTCCGCGTAGGCCTATTATACCCTGCTATGTATCTTGCTATCAGAAAGCTCCCCAAATTTGACATTCAAAAAAACAAACTGGGATTTGGCGGAATTCTCACTTCAATCTGCATAACCTACGCAACAATGATTCTTTTCAATATCGTTGGCATTCTTATCAATAATTTCATTGGGAAATACACAGGTCTTGGAAATGTTAATCCACTTATTGATGCTCTAGGAAACATATCCCCTGTAGTACAGGTCGTTGTTGTTACTATTCTTGCACCAATCTGCGAGGAGCTCCTCTTTAGAAAGTTCATCATCGACAGGGTGGTAAACTACGGTGAAGTTACGGCAATGCTGGTTTCTGCGCTGATGTTTGGCCTTTATCATGGCAATCTTGCGCAGTTTGTCTATGCTTTCGGCATTGGAATATTTTTTGCCTTTATCTACCTTAGAACAGGCAAAATCTGGTATACTATCCTCTTCCACATGTTTGTAAATGGCTTTAGCACTACACTTACATTGATCCTGAGTTCAAAAATAAACTTATCAGAATTTATGGATCTCTACTACAGTGGAGATATGGAAAAATACAACCAATATGTAATGGAACATATTGATGTCTTTGCTACACTTGGCTTATTCTCAATATTCATTTTCATGCTTGTTATAGCCGGTATCATACTCATGATCGTGTTTCATAAGAAATTTGTATTCCAGCATCATGAAGAGGAAATACCAAAAGGCCAGAGATTTAGCACTGCTATCCTCAATGTAGGTATGCTGGTATTCATCGCATACTGGTTATTCTCAATTATTTCAGTCCAGCTAGGCTTTAGCCTGTTTGACATGATTGTAGGCCGTCTTCTTTAATGCAGTATTTATGCAAAGGAAGCGCTTCGCTTAACTGACATATTTCATATCAGTAGTTCTTCAAAAATGGACTGCAGCTAATTATAGCCGCAGTCCATTTTATTATCTTAATATCATTTACAAGGGTTGTTATCAATCGCCCCACTCATCATCTTCTTTTCGAAGTTTTTCTTCCTTCCTTTCCATGTGCCTCTTGTAGAGCATTTCTCCGGTGCTTCCAAGTACAGCAATAACGATGAGCCAGAACCAGTTCTTCTTTATCGGCAGTGTTCCACTATCTACAGTTGCTGAAAGAGCTGTCTGTTCTTCTTCGATAGTGACTATCTTCTCAGTGTCTGCTTTTACAATATTCTGCTGAGCTTGTATTGTAGGCCTTGAATCTACTTCAGCAGATTGATCTGTGATTCCATCAGAAAGAGCTACCTCTTCTTCTCCAATCTCAACCACATCACCAAAGCCTGCTCCAGCAGCATTATTCTCAAGAGCTACGCCGTTTGTTCCGCCAGAGGCATTATTTTCAAGGGCAACTCCGTTTGTTCCGCCAGCAGCATCATTTTCAAGGGCAACTCCACCTGAGACAGTAGCGATAATTCCACCAGGTCTTACTGCAGCGCTAGCTTCCGCCGCGCCACCTCCGCTGCTTCCTCCAGGCAGATTACCTGCTCCATCGTCTAAAACTGCGCCGCCTCCGCCGCTTCCTGGATTAAGCCTTGCTATTGTATTTTCCAAAACTCCAGCAGCATTATCAAGCTTGTTCTGAAGCTCCGTAGCCTTTGCCTGTGCCGCAGCAGCCTTTTCATCAGCCTGAGCCTTAAGTCCGTTAAGCTCATTTACAAGCTCTGACATTGTCATGCCATTAAGCCTTGTAGCCTCTTCTGCAGAAACTGTGATTCCAAGGTGCGTTGCAATATCAGATACCCCTAGAACATCCACCGCCATTCTGGATTTCTTGTTCTTACTCTGCTCTTTAATAGTATCGATTGCATCAGCCAGCTTATTAACTTCTTCTGTTGCCTGTGCCGCAGCCCCCTTAGCTTCAATAGTAGCGTTCTTATACTTAGCATATATATTCATAAGCGCCGCTGTATTAGGATTCTTGGCCACACTGTTCTGGGCAATGAAGTTATTAAGAGCCCTGCTGTTTTCAATGATCTCATCTACCTTATCAGCTGATAGTCTCGGCTGGCCATTATTCCAGATGACTTTATTTCTAACATCCGTATCATGAGTAGTATACTTCACGATATTCTTTTCAGAAGCTACAATCAGGCAGTTTCCATCGTGAAGCAGATTGTTCTGGTTCTGCACAACCATTGTAAGCTCATGACCGTCATAGCTAAGTGGTGTTCCATCATCTCCATAAGAGAACTTGCTTGCATCTTGAGGGTTCTCAATCTCATCCCGGATGAGATAGTTCTTTTGACCTGTATCATCCGTGTATACAAAGACATCAAACTTGCCCTGATTATAGGCAGTTTTCTTGTTATTATTATTGAGAATCGACTGCCCCTTATAGTACTCCTTGACCTTTTTGTCTGCCTCAATCTCATCCTCTGTCTTTTCAAAGACAACCACACCTGCAGTATTATTGAGATTAAGAGCACTAAGGTTTAACTTGGTCAGTGAATCCCAGTTAAAGTATCTGGTTGCTTCATGAATATTACCGTCTTTATCCTTATATTTGAAATTAAACTCGTGATAGTTGTACTCCTGGCCTTCTGCGCCGCTTACTGGTTTAAAGTCTCTTGTGTAGTCAACCTCATCCAAGATGATATCAAGCCCCAAAACCTGTGGTATGTAGTAGTTAGCCACAACCTCATGCATGATCACTCTGTTCTTGTCAATTCCGCCGATCTTGCCTTCCCACTCCTTGTTGCCTCGAAGCTTAGCAAGGTTATTGGCCTCGTTCTCATCGGACAATTTATCTTCAACCTTATCAAGAGCCTCTGCAAGATTATCAACTTTGCGCTGAGCCTCAGCTACGCTAGCCTGAGCTGTGATTGTTCCCTGTACAGCATCGCTGACCTTGCCATCAAAGCGCTCTTCAGCTGCATCAAGAGCAGCCTGCGCCTGGTTAAGCTTTTCAACTGCCTTTTCGTAGTCGGAAACCATTCTATCGTAAAGAGCCTTCTTGGCAGCAAGATCTGATTCCATATCAGAAACAAGCTTTTCAAGATCGTTGTATGCCTTCTGGGCATCTTCTTCATTTGTAGCATTCTGGACCTTCTCTACAAGCTCAGCAGCCTTGGTATCAGCATTTTCTGTATCCTGCTTCATTCCGTCGGCAGTTTTTATCATTTCACTGGCTGAATCTGTTATCTCTTTTGACTCTTCCTGAACCTGAGTATAAGATGCCTCTACCTCCTTATTAGCAGTTTCTGCCTGAGAAAGATCATCCTTAACTTCTGCAACCTTTGTGGCAGCTTCAGTAAAATCAGAAACAGCAGAAGGAGCAACGCTTCCATCCTCCTGAGGGCCATCATTGACGATAGCTTCTGCAGCTTCGATCATATTCTGGATCTGGGCATTTACTTTAGTTCCTTCTTCTGATGATGAAGCAGCAGGAATACCCATTTCTTCACTTCCCTGAAGGATCAGGTCAGCTGCTTGTTGAGCGTCCTTGGCAGCACCATCTGCTACTACATCTGCTTCCTGCTGTCCCTCTGCAGAAGGAGCCTGCTCCTGGCTTCCAGAGATTGCTTCCTGAGCTGTCTCTGCCTGGCTCTGGGCCTCAGAAGTTACTGGTTCGTAAGTATCGACACTTTCTGCCTGCGTCTCGGTATTTGGTTCCGGGCCAGTATTATCTGGCAATTCCTCACTTGGCCCACTTGCATACGCCGTTACAGGTGATTGCAAGGTCATCATGGCTGAAATACCGATCATCAGCGCAGATACAAGTTTTTTGTTGGTAAGAGTGTTGTTCTTCATAAGCGTCTCCTCTCACTTCCCAGAATCTTAACCTATCTGGATTTGCAGACGTTTTTCAGTTACATGGATACCTCTTTACTCAGAAGCATCCTCTAATCCGATCTGTGTAAACAGATACTGTAATACATCAGGTGTGAACTTTCTGGATTTAAAAGCAAGTGTCTTCTTGCCATTTTCTTCTTTATCCTCACGCACTGCCTCAGCGTACATGATCATAGTTTCTGCAACAATGATCACATCCCTGGTCACAAGATCAGGAATTCTTTTATCAACAGTTATCGCAATTCCCAAAGGACTGATATTCTTGACTTGCCCGTAGTATCTGGTAAGTGTCTCTTTGTCTACAATCACACTATTTGCTATAAATTCCACTCTGTTAATACTTCTACGTTCCTGCATGAATATCCCCTCTCTTTGAATCATACTGTTGACCATATTTTGGCCAGTTGTTAACTTTATCTTATATTTAGTATATCGCCAAAAAATCATAAAACTAATCATAAGAGCCCCAAAAAGATATGATTTTATCAACTTTTATGATTTGCTTAATAACTACTTAATTATTTACCGTACAATCTTGTATAATAAATAGGTAATTCTATATTGAGAGGGGAAAAGAAATATGAAAAGAAAGACACTTGGATTGATTCTGGTTTTTGCACTCAGCTTAAGTCTTGTAGCCTGCGAATCAAAAAAAGAAAATGCTGATGCGACAGCAAATGCTGAAACAGGAAGCATTTTTGAACCAATCGATGACTCAACTGCTGCTCAGGAAAATGATACTAACAAAGGCACATCATCTTCTCTTCCGGAAGGTGTCGAATTTAACACAGCAGATGGCTTTTACGCCGGCACTCTGCAGTCCTCCGGAAAAGATAAAATTGGAGCAGCTAATGAATATGGTTCTTTATACACTATCATCTATCAGGCCCAGATAATCGACAACAACCTTGTTATCTACGGGAATTTCGGATATAGAAACTTCCAGGATCAGGATATAGTATCTGTTTCCGACAATGGAATCTATGCATTTACCATCACAGATGACACCACTTTTCAGATGGTTGGTGGAGAAGAAGGCCCGGAAATTGTAAGCAAAGAAGATTTTAACAATTATCTCAGCCAGCTTATAGACTCCCAGCTATATTTTGAAATTGAAATTGCTGATAACCATGCTATTACTGTAAGTATTTCTTCCTGAGCGCCTTGATAAGCAATAAACTTGGTAAAACTGTATAAAGCGATTTCTATGATTATTTGCTATAATGCGTATTAGCAATTTATCCATTGCTAATACGCATTTTTAGGAGAAGGATTTGAAAAAGTGGAGTTTATCCTCAGAACACTTGATACCACTAAGTTTTCTTGGGGCAATTATATTAGGAACAATCCTCTTGATGCTGCCATTTTCTGCCGCATCAGGACAGGGAACAGATTTTATAACAGCTCTTTTTACAGCTACGACCTCAGTGTGTGTAACAGGTCTTGTAGTTGTTGATACCTACAGCCACTGGAGCATCTTTGGTCAGGCAGTTATTCTGGTCCTGGCACAGATTGGCGGTTTGGGTATCATCACCGTTTTTTCCATGCTCCTTCTGGTAACCAAGAGAAAATTCTCTATGGGCCAGAGGATGATGCTCAAGGATGCCCTTAACTTAAACACAAGGTCAGGAATTCTTGGCAAACTGGTTCGCATCATGCTGGGAACCTTTACAGTCGAGCTTATCGGTGCAGTTCTTTATTCTTTTTCGTTGGTACCTTTATTAGGGGTAAAAAAGGGCATCTGGGCCTCAGTTTTTAACTCAGTATCTGCCTTTTGTAATGCAGGAATGGACATCATAGGTCCCACTAGTATGGGACAGTTTAGCAGTAACCCCGGAATGCTCCTTACGACTATGCTGCTTATCGTCCTGGGAGGTCTTGGCTATGTTGTATGGTTTGATGTTTCATCTGGCGTTAAATATGGATTCAAAAAAGGCTACACTCCTGTTCAGGTCTGGAAGCGCTTTTCAGAGCACACTAAACTCGTGCTGTCACTGACCTTTTCACTTATCCTTTTAGGTGCTGTAGCTATTTTCATATTTGAATACGACAATCCTGGAACTATTGGAAATATGTCTCTTCCAGATAAGATAATAAACAGTTTCTTCGAGTCAGTAACCCTTAGGACAGCTGGATTTGCCAGTTTTTCCCAGCGCCGCATGACTGAAACCTCTTGCATAGTATCTTATTTACTAATGTTCATAGGTGGATCTCCAATAGGTACTGCAGGTGGTGTCAAGACAGTAACATTTTTTCTGGCCACCATGAATATCATCACCTATATTAACCAGGATAAAAAGAACCTGGTATTTCACCGAAGGGTTGATGACGACCTCATGAGAAAGGCCACAGTTATCGTAGCTGTCAGCTCTTTTACCGTAGTAGTAATGACTCTTGCCCTTATGGCAACAAATAGAGGCCTTGGTATCACCAATGCTCTGTTTGAAGTTGTAAGCGCATCAGCTACAGTAGGACTTACAAGAGATCTGACTCCCTCATTAAATCTTGCCGGCAGGATCATCATCATTATCTCAATGTACCTTGGCAGGATTGGTCCTATTTCAATGGCAATCTTTTTTGCCAAACCCAAGAAAAGCAATAATACCAGCAAATACGCAGATGGCGAATTCTACGTAGGTTAAGGAGGCTATATGAAAAAATCAGTTGCAGTACTCGGACTTGGAAGATACGGAACAAGCCTTGCAAAAAGTCTTTACGACATGGGTGCAGACGTCCTGGTAGCAGATATAAACGAAGATAAGATAGAGGAAATGAAGGATCATTGCACCGTTGCTGTGTGCGCTGACCTTGAAAATGAAGAAGAGATAAAGGCTCTGGACATCAAGAATATGGACACTGTAGTCTGTGCCATGGGCCGAAACCTGGCTGCCAGCATCATGATCGTAGCAGTGGCAAAAGAACTGGGTGTCCCCCTTGTAGTTGCCAAAAGTTCATCAGAGAGAATGTCATCCATCCTTAGAAAAGTCGGTGCAGACAAGATCATTATCCCGGAGGATTTCGGAGGAAATCAGTCTGCAAGAATTCTTCTGTCCGACAACTTCATGGACTACTTCCAGGTGGATGATAACCTGTCCATGATAGAGATTAAACCTAGAGAAAACTGGATTGGCAAGAGTCTTATAGAACTTGAACTTCGAAAAAAATACAAGCTCAATGTAGTAGCTGTCCGCAACGGAGGCAGTAACTGGGCTTTCATCGATCCAAACAGAAAGCTCACAGAGGAAACTACTCTTTTAGTCATCATTGAAACAAGTGAGCTACACAGAATCAGTAAATAAATTAATGGCCATTGAAAAGGAGACATCATGAGAGAAGCTTATTTTGCAGGCGGATGCTTTTGGTGCGTTACGCCAATCTATAAAATGTACGGAGTTGACAAGGTAATCTGTGGATACGCAGGTGGCGATGAAGAAAATCCTACTTACGAGCAGGTCAAGCACCAGGAAACAGGCCACAGAGAGACAATCAAGCTGGTCTATGACCCTGAGAAAGTAGCCTATGATAAGCTCCTTGATATTTATTTTGCCAACGTTGACCCTTATGACGCCGAAGGTCAATACATCGACAAAGGTTTTTCTTATACTCTCGCCATCTTCTACAACAGCGAAGAGGAAAAAGAAATAGCGCAGGACAAAATAAAAACTCTTGAAGTTGCATCAGGCAAAAAGGCTCAGGTAGCTCTTTTACCCTACAAGAACTTCTACGAAGCAGAGGAATACCATCAGGATTATTACCTGAAAAACCCTGAAGCTTTTGAAAAAGAGCTTATAGAGTCCGGTAGGAAAAAGGCATAAAATTGTGTAAACTTAAAGACCATCCTCATGTGGATGGTCTTTCCTTATGCTCATGTATCATTTTCCACAGTTCATCATCAGTTAGATGTTTCCTGATTCTTAGGATCAAATGCACTTTCTCTCCTCCAGCCCCTTGCTGGAATCTGCGCTGCCATTCATAAAAGTGCGGTCCATCCCCGTGGAATCTCAAAAATCCCATAAGAGACTTAGACGCATAGTAAGACTGCCTTATGTCAGCCTCACAGTCGTTATCAAAAAATCCCTCAAAGACGCCATTTTCATGGCTACGCATATTATCATAGCCATCACGAAAAGCCTTGGCAGCAAGCCCCGCCTCATAGAAGGCATCAAGGAAATTCGGCTGCGGCAAAAGAGATTTCTCAATTGCCTTACAAATATGAAGTGCACCAAGATAGCCGTAGTAGTGGTACTGAACCTGCCAGATAAGGAGGTCTTCCAATAGCTCTTTTCCCTGAGAGTCCATCTTGCTTTCTGCATCAAGGCACTTTTCAAGGTATTCTCTATAGCCGCTTGCTGCGCTCTCTACTATTTTCTTATAATCCTGAACCTGCTCTATCAGGCTATCTTTGCCAGAAAACCAACGCCACTGGGCAGCTGCTCTGGTGCTTGCAGGATCATCTCCGTTATAATTCGTAACAAGTCCTGTCATTAAAACTCTTGCGCCATGCTGAGCAAACTGCTCTCCTGCTCTGTCATCCTCGTTAGGTCCGTACTTAGGGCTGTATGAAGGCCACAACCTGTATAGTTCAGATACAAGACCGGCATTTTCCCGTCCGAAATAATCACAGCAATACTGTGTGCAGAATTCATCCAGATTTAGCTCATCGCCATCAGTTCCCTTTTCCCATAGTCTCGCAATAAGGGCCAAAATATAGGCATGTGGCTTAACATTTGAGCAATTGATTATCCAGTAATCTGTGGCCTTGCATTCAGCAACTCTTGCAAGCTCACTCTTAACAAACTCTGGTGAATTTGGAAGCATCGTCATCTGCGCTGCTGCCTGAAGGTCATAAAAGGATGCGTGGTAGTATATTCCATGACGTCCCTTAGCCCCTACTTCAGGAAGTGCAGGTACTCTTGGATTATGATTGCCCTGGCGCCTGGATACCATTTTTCCAAAGCCGTTATCAGCCCAGATGAAGATGACATCCTCAGGGATATCTATAAATCCTTTCTTGTAAAGCTCCATGGTCTCCCCATAGAGATTACTGCAACAGATAGCATTCTTGTCATAAGACTTTAAAAGATCTATTTGACGCCTTATCAGCTTACTTATAAGCTTTCCTCTTTTTTCGTCAGTGTCATAAGCAGGATCATCTGCCCAGAAAGGCCTGTCTCCCTGGCCTCTAAAGCCCACATTCCATAAAACCTTTTTGCCCTTTTGTCTCTCTATTGCCTCTATCCAAAGCTTTTCAAAAAGGTCAGGATGCTTGTCATAAGAAGCCTCCAGATCAGGGTAGGCCCGCAGAAACATCTGTGCACCAAGTGGTTCTGCGTGATGATGAGTTATCCACAATCCCATCTTCGATGCCAGGTCGCAGTAGATATGCGCATTTTCATCTGTACCAGGAATTGTCATGTTTCCACCACAGCGAAGGAGGGCCTCAAAGACCATCTCCCAAGGCTTTTGCCTGCTGCCCTCTATCTGCCAACCGTCTATCAGAACCTCGTCGTTAACAAACCATCCGCGGAATCTTACAGCAAATGGCCTGGAAGCGTAATAATAGTCTGATGGCACCTCATACCCTTCCTTTTTAGTAAACTTCTGCTCATTCCAGAACCAGAATTCATGCACTCCCAAAAAGGTCTTACTAACATGGTAGATTCCGTATATAAAGCCAAGTTCATCAGAAGCAGCTATGGAAAGAGTATTGTCTTTTGCCTTGATGATAAAGCACTCCTCCTTAATATCCAGTGCCAGTTCCAAGATTATATCCATTCCAGGAGTAGTTGTATTTTGGCATGTATTGACAATATCCCTTTTTAGGGCCTCGATAGCCATTTTAACTGCTGATAAGTCTTCTAGTCTTGAATTTAGTTTTATCTGTGTATTAAATGTGATCATAGCTTAATTATACATCCCAGTTTAGACATATTTCTCAGCAAAAAAGTGAAAAAAATAAGCAGAAAAAACGGGCATGCATTTCTGCATGCCCGAAGTTTTCTAAAAAGATTACATTGTAGTGTTGTTCTGGTTCTGACCTGAGAACTGGCCGCCTGTAGTCTGTCCATTCTGGAACTGCTGATTTGTAAACTGCTGATTTGCAAACTGCTGGTTCTGAGCCTGTCCATATGACATCTGTCCGTTCTGGAACTGATTGTAGCCCATTGCTGCATTCTGCTTGGCAAGCTTGGCCTGCTTGGAATAAGATTTGCAAAGCTTAACGCAAAGAATGATCATGATCACCATAACAGCAAATGCGAAAATAGCAAATCCATTGATAACTGATGTTACAGGTCCCATGAGTTCTGGTCCATATCCCTGTGCAGCAAGAGACTCTTCAATCATCTCTGGCTCTGACTTAATAGCAATAGCAGTAAACCCAAAAACAATAAACAATAAAAGATTTATAACTGCTATAATTCCACAAAAGATTCCACCAACTAGCTTTCCTGTGCCTTTACTCTGATTCATTACTATATCCTCCAATATTTAATATATTTTGCATTCTATCATATATTCATCCAGAGGAGAAAAAATGTTGCATATTATCATAAAAAAAGTAAAACTTTATTTTTTGCTCTTGCTCAGCTTGTTCTCATACACAGCCGCTCTGCAATAGAACTTAAGCTGCTCCTTGCCGTCTCTTACTACAGTAGCTCTTTTAACATCCTTGGCAACGCCCTTTCTAACGGCTTCGTTGAACATCTTACCAAGCCTTGCCCTAACCTGCGCAGGAGACTCCTTTATCTTGTACTCCTTGAGAACTGCATCCACATCAGAAAAAGTAGGAAGATCAGATAATGTGAACTCCTTCTCCATCTTTCTGGATTCCTTTATCATCTCGCCAACTGCTACAGAATAGTCATAGGTAGTTCTTTTACCAAACTGCTCCTCTAACATCTCGCAAACATAGTAGTTGACAGTTACGTTTTCCTTCTTGGCCTCTTTCTCAATACGATCAAACAGTTCCTGACTAAGTGATAAATTTACTCTTGGCATATGATCCCCCTCCTATGAGTGTTGTTCTGATGTATTACTATTTGATTATACTACTGTAATGCATCGAGTGATCATTTTTTCGTAAATTTTTTGATAAAATGGTGGGGCTCACTCAAGAAAATCTCTTGCGTTGAAGGTCTCACCTGTAGGCTGCTCTTCGTCTATAATTCCAGGGACAAGCTCTGTAACATAAGCTTCTCCTGTAGAAGGATTTATGTGATAACGAGTCTGCGCTCCTGTATAGGAACGATAAATTACGAGTATTTCGCCAGACTCATCTGTTGTAGTATCCCAATACTCAGTGTAACCTTCTGTATTTATCTCGGCGCTAAAATCAGGGTTTACAGATTTACAGTAGTTCATAACTGCGTTAAATGCCTGCTCATTTGTGATCTGCTCTACACCTTCACCTGAATTTTCAGTCTGCTGTGCTGGTGTTTCATCAGCCACCTGTCCAGGATCCTTTGTTTCATCAGCCTCCTGCTGAGCCTTTTCCGTCTCTACAGTCTCAAATATTGAAGCTGGCTCCTCTGTCTTGCTGCCACCACAAGCTGTCAGAATCGCTACAGCACATAAAACTACTGGCACTATACTTTTTCTCATTCTAATTTCCTCCTCATGTGAACATTACCTTTTATGTTACACCCTATATGCTGAAGATAAGTATTAAAAAAATATTAAACCCGGTAGTAGAATTAACAGCCTTGACATCAAATTATCAAAAATTAAATAATAGTTATATGAAAAATTAACAACTCTATTAGCAAGGAGGTCACTAGCATATGGGTTCTGTTTCTAAAGTGTATTTCACAAGGACAATCACACCTGAACAAGTGGTAAAAATGTTTGACATATTAGGGAAAAAACTTGACGGAAAGGTTGCTGTTAAGGTTCATTCCGGAGAAGATGGCAATCAGAACTTCTTAAGACCAGAGTTCTGGCGTCCTATGGTTGAACACGTAAATGGCACTGTAGTAGAGTGTAACACAGCTTATGACGGAGCAAGAAATAACTCAGAAAAACACAAAAAGCTCATTAAGAAGCATGGCTGGAATGACTTTTTTGTTGTTGATCTTATGGACGAAGAAGGCCCGGATGTTGAGCTTCCAATCGCTCATGCCAATCACTTAAAGAGTGATATTGTGGGCAAGAATCTTTTAAACTATGACTCCATGCTGGTACTATCTCACTTCAAGGGACACCCAATGGGTGGCTATGGCGGAGCACTCAAACAGCTCTCAATCGGCTGCGCTTCCACCGCAGGCAAGGTAAATATCCACTCTGGAGGCAAGCTCACCAAAACTGATGACCAGGCAATTGTCTGGGATAACCACGCAGAGCAGAATGCTTTCCTTGAATCCATGGCAGAGGCCGCTTCTGCGGTAGTTGACCACTTCCATGGAAATATGGTCTTTATAAATGTTATGAAGAATCTGTCCGTTGACTGCGACTGCTGCGCAGTAGCTGAGGACCCATGCATGCAGGATGTAGGTATCCTCATATCTACTGATCCTGTCGCTATAGACAGGGCCTGCCTTGATCTCATCTACAAGTCTGATGATCCAGGAAAAGACCACTTCCTTGAAAGAGTTCAGACCAGAAACGGCGAGCACACCGTTGATGCCGCAGCCGAAATGGGCTATGGGGTAAAAGAATACGAGCTTATTAGCGTAGACTAAAGCCCATCTGGTCGAAAAAGACAATCTCAATCTGCCTTCGTGGCATTTAGATGAGAAATATCAAGAAACTTAGGAAGCCCGTTCTCAAAAATGTGGCTGGCTTCACCTATAATAAGAGGCCTTAAATACTCTACAAATTCCTCTGTAATGTCGTTGCCCTCTGCATTTATCCACTCTACAGGAACAGACTTGGCTTCATTGGCAATATCTTTTATCTGAGCGTAGCTATAATCCACCTGGTATGGTGAATTAGATAACCTCTTTAAAACAACCATGCAGCCAGTCTTTCCTTCCTCTGAAAGAGCAACTGCCTTTTTGCCCTGGGCAAAAGACTCATCTAGGTCAGTTTTACTTGCCATATGAGCGGCACATCTCTGAAGAACATTTATCTCCACGCTGCGGACCTTGACGTCAATGTTTTCTTTTACCAGGAATTCAAGGGCCTTTCCTGCGCCTGAAAGCTGCTGGTGTCCAAAAGTATCAGCCATGGCCTTACTTGATGTTATATAGTTGCCATCCTTGTCTCTAATGCCCTCGGAAACAGCAATTATAACGTTATTGCGCCTATCTAGCTGATCCCTGACATCTGCAAGGAATTTTTCTTTATCAAATGGAACTTCTGGAAGATAGATAAGATGTGGAGCTGAAGAATAGCCATTACGCGCAAGAGAAGCTGCTGCTGTAAGCCAGCCTGCGTCACGGCCCATTATTTCGACGATAGTAACAGATTTGACTGCGTAGATAAAGGTATCATGCGCAATCTCTAACATAGAACTTGCTATATACTTGGCTGCAGAGCCAAAGCCCGGTGTGTGATCTGTATTACACAGGTCATTATCTATAGTCTTGGGAACGCCAATTATCTTTACATCTGAGCCAATCACTCTGGCGTAATCAGACAATTTAAGTACAGTATCCATACTGTCATTTCCACCAATGTAGAAAAATGCACCAATATTAAGTTTTCTAAACTGGGAAAAAATAAAAGAATAAGAAGAATCATCATCCCTGTAATCCGGAAGTTTATATCTGCAGCTTCCCAAATACATTGCAGGGGTATGAGTTAAAAGATCTATAAAATCATTATCATTTTGGGCTTTCTGGGTAAGATTCAAATAATTCTCTGACAAGACACCCAGGATACCATTCACCGCTCCGTAACATATATCATAGTTGGGAGAATCCAAAACAGCCTTCAGAACGCCCGAAAGACTAGCATTGATCGCGGAGGTTGGCCCGCCTGACTGAGCTACAATAACATTTTTCATTTCCATTAAAACTTGTTACCTCTCATTCCTTATTATGAACCACGATGCCACATAATTGGGCACCGTGGTTCATAATATACTAAATGGATTCAAATAGCAACTTTTGATTATGTTGTAGCAATAATTGATGAGTACTATAGAAGTATAATAGTCTTATCTTTATCTTGGAGGTAAAAGAAAAATGGAAACCTGGTATTACGTAGTAGTAAGTATAGACGGCGATTACGCCAATTTAAAAAGAACAGATATTGAATCCGAGGACTTAAAGCTGGTTGCGAGAGCTCTTTTGCCAGAGGGAATAGCTGAAGGAACCCAGCTCAAATACGAGTTCATGCAGTATTCTATAGTTTAAACATGATCATACCTTAGGTGGCTTTACTGACGAAAAATACTTGTTATAATAGTAAGCACAATATAATTTTGCTCAATCAATAGCAAAGTCCAATTACTCTTAGAAAGGTTTACTATGGATAATAAATACGGTTTAAATGAGGAACTCTTAGACAAGCTCACCAAGCTTCAGAATGTTATAAGAGGCTACGGCTCCCTTGCTGTTGGATTCTCTGGAGGCGTTGATTCCGCCCTTCTTCTGGCAGTTGCAGCAGAAGTTTTAGGCGATAAAGCCATCGCTGTAACAGAGGCAGATCCAGCCGTTCCAAAAAGGGAAGTCAAGGAAGCTGAAGATTTCTGTAAAGAGCGAGGAATAAAACATTTCTTTTGTCAGTCTGATCCCTTTAAGGAAGAGGGATACAGGCATAACAGCAAGGACAGATGCTATTTCTGTAAAAGAGGTATATTTAGCGAGATAAAGAAGATTGCCCAGGAAAACGGCATTGAATATGTTGCTGAAGGCTCCAACATGGATGATCTTGGAGATTACAGGCCCGGCCTTAGAGCTGTTGAGGAGCTTAAGGTAAAGAGCCCATTAAGAGAAGCAGGTCTGTACAAGCAGGATATCCGCCTTATTTCCAAGGCTATGGGGCTTCCAACCTGGAGTAAGCCTGCTTATGCCTGCCTTGCTTCCAGATTTGTGTATGGGGAAGAAATCACCCCAAAGAAGCTTGATATGATTGATAGAGCCGAGCAGGTTCTTATAGAGCATGGATTTTTAGAGGAAAGAGTCAGACTTCACGGTGAGAACCTTGCAAGAATCGAAGTTCCGGCCAAAGACATCATGAGACTTTCAGCTGATGGTGTCAGAGAAGAAATCTATGAAGAGCTTAAAAAGATTGGCTTCATGTTCGTTACTATAGACATGAAGGGCTATAAGGTTGGCAGCATGAACGCCACAATTGGTAAATAATTGAAATTAATTTCCACCAGGTGACTTCACCAATAACCTGCATTTCATGCCACTTTTAATACATTTTGTGACAAATCACTTTATTCTGTTTCTTTGCTGTTAGAATTGGAAATGCAAAAAAACTATTGGGAGGTCACATACGTGAAGAAAAGAGTAATGGCAACACTGCTGGCATTAACAGTTGTTATGGAGGCAGTAGGATGCGGAAGTACTAGTACAGAAAGTACAGAGGAGGTAAGCGTTATGGCATCAAGTGAAAATCAGCCAATCGCAGATGCAGTCACAGAGCTGACTGGCAATCAGATGGTTGTTGTAGAAGGACAGGATTGGGGCCCTGCAGTAACAAAGACTATTATCAAGTTAAACGCTTTAGTTTCAGCAGATTCAATCAATTCAGATTTATTCTCTGTTGTTGAAACCAAGGAATCTTTTAACTGGGCAGCACTTGCAGAAGGATCTACAGAAGATCCCAATAAGCACGTCACAGCCGACACAGAGCTTACTGTAGTTGCTGCTTATACTAGTGATGATTTGGGTAATAAGAGTGGGGATTCTGAGTATATAACTCTTGAACTTGGATATGATCCTAACACAGGAAATCCTTTCTGCTACGATATCTTTGTAGGTAATAATACAATCTGCTCACCTTATGAGCTTGCAGTATCTTTAAAGGATAATTCCGTTATTAAGACAGCTGATGGAAATGAGATTACATCTTTTACCGTTTCTAATACAGTAGATCTTGACTCAGCAATTTATCCGCAGCTTGAGAAAGTTGACATGACCGGTTCATTTACAGGAAGTCAGGGCCACACAATTAAATATGCATCATTTACTCCTGAGAGTGATGGTGCCAAGCACCCTCTTGTAATCTGGCTCCACGGCGCAGGCGAGGGCGGAAGTGATCCAAGACTTAACACTCTTGGCAATGAAGTTACTTCTCTTTTTGGTGATGAATTCCAGAAGGTCATGGGAGGCGCTTATATCCTGGCTCCACAGTGTCCTACATTCTGGATGCAATATGACGAGGAGGGAAACTGGGCAGATAATAAGGGCGTAGATTCTGTTTATCTTGGAGATCTCAAGGAACTAATTGATGCCTATGCTGCTGAGCACGAGGATGTTGATACTAACAGAATCATCATCGGCGGCTGCTCAAATGGTGGCTACATGACTATGGATATGGTTCTTAATTATCCTGATTATTTTGCAGCTGCTTATCCAATCTGCGAAGCTTATCTTGATGCAGGTATCACAGATGATCAGCTAGAGGCTATAAAGGACCTTCCTATCTGGTTTGTCTACGCTGAAAATGACCCTACAGTTGATCCTAAGACATTTGAAGCTCCTACAATTGAGAGGCTTCGCGCTATAGATGCCAATGTTCACACAAGTGTCTTTGCAGATGTACACGATACAACCGGCACTTACACTGCAGAAGATGGCAGCGCATATCAGTACATGGGTCACTGGTCATGGATTTATTTCTTCAACAATCAGTGTGAGGAAAACGGCGTTAATATGTGGAAGTGGATGTCCGAGCAGCTTCTTCATAAGGATCAGTAATTCTCCGCTTTATCACTGGACATATTATGCTGCTGCAGATCAGGCTATAAAGAGAGTTACCAATTATCATTGGAACAAGAATTGAGTACGGCATAAGAGCAAGTATTATGAATAGATAAATTGTTGTATATATAATAAGCTTTAGGCTGCTCTTCCACTCCAGAATAAGGAGTATGGCTGCGTTTTTGATTATTCCTGATAATCCAAGGCGCAGATGAGCAGCCATTACAAAAGTCCATGCCGCAAAAAGAATGCCTATTCCAAATATTGCGCAGCCGGCACCCATAATGATCACATATGAAGTATTGTCAGAGACAGCTTTAAAGTTTCCCGCAAGGCTCATGAGATAATAGCCATAGAAAATGACTGCAGACTCCATAATACCCAAGACAAGTTTTTTAACAAAGCCTTCTTTAAATTCTGCAAGATAATCCTCCAGGGTAAAGTCATAACCCTTTAAGAACATTTTGCCGGTAAAGGCACAAAGTGCTGCCCATGCTGACGGAATTGTAATCAGGGGAATGCAGGTGATGATAAATACAAGATTTATCATTAGCATCTTTCCGGGAAAATTAACAACAAGATATAAGATGCGGAAAAAGCCGTCCTTAGGCGGCTCTTTTTCCACATCGTTTTCTCCAAGATACCATTTCATAAAACGATTCAAGTATTTCATTTTTTCCCCTATATATTAATTTTTCATACCGGTCAGAACTATACCTTCAACAAAGCTCTTTTGCCCAAATATATAGATTACTATACCAGGCAGGATAGTCATAAAAGTGGCCGCCATAGCCATTGGCCAGTTTGTTCCAAAAGAGCCTGTGAAATTGGTGAGTGCAATGGCAAAAGTAAACTTGCTCATACTGTTAATATAGATTATCTGCTGGAGCATATCATTCCAGATCTGTATAAATAACATCATTCCAACAACAACTACCGCTGGCTTGATCGCAGGAACAAGAATTGTCCACAATATCCTCATGCGGCTGGCCCCATCTATTGATGCAGCTTCATCAAGATCCCTTGGTATCGTCATAAGGAACTGCCTGATCAGGAAGATGTTAAAGAATCCTCCACCTGTTAAAAACGGCAGAATCAGAGGCCAATATGTGTCACCAAGTCCAAAGAATTTTGTCCACGCTATATAAAGTGGAATCAGCGTAACCATGCCTGGAAGGAGGATTGTGCTGACGCAGATCTTGAATATAAGATTTTTACCTCTAAATCTCAGTCTGGCAAAGGCATATCCACAAAAAATGGCAGTAATAACGCCAAATGTCACAGCCGGAATAATAATTGAAAATGTATTTTTAAAATATGTCCAATATTCGAAGGTTTGAAGAGTTTTGGTGTAGTTGGACCATAGCCACTCTGTTGGAATAAAGGATGGAGGATAAGCGTTGACCTGCGCAACACTCATAAGTGAAGATCTGAATATCCACCATATTGGAAGGAGTGTCAGAAATGCAAAAAATAAGGCAATCAATGTTACAACTGAGCGGTTTGCCAGTTTCCTTTTTTCTTTTCCTGTCATGTCTGCTCCCCCTTTCTCATGCTTCATCGCTAAAGATGCTATCTTTTTGAGTTACAAATAATACTATTGTAAAAATGCCTACTAGAACAAAGAATATAACTGAAAAAGCTGCTGCATATCCAAGCTTATTTTTTTCAAATCCATACATGTAGATAACATAAGATAAAAACATAGACTTCTTGGCCGGGCCGCCATTTGTGAGAGCCAGAGCCGGATTGACTACCTGCAGATGCGTAATAAGGGCAGTCAGTACGTTATAAAAGATTATTGGCTTGATGCATGGAATAGTTATGTTCCAGAACCTCTGCCATGAGTTGGCTCCATCTATCTGAGCAGCTTCCTTGTATACAGTAGGTACATTTTGAAGTCCTGCAAGGAATATTACTATGAGATTTCCGCTGGCCCATACTGCGATGAGAACAAGGGCTGGTATTACCTGCCTTGGACTGTCCAAAAATCTCTGGGGCGGAATGCCTAACATTCTGAAGATAAAATTAAAGAGTCCGTAGTTCTGCTCATAAAGCCATTGCCAGCCTTTGAAAACACCTATTGCCGGTAGCAGATAGGGTATAAAGAAAATAGATCTGAAGATAGTTCTTCCAAAAATATCCATGTTTAGAATAAGTGCTATCACCAGAGAATAGATAACCGCGCCGATAACCGCCAAAAATGCATACAAAAGTGTTGCCTTTACCGCACTTGCAAAATATACATCTTTTGTAAAAATTCTTATGTAATTGTCCAAGCCCACAAATTCCGGGCTGGATAAACCGTTATAGTTAAAAAGACTTAGCACAAACACAGCAATTGTAGGAAGATAACTTATAAAGGTGATTCCAAGGAATGCCGGAATCAGGCACAAATAGGCACATCTTTCCTCTTTTCTATTATATTTGGACTGAGAAGTACGTATTTTTCTTTTGCCAGATGCTCTTTTCATACTCTTCGCCTCGCTTGTACTATATATCCCCGCAACTTCCATTGTATAATCCCTCTCCCCTGATATCAACGCCGACGAAGACAGTTACACTGCACTTTTGACCATGTTTCAAAAGTTACATGAACTGTCTTCGCACGGCATATCAAATATTAATTATTTGTACTGAAAATATCATTTAACTCATCGTAATACTCATCAATTGCTTCTTTCATTGTCTGATCACCAGACCAAACAGCTGAGAATGCAGAATCCAGTGTTGCATTAAACTCATCTGTTGCGTTGATATAATACCAGGCTGTTGACTGAGAATTTTCTCTTGCGTAGTCTACTACTGCACTCTTGTACATATCATGGTCAGGATAATTAGGGTTATCAATCCACTTATTTGTAAATTCATCATCTGTGTACCACTTATCAAGAATAGGCATCCATGTTCCTGCTTCAATAAGTGACCAGCTGTTTTCTTCCTGGTAGTACCACTTGAGCCATGTCATAGCTTCTTCAGGGTGCTTAGTTGTAGCAAATACCACGTTTGGTCCGCCAGTACAAATTGTAACCTTCTCCTTCATGTAAGGGAGAACACCTACGCCATATCTAAAATCTGCAGATGGTCCAAGGAAAGTTCCTACATTCCAGGTTCCATCTGTTGCCATAACAACCTTCTTGGAACCAAGTGAGGATTCAAGTGCGTTAGCTGCGCTTGTTACAGGAGGCGCACAGTGATACACATCTGAGAGGTCTGCGATCTTCTGCAGTGCTTCTACTGTAGCATCATCGTTAATAGTACATTCCTTGCCATCAGCACTATAATATCCACCGCCATTACTCTTTGCCCATACTTCAAGCTGCCATGGAAGGGTGTTTACTGTGCAGCCATAAACATCAACGTTTGCTGGGTCAAAGTCTGGACTTAATGCGTTATTACCGTTAATATCAACAGTAAGTGTCTGAGCTATCTTAACAAATGTATCCCAGTCCCATGCACTGTCTGCACTTGCTGGAGGTGTGAAATCAGCAACATTTAATCCCTGCTTGGAACATATTTCTTCCAAAAGATCTATGTTGTACCAAAGGTTAAGAACCTCATTGGCTGCTGAATATGCCACAGGTGTTCCCTGATATTTAAAGGTTATGGAATCAAGAGGCTTGGAATCGCCTTCACCGTACATTGAGCTGATGTCTGCAAGCAGGCCATTCTCTGCAAATTTCAAAACGCCAGCTTCGCTCATGATAGCTGTATCAGGAAGTTCTCCTGCTGTAGCCATCGCATTTAGCTTAGTAACATAAGTATCGTGGTCAATCTTGATTACTTCTACTTCAATTTCATCCTGAGACTGATTGAATTTATCAGCCACCGCCTGAGTTGCAGCAGTCTCTGTCTCATTGCCCCACTGAGCGTAGGTAATATGTACCTTTTCTCCAGTGCTCTCACTAGTTGAAGCAGGTGTCTCAGTCTCTGTTTCAGTTTTAGGTGCCTCTGCTGTGGTCTGCGCTGTATCTTGTGTTTCCCCCTGTGCGCTTTGAGAACTTGCACCACAACCTGTTACCAACATTGCCGTAGTAGTAACAACAGTTAATGCCATGCTCAACAATTTTTTCTTTTGCATACTTGAAATATCCTCCTTTAGAAAATTATTTTTCAGCAGTAATATTCTATCCTTCAAATAGAAATGTTCTGCCATACTTCCATCTCTCCAATACCTCTGTTATTCCAAAAAGCATAGGGAACAGCTCTGATCTTCACAGGCTTTTTAGTAAATCTTGCCTCTCCGTAAAGGCTGCCATCTTCAATACCAACACTCTTAACCCTGTATCCCTCATACTCTATCGCCGGTACATCTCCCGGGAATTCTTCACAGGTCTTGCCCATGTGCAGATTAGCACCAGCATCCACATAGATATCTGATAAGTTCTGTCCATTGTCTGCCTCCTCCAAACAATAAACCATAGGTCCTTGCATTACCGCCACTTTGCCTGCGTCAGCTCTGACATTGTGGTCTGCTGCCACAAATTTTGGATGGACTCCCATATTAAGCTCGATTGTGTGTTTGCCACCCTCAAGAGAAATTACGGCATAATTATTTTCAGCTTTATAGGAAAGCTTTTCACCATCAAGGACTATCGTCATATCCTTGGCATAGGCAGGAACTCTTATCCTGATATCTGCAGCTTGCAGAATTGAAATCCTGATATCTACTGTTCCATCTGTCAAAAGAGATGACTTAAGGTCCACAGATATTTCCTGCCCCGGATCATCTATTAAAACTGTAGATGATACAAACTGATTAATGAAAATGCCCTTTTCGTCACAGGAGTATAAATACTGTGATAAAGAAGCCAAAGTCCTTGCAAGATTGGGTGGACAACAGGCTACATTAAACCATTTCTGTCTGGTAGGTTTGACATGATCCATATAGGTGTTCTCAGTACAAAACTGCGGAACCATCTCTAATGGATTTACGTAAAAGTATCTGTCCCCTTCAAGATTCATAGCTGCTAAAATAGTGTTGTACAATACTCTTTCAACAGTATCATAATAGCTTGCATTTTTCTTTAATGCAGCCATCCTTTGTCCAAACATCATCATTCCAACAGAAGCACAGGTCTCACAATAATTTGTACTGTTAGGCAGATCGTAATCTGTGGTAAAGCACTCTAAAAATCCGCTGCTGCCAATTCCTCCAGTAATGTACATTCTCTTGCCTACCATGTTATCCCATAGTCTGTCACAAGCTTTTTCCATTTCTTTATCCTGCTGCCAATCAGCCAGGTCAGCCATAGCACTGTACAGGTACATTGCCCTTACGGCATGGCCTTCTGCTTCAGTTTGTTCTACTGGAGGTTTCTGAGCCTGTGCATACTTCATAGAATAGTTTCTAAACTCAGGAAAGAACTCCGGGCCTTTTCTGCCATCAATCTCATTCTGCAAATAATTGGGTGTAGTTCCCCTCTGCCTGACAAAATAATCAGCCTGCTTTAAATACTTGTCATCCTTGGTCCACCTATAAAGCTTTATCAAGGCCAGCTCTATTTCTTCATGCCCAGGAACTCCAGGAATCTGTCCTTTTTGGGTTCCAAAGACCTTGCAAATAAGATCTGCATTCCTGATTGCGATTTGAAGAAACTTCTCCTTATTAGTGGCCAGTGCATAAGCAACTGCTGCCTCAATCATATGCCCTGAGGTATATAATTCGTGTCCCTCAACCAGGTTAGTCCATTTCTTTTCCGGAGCTGTTATCTGAAAGTAAGTATTCAAATATCCGTCTTTTTCCTGAGCTTTTTCCAAAATATCGATCACCTGATCAATTTTTGCTTCAAACCGAGTCCCGCTGCCTATTGCAATGCAATAGGCAGCTGACTCTATCCACTTATATAGATCAGTATCAAGAAAAACTACTCCTTGCCGTTCTCCCTCATCGAGTCCGGCAGCTATACGGAAGTTTTTGATACATCCCGTAGGATCAGTTCCTTCCAGTTCATCATTTAGAGCTTTCCACTGATGAACCAGCATGACTTCACTTACTTTATTGATGTAATGCCCGAATAAAGGATCAGTGACTTTTACCTGCTGAAGTTTCAATGGCCTTATTTCTTTTTCCATGCCCAATGCCCCTTCATATTTTTTAGTTAATAAGTACTCCGTTTTCATCAAAGGTGTACTTCTTAAACCATTTTGTAATAGTTCTGCCTATTACCATATGACCTTCCGAGTCGAAATAATGTCTTCCATCTTCAAGGTCAACAAAGGAACTTACTACCATGTGTCCCTTTTCATTAAAGTAGTACTTCTCTCCTTCTACTTCATAAACTCTGCCTGTGACCTGAACGCCCTTTTCGTCGAAATAATAGGTGCTTGTCCACTTGGTCATAAATCCTGTGACCATTCGTCCTTCTGAGTCAAAATAGTAGGTCTTATCGTCAATCGTTACAAACTGGCTAATAGCCATTGTGCCCCTTGGCTCCTTGAAATAGCGATAAGAGCCATCTACCATATGCAGTCCTGTGAGTTTTGTTCCATCCTCAGTAACTAGATAGTATGAACCATATTTGCTGATAAGTTTCGCCTTTACAGGCTCCTCTTTTTCCACATTTATTATCTGCCACTCATGAACACCTACTCCTGTGTAGTCGTTTTCGAGTTTTGTAAATGTAGCGCGAATGCCTTTTGTAGTGATGCTCTCAAATTCTGATACAGTAAAGTCATCAACAATCAGCTCACCATCAGATACAGTTGCAATCTCTTGCCATTTTCCATCTTCATCAATAATCTCGTAGGTAATCTGAGAAGGATATTTGATTCCGCCATTGTCAATCTCAGATCCGTCATACCACAGGTACATATTGGAGGTATTAAAGGTAACTTCTGTTGGCCAAAGATATGTTAGAGACTCTCTGGCAGAAGTATTTCCCCAGGTTCCCCAGTGACCATACCTGCTGTTGTAGGAATCTATTGGAAGATTGCCGTCGTTAACTGCAGGAAGTGATTCCCAACTGGATGTGTAGGAAGCTGACAGTTGTGCGATAAATGCAAGGTTATCGCCCTCAACCTTGAGGTTTGCAAATGCTAAAGCCATAGCATCATCAGCTGCTCTAAGTTCTGTATCACTTGCATCTTCTTTCTTGAGAAGTTCTTCTGCAGCAGCTATTGCATCTGTAAGATCATCAAAGCCTTCTGTTACATGTGTCTTTTTTACCAGCTTATAAGCCTTGATATCATCCTTTAACGCCTGCTTGGCTGCTGAAAGTGCATCTCCATATCCATAAACCTTCCACTCGATAACGCCACTTCCAAGGTTCTGTGGATTCATGATCATCCTGATTGCTGTAGTCTTGACAGGATCAAATGTGGTCTTGTTATACTTATTTAGTTCAACGCCAAGTCCCTCTACTCCTGTGAAATTCTTCCAGGTTACTCCGTCAGCATCAAGATAATAGTAATTGACTGATGCAGGATTGAAGTTTCCATTTCCATCTCTGAAATAATAAGCGTCAGTTCCTGTAAGTATCTGTTCCTCTTCCCAAGTATACTGTACCCATGCCTGTGCGCCATTATTGCCACCCCAGTTATGCCAAGCGCCATGGCTTGTATCTCTGCTGGAGGTTGGCTCATAACCATCGTTAAGTGTAGGACATCCGCCCAGATCGTTTCTGTTTTCGTAAATAGCAGAAGGCACTGCATTTTCAGCCAGATTTACAAGGCTTCCATTTACAACCATTACTGTTAATGTGGCTGTTATATCAAATCCAACTACTTGGCCTGTTGCAGTAAATACTCCTGCCTTGCTATATTTCTCAGGATCAATTTCAGCCCATGTAACATCTGCTTTTTCAAACAAGCCGTTTGAATAAAGAACCTGCACCTGTGTAGGTAGCTTAGGTGCCTTTCCTACTGGTGTAACCACATCTCCTGCTATTGCGGAAGTTATAGTAACTACTTCACCGGTTCCAAAAATATCAAGTGCTCTCTGGGAATCCAGTGCTACAGAATAGATTCTGAAATTATCTATAATTCCATCAAAATATGGGTCGGTCTGATTTGTTCCTCTTCCAATGTAATCTGACTGATTAGAAGAAAGCTGTCCAAGCGTAAGTGTGCAAGGCACACTGAGCTTTTCGTAGCCGTCCACATAAACAACTGCTGTCTGTCCATCAAGTGTTAGAGCTACATTCTTCCAGAAATCCTTGGATATAGCCACTCCTGTCTTGTAGGCTGTTCCATTTATTGAAAGAACAAGTTCATTTCCATTTTCAAAGGAAATTGCAATCTTTTTGCCTGCATTATCATCAAGGCTAAATACCTTGGCCCCGCTGCCTTGAGATTCGTTGAGCTTAATATCAGCACTTATGGTACTTTCATTAAGTCTCTTGAAAAGGCTCTCATCAAGTCTTACATAACCACTT
Source organism: Butyrivibrio sp. XBB1001 (assembly GCF_000424505.1). Taxonomy (NCBI): domain Bacteria; kingdom Bacillati; phylum Bacillota; class Clostridia; order Lachnospirales; family Lachnospiraceae; genus Butyrivibrio; species Butyrivibrio sp. XBB1001. The sequence continues at coordinate 23,195 of NZ_AUKA01000007.1, read as the reverse complement.
GAATTGCTTCCATTTACGCTAAGGCCCTTAGTATCATCTTTTCCATTTCCTGTAGCAAAGTTTCCAACTGCCTCAGCAGCCTTGCCACCTTCAACTTCGTTTAATATCTTTTTGCCGCTTATATTGTCAAAGGTATACTCTGCTATAAGTTCAGGAAGCTGATTGTCATCTGTAATAGTAACTACTACGCTGTCTGACTCTCCAGTAGAAGCGGTAAGTGTAAACTCATAGACGCCAGCCTTATTAAAGGTTACATAAGTGCTTAGATTATCGGGTGTTGCAAGAGTTGCCGTTCCATCCTCTGGAGATGCTGTAACTGTCCATGTTCCAGTAATCTTATTAGCTGCATTGCTGCTATCTGTTATAGTTCCTGTAAGCTTTACTTCGTCATAGATATCAGCTGTGAAATCTTTACCTGCATTTACTACCACGCTGCCTTCAAAGGCTCCAGCCACTACCTGCACCTCCTGGAACTGAACACCTGAAAGTCTTACAGGCACTGTAACTTCTTCTTTTGAAGAATTAACTACAAATCCGCACTGAGCTTCTCCATCAACCAGAAGTGTGTAGGCCCCTTCGTTTAAACCATAGAGAGTAACTTCTGAAGTGTGACCTGTTTCCTCTAGATTTTTGATGGTAAAAGAAAGAGCGTCTTTGCTGTCACTTATGGTTGCGCTAGTATACTGATCTCTTTCAAGTTCAAGATATAATTCTTCATTTATTAGATTTAATTTTGTATAAAGGCCATCAAGTGGTATTACTACATACTGACCGTTATTCTCAGATACTTCACAGCCATATCCAAAGAGTCCAAATATTGGATCCTCAGCCACGTCTGATGAAAGGATCTGTACAGCACCAAATAATCCAAGGTCTGCTTCTCCAGTCATCTGTCTCCAGCCATTATGGAGCTTACCTCCACCAGTTCCCTGGCCGCCAAGATTACCCATCTCAGCCTGATAAGTCCAGGCTGCGGCACCAATATTCTCAGAATCTGCATCTATCTGTCCTGAATTGATACAGGTCAGATTTCCCAGCTTAGCTGCATAGCTAAGTCTCTGAGCCTCTGCCTTTTCTTCATCAGAAAGGCCATTGTTCTGATAACGGATATAGTCATCCATACAGAATCCAACCAGGGACATCGAGTATTGGAACTGCCACCAGTTCTCACCGCAGTTAGTTACAGGAACACTGTACTCGTACCATATAGGCTGAGTTCCTCTGCAAGCTCTTGTCTTAAGGTCGATAGCTGACAACATTCTTGCGGCATTAGCTGTATCTTTTCCCGCCTCAAGCTGCATCTTGGCCAGAACGTAAACGGCTTCTTCACCTGTATTGTCGTATGAGTACTCAGAACCATACGGATATCTCTGGCGTTTGAAGCTACTATATTTCTCGTTCATTATTGTTTCTACATTGCTTGCCTGAGTTTCAAAGCCTTCTGCTCTGAGAGCATCGATGATTGCCGGTGTTGTGCTCTCTCCCATGACACCAGTGCTCCAGTTATAAGCCACACCGTTTCCGTAATACAGAGCGTACAGAATGTTATAGGCCCTTAAAAGATATGTATCGGGTGTTTCCTTATAGTCCACAAGATCTGGATACTTGCTGGCTATCTTGTACATCATGAAATAGGTGTTATAAATATGAGGGTAAGCATATCCTCTATAAGTAGGTGATGCGTTTGGCTCATTCATTAGGAAGTCATGTACCAGATAGTCATTATGATGTTCCTGCATGAGACCATTCCAAATAGCTTTATCAAGATATTCATCAAGCGCTTCTACTTCAGATGCCTTGGGCTGATATACATTCTTTTCAGCAAGGAACGTTCCATGGGTTAATCCCCAGTCATCTCCCCAGCCCCAATAGCTCATATTAAAGTAGTCACGCTCAACATTGTTTCTGGTAGTCTTCTGATCCATCATCCAGTCATCAAAGACTTTATCTCCGGTCTGCCCTGGAAGATCAAGCTGTGTCTTGTCAACCATGAAAGTTGAATGAGTTTCCAGCGCCCCGTCTATGTCATCCATGATGTAGAACTGGAAGGTTGTCTTTTTATCCTGCCAGCTTACTGTAACGTTATGGTGGCCAAGATCGTAAAACTTAAGATCATATACGTGATACTGCTCACCGTCTTTTTCTACCGTCTTTTCATAGGTCATTGTTGCATCGCCCTGATGAGGAAGAGTTGAACTTACAGTAGAGGCGTGCCCTGCAAAAAGATTAAGCTGATCCGGGCACTTTATATCTATAGAAATATCCTCTGGATCTATTGTCGTGTGAAGGTACATTTTCGCAGGCATATTTCTTGCAAAAGTCATGCCTGGAACTGCTACCGCATCAATAATTCCTTCGTTGTAAAGAGCTGAGCCAAGGGACTCCTGATTTGGAACTGCACTGAAGTTAAAGGTGTAGTTCTTTTCCTCTCCCTGTCCAAGGGTAAGACTGGTATTAGGCAGGTATCCCCGGTTAGTCTTTTTGATGTTATCAGAATGAATGTAAAAGACATTAAGTCCGTTCTGCCATCCTGACTGATCCTGACACCACGCAGCTTCATAGCTTTCACGCTCATTAGTGCGCCAGTGATCCTGATACTCAAATCCTGCATCAGTACTCTGGTCTGGTGTCATCAAAAGGAATCTTCCCTCTCCACTTGGCCTTGTTACATAAATGTAAGAACCATTCTGTCCCACAAAGCTGTGATCAACGGATCTTGTCTCATAAATCTGATCTCCTCTTGTCCAGAATTCATTGAAAGGAAGAGGAAGTCCCAGATCGCCTACGATAATATCATCGCCTGTGATGTTCTTTAAACTGATATCCCACTTTAGTTTTTCACCTACCAGTTGATAGGTCTCAACAATAAGGAGGTCATTGATTTCTTTTGTGGAAACGCTACTATCAAGGGAAGGATCATAGACTACAGTGATCTTTTTCTGCTCATTGTCGACATAAATATTACGAATGTCTCCAGAATTGGCTGTTCTCTCATCCCTATATGATGTGTCATTTCCACTCTTGGTTGCCAGCATCAATTCTCCAAGCCATTCATGGCCTGACGTGTTCTGGGAAGGAGTGTTACTCTCATTCATAACATAGTTGGTGTCATACTCATCTCCAACCAGCTTTAGAGTTGTGATCTGACCATACTTGCCTACTGAAACCTGGAAGTATTCATTAGAAATTGTTCCACCGTTTTCTGATAGTTCGCCATCAAAGTTCTCGGCAAGTTTCCTTGCTCCAAGCACCTCCTGATCTGCAGAATTCTCAGTTGATGCACTGTCTGTAGCTTCTTGTGACGATAATTCTGTAGATGCTTCTGCTGACTCTTCAGCCGATGCGCTGTCGGATGATGCTTCTGATGAAGCCTCTGATGATGCATTGCCTGACGCATTGTTTGACGCATTATTTTCAGCCTCATCGGTTGATGAGTTACCTGCTGCCTCATTGGATGCATCTCCAGGTTTTTCTGTTCTTTCTTCTGTTGTCTCTTGTGATGATTCTTTGGATGATTCGTCAGATTGTCTGTCTGTCGATCCTACAGATAATTCTTCAGATGCCTCATCAGCTGCGCTTGCCATCGTGGTCAGATTCCCCTGATCCGTAGCCATTGCCCCGATAGACATCTGTGACACAAGCATTCCAGCTGAAAGGATTGCTGCAAGGCATTTTGCGCCACGTTTTTTACCCACACCAACTTTTTTCCCCATTTTTTCCTCCTTCTAGTTGTGTGCAAAGTTAACGTTTTCCTTTTTCATATATAAAGCTGTAGTCTTCGCTACAACTCATGATATTCTTGTAACTCATCCCCATTTTTGTTTTAGGTAAACGTTTACCTTGATTTGGATTTTATATTGTTGCATTATATATGTAAATAGCAATTTTCAATAATATTGTTAGCAATTTTTTGGTTGTTTTTTATTAAGAAAACGTTTAACATTAATCCATGATCAGTATTTGGGGAAGTGAGGATAAATTGTGCCTAACATGAAGGATATCGCCAAAAAGGCCCAGGTATCTGTCGCAACAGTATCCAAGGTTTTAAATGGCACCGGAAATATAAGTGAAGAAACCACCAGGAAAATTCTGGAAATTGCTGAGGAACTTAATTATCATCCCAACCTCTATGCCAGAAATCTTAAAACTGGTTCCAGCAGGACAATAGGGATTCTTGCGGAAGATCTTACAGTATTCAATACACCTCCTGTAATAGATGGAATCGGTGCCTGTTGCGAGGAAAAGGGTTATCGTTATCTCTTGGAAAATCTGCGTATAAATACTCTCGGTATTGATCCTGATAAAGACAAAGACAGATACTCAGAAATCAAGAATAATGCCGTATCACATATGAATTCCATGCAGGTAGATGGCATTATTTATCTTGGCTGTCATTCTCACCGAGTAGTTCCTAGCATATTTGATAACAACATCCCTTTTGTATGTGCCTACTGTATCTCTCCATCGCTGGCTATCCCTTCTGTCTTGTACGATGACCAGCACGCTGCCTATGAAGCTGTTTCGCTTCTGATCAAAAAAGGACATAAAAAAATAGCCACCATAACTGGCAAGGTGAGCAGTGTTCACACCAGATGGCGACTTACAGGTTATCAGGAATCCTTATATGATCACAACATACCATACAATCCCGGATATGTGATCAACGGAGACTGGTCAAGAGACAGCGGATACAACGCTACTAAAAAGCTTATCAAGCAGCATGTTACTGCTATTTTTTCCCATAACGATGAAATGGCCATGGGCGTAATAGATGCCTGCAATGATGCAGGAATCCAAGTCGGCAAGGATATTGCACTTATTGGCTTTGATAACAGGGAATTATCAACCGTGTGTCGTCCAACACTCACAACCGTTGAACCTCCGCTTTTCGACATCGGCTACAAATCAGCCGAGGGTCTGATTTCAAAAATCGAACATAAAGATGACATTCTCCGGGGCGAGGTACGTCTTCCCTGCAGAATAATAGAAAGAGATTCTACCTGACTGGTAGAATCTCTTTCTATTTCTATTATTTATTCCGCTCTTCCTACTCTTATAAGGCCTCTGAAAAACTCAACTGCGTCTGTCAGATCATTCTCATCGGGATGTCCCTTGCTGGTTCCACCAACTAGTTTAAATGGTCCAAAAGTGTTATAGCCGTGACATGTGAACTTACCTACAACTTCGGCATTTTTACCTTTCACAGAATCTGCCATTGACTTGGAAAAATCTTTGTTCATGGCACTGGTCATTATGTAAAAGATTTTCTTGTTCTGAGGAAGATTTACCTGGGCAAAATTCTTGACCTGCTGATGAAACTGTGCCGCATAAATTCCGGATGCAAAACCAATTAGATCATACTCAGAAAGATCTTTTTCCTGTACCTGAGTGACATCGATAAGGTCCACATCAAACTCTTTAGCAATGGCATCTACTACTTTCTTGGTGTTTCCGTGATGTGTTGAAGCATAAGCAATACAACATTTCATTTCAAAAGCCCTCCCGTAATTTGATTGTCTCTATGCATTTGCAATTATTTACCGAACTTAAGGTTATCTCCAAGAACTGGAACTTTACTAGCAAAGAACGAAAACTCTCCACTATCCAAAAGATTTCCCTCATCATCTGTTACCCTGATGTCAAACACAAGGATATGCTTGCCTGTCTTGAGTTTCATGCACTCGCAGTAGATGTACTCAGTGTTTACTGCAGGTAGCAGAAAGTTAAGGTTTGCGGACACTGTAGTTGCGTAATATCCGCTCATGCTGGCTGTAGCGCCGGCCATAGCATCCACAAATGAAAGAAGTGCTCCGCCATGGATACTTCCATAGGTATTGTGAAGCCTTGAATCGGCCTTGATCCTGGCCTTACTGTAAGTGGAGCTCAGCTCCATGATTTCAAATCCTATAAAACTATTATACTCATTAGCATACAATTCCGGAATCATCTTTTCCCTCATTGCTGCTTCTTTTTCTGAACGTGCTTTTCTCAATTTCTTACTTGCCTTTCTTTTTATTTATTTAAATGGTACCGGTGTCATTTCCAAATGTCACGCAGTTACCCATTTTCCCTTGAAATAGTAGATGATGAACACTACAGAGCTCACAGACCATGTTAGTGGATAAGCCCAGAATATTACATTCACCACAGGAATGATGCGAACAATGATTGTAATGTAGGTAATTCTAAGAAGGCACCAGCTAGAGAGCATTACAATCATTGGAATCGTAGTTTTTCCAGCTCCTCGATATACTCCTGCCAGGCAATGGCTAAGGGCCAGCAAGCAGTAAAATAGGCTTTCTGTCCTGACCTGAGTTGTTCCTATAGCCAGAACCTCAGCTTCACTTGAGAACATCCTAAGAAGTATAGGAGCAAAAGCAAATACTATGAATCCTATGATTTCAGCGCATGACACTCCTATGACGCTTCCAATAACTGAACCTTTTCTTACTCTCTTAAATTCCCCGGCTCCTAGATTCTGACTTACAAAGGTTGTCAGCGCCATGCACATACATGTTATTGGCAAAAATACAAATCCTTCAAGCTTAAAGTAGCTTCCGCAGCCTGCCATAGCAACAGAACCAAAGGCATTTATGTTCGACTGAACAACTACATTTCCTATGGCAATAACACTATTCTGGATACCAGTTGGAAAACCTATCATCAGCTCTTTTTTCAAAGTCTCAAGATCCATCCTGAGCTTTCTGATAAAGATCCTATGCGGTCCTTCTACTCTTGTCAGCTTAAAGAAGGCCAAAACTGCACTTACAGCCTGCGCTATTACAGTTGCAAGAGCTGCTCCGCCTATTCCGAAGCCAAGATACTTGACAAAAGCTATATCAAGTATGGTATTGATAACAGTACTAACTATCAGATAATACAGTGGCCGCTTAGAATCTCCCATAGCCTGAAAGACGCCGCAGCATGCACTGTAGAGGATATTCCCCAAGCCGCCCAGAAAGTATATCTTGAAATACAGGACTGAACTTGGCATAACATCTTCCGGTGTTCCCATCCACTTTAGAATTGTCGGTGTAAAAAAGTATCCCCAGACCGTCATTACTATTCCCATCAGGATAGCAAAGGCAATTCCTGTATGCGATGCTATAGATACTCCTTTATCATCACCAGCGCCATACCTTTTTCCTATGATAACGCTGTTTCCCATGAACAGGCCATTTATAAAACCTACCATCAAAAATATAAGGCTGCCGGTTGTACTCACCGCAGCCAGTGCTTCTTTTCCCAACACATTTCCAACTACAACTGAATCCACAACGTTGTATAGCTGCTGCAGAAGCTGCCCGAAGAAAAGAGGTATTGCAAATAATACTAGATTTTTTGTTATTGAACCTTTTGTCATTCTACAAATATCTCATTCAAACAATTTTTCCACATGATCATTAACCACCGTTTACATTTCGTATATATTCCTCCGCTGAGATCATGGGTTTTTCCAGGGAAGCGATAGTCTCAGCTGAAAGTGAATGGTCAGAAGCATATTCCTCCCCGGCTTTTTCAAAGAGTCCAAGTAGAGGATCAGCTACCACTGCTGCCTGTGGAACATTCATGAGAGGGGTCTCTGGAACGCAGATAATATCTGGATCTCCGAAGCAATTCTTACACATCAATTTAAGACTATTGAAATTACCTTCCCAATTTGGAAAACCGCAGCCACAGATAACAAGCGTATGTATCCTCGAAAAATCCGCAAGAGCTTCATGCTGAACTGTACCATCTGGCAGTTGAACCATCTTCATTTTGACAAGAGGTATTGTGCGATCAAGCACAGCCTTTAGATGTGAGGGCATCCCATAGCAATACAGTGGAAAACTCCATATTATCATATCAGAATCTCTGTACAAATCCAGTATTTCATTCTGATCATCATCTATAATGCAATGTCCGTCCATATTCTTCCAGCATCCAAAACACCCTCTGCAAGGTGATATCTTTTTATCTATTACATTTACAATATGAATTTCATGACTACCATCCCTGTTTAAGCCTTTTAAAAAGGCATCTGTCAACCTGAAAGTATCACTTTTCTTTTTGGGACTTCCATTTAATACTAATATTTTCATATACCCCTCCGCTTTTGTTTTCCACACAGATCAGTTTTACAATTCCGTCAATTTTTTTGCAGTTAATTACAGTATACTCCAAAAACTGCATGCTCACATATGATGATGAATAAGCCACCAATATGAGCATCCGCAGCCATTTGTAATCCTAAACTCCTCGCTCTTGAGATACCTGTACAGCTTAGGGTTTTTCTTTTTTATCATTGCACATTTGATATCAAAGCTTATAAATTGTACGCAGATAACGATGACCTGACAAAACATCCATAACACAAATGCAACTGGCACGAAACAAATCAGAAAAAATAACATATCTTCTACCTCTCTTTCTTATCGCGCCCCTAAATACTTTTTCTATGCTTCTATAATATTTGAAAACGTGTCCAATAATCTACCCAATAAAAAGAATACAAGCTTGTCGAGACATTATCATTTTTTAAAACATCACCACTAACTTTATTATAATAATTATTTCATAGTCTGCTCTACATTAGATATCATAATCTATTATTGTCTTTCAGTATGTTCTGTCTCTTTTTCTTTCTCTTTCTTTTCTTCTTTCATGATTTCATAGCTTTTAACTGAGAAATATCCTATAAGAAGAAATCCTGCAATAGCTGCGAGGACATTTAGTCCACTTGGGAAAATGTGAGCGATACCACATAATAATATTCCCAAAATAAATAAAGTAAGTAACTTCTGCTGCTCTTTTGAAAATTTCATTTTTATATCCTCCAATGTTGGTTGTTTTCGTTTAAATGATTATTTGAATAACAGAATGAGTGCTGCACCTATGCCACCGCATACCACTGCAGCTATAACGCCTGACAGTATTGCAAATAAAGCTTTCTGATAAGGTCTTTTTGCCTCTTCTCTTATCTGATCTTCTTTAGAAAGCGCCTCTCCCTTTGTAAAAGCTACAATCTCTTTATAAGTTTGGACATTATACTCCTTTTTGCACTTTTCAATTCTAGTGGCAAAATACATTGTGCAAGCAAACAGCAATACAAATGGTATGAAAAACCAAAATCCAGTTGTGAATGCCAATACTGGCGTAGAGATAAGAAGTGCTACTATAGAAATCAGCATTCCTATCGCGTAGGTATTCATCTTGTTAATGTCTGCCTGCGTTTGTTCTGTGATGATTCTTTCCATCTTTTCAACATCTCCTTTTAATAGTTGGTCTACGGAGACATTAAAGATTTCACTTAGAAGCAATACGCTCTGAATATCCGGATAGCTTTTGTCATTCTCCCAATTTGAAATTGTCTGTCTTGAAACAAATAACTTTTCAGCCAATTCATCCTGGTTAATATTTTGTGCTTTCCTTAATTCTTTGATTCTGTTCCCAAGTTCCATTCTTATGTCTCTCTTTCCGCCTCAGAATACCGAGATATTGATTTCGTCGCCATCAAAAGGCTTTGACATTTACGCTTTTTAGCCATGTCAAAATCTTTTTACATGCCGTAAAATAGGCATTTCTACGCACTTTTATAATCTTACCATATTGCGAATGTTAAAAGAATAGGCATAATAATAGACCAGTACTGTTTGGGCGTCCCCAGAGTACTGGTCCATGTAAGATTATATTCAAATCAACAAACTCGAATTTGCCAATTCAACAATTATCAGTTTTTATAATCTTTAACCACTAATTTATGCCCCAAAACTTCTTCTTCACTTGTTACGGCATATTCTTCTGGTTTAAAATCCTTGCGAATAGTGACTGTATTAAGACAGTCATAACCATTTTTATAATATAATTTCAACGCTCTAGCATTTCTTGCTGCAACTTCCAAATAAATTGAATCAGAGTATTCCTTAACAATATCCTCAACAAGTTTTAATGCATCGGAACCATATCCTTTTCCCTGATATCTTGGAAGAATAAACAAATCCTCCACCCAGTCAATTTCACATCCACGACTTGCTAAATGAACAAACCCTATTATTTCCTCTTCCTTTTTAATAAAATACAATACATGCCCTTTGCTAGTCCATGCCAGCGCATCTTCTATGTTTTCTTCATCTGTTGGTATGTAATCATTATGCGCTATCCAAAATTGCTTTATCAGTTCACATAAAATATCTCTTTCATCTTCATATTTTACAAGTGTAATCATTCTAGTGCTCCTTTATTATTTTTCCGAGTAAAATCATTGTCCTACAAATTGGGATTGTTGGATTTATTATAATATCCGAACAAAATAATAGGAAGCCTATAAACACAGGCTTCCTATGCGACCTATAAAAACTGTGAATAGTAACAGAATGTCGTTACCTAAACTGTTATCTCTATCTGGTTTTCCTCAAACCACTGACTCCCTGTGATAATCTGTAACATCCGACTGCAGTTTGTTGTAAAGAGCTTCAACAGAAGCTCTGTCAGACAAAGTCTTAAGCTCTGCGTCAGTCATTCCAATGAGTTCCAGAAACTCAACCTTGCCATTAGGTGTATCGATAGTTTCAACTGTAGGATCCTTGATTGTAATAAATCCAGTCAGATTTGACTTTCTATGTGCATCAATGCCCACTGTCTGTCCAGTGTAAAGATATTCAAAAGGCAGGAACACATCTCCATTTTTAAATACCATCCTGGCAACCATCTGGAGAATACCACAAATGCACTTTATCTCAGCTTCTTCGTCTTCAAACTGATTCTTCTTGAGCTTAAAGGTCAGCTCATAGCCGTAACCACTGATCTCAGGATCTTCACATTCTTTTTCGTATATCTCAGTAAGCCCGAAGGATACAAAGTGCCAGAAATCACCGCCATCGTAAACGCTGATACCATCGAGCGGGTCATCTCCACCCATGATCCATTTAATAATTGTTCCATAGTGTTTAGGATTATTCTGTCCTGGATACACCCTCAAAAACTCTTTCTCAATAGCATCCCAACCGACAGCTTCTACCTCTTTGGCCTGTTGTACCTGAGTCTGTTCAGCCTTTGGTTCTTCTTTCAGTTCGCCTTTTTTAAATAACTTATCAAATAATCCCATTTCACTCCTCCTGTTCTATCTAACATCAAAAGACCGCTCATCTGGAACTATTTCCAATTCTCTTCTATCTATACTGGAAATATCTATGAATCTTCCATTTCTGATAGTTTCCACAAATCTACTGATAGCTTTCTCATCTCCCTGAACTTCACAGGTTACAGAGCCGTCATACTCATTTTTAACATAGCCAGTTAGCCTATACATATTTGCTGCATGTCTTGCAGTATACCTAAAGCCTACGCCCTGCACTATTCCATAAAAGCATAGCCTAAATCTTTTTTCCATCGATTACACTCCGATTAACGATTGCATAGAAGACTGTCTGTTTTTCTACTTGTATGATATAGCCCATTATGGTCCCTTGACTCCGTCCCCAAGTACCATTTACAGATGCTCCATAAATAGCATGGGATGTGCTGTGCAGAAGGGAGTCTGCGCCATGTACATACCAAGGGTGTCATCGTTATCATCCATGAGAACTACTGATTCTGGCGCGATGTCAGGGAATAATTCCTTTACTTTGTCCATGACAATCTGTGGTTTCTCTCTGGCCTCCAGGGTATAGAAACAGTGAGAAGCAGGAATACCATAGAGTCTCTCTACCATCTCGGATTTCCAGGCTTCGTGTCCATGTGGTTCTCTTGATATGCAAAAGAGTCTGTTAACATCATGTCCACTTATATAGTCATAGAGAGGCTGAAGCCTCTTGCAGTCAGCGTAGATATTCACATCTCGAAATTCTGGCTTGCCATCTAATTCGTGATGGGCATGATGCCTGCCATAATTGTAGCTGGTAAGTGTGCCATCTATGTCGAAAAACACAACTGTATCCGGTTTATGTAATATTTCCCAAATTTCACTCATCTACTAATTACCTTTCTCGTTTTCTGGACCATTCAATCTGATTCTCTGTCATAATTTATACCCGCAATCAGCCTTCTGAGGGCCCTCAACTCCAGACTCGTAATTGGCCCTGAATTCCATATTTATCTCGCGGATTTCTTTTTTGCCATCTATGTAGTCCTGATACATGTCCGCAAGGCCTGACATGCATCCGTCACATGAACCACTGATGTTTCCAATTGATTCAGCAACTATCTGTTCTCTTTGCTCTCTTGTCGTATCTTTTATAAGTATCGATTCCATATTTCCTCCATGGGCTTAGCCCCTGTATCAACTTCGAATTGCTCCATAAATAAATCATTCTCTCAATTTTATATCATAAAAAAGACTCTGACACCATATTGGTCATCAGAGTCCTGGCAATATATGTCAATTCTGCGAAAAGGTTTTTTGTCTATGTTCCTTATCCAGGAATTTCATACCAGATTCGCTGATAATATGCTCTTCATCTGAAGAGTTATTATCATATATTGCATAGTTTCTCAGCATGTCTTTTATCATCGTGGATGTCTTATAGCTCTCTGTATTATTTAGATCATTACTCAAATTTGCAATTTCTGTTGTAAGCTGCCCAATCTGATGCTGCATTCGCATCATATTATTGGCCATATTTTTCATGATCTGAAATACATTTTCCGGGTTTGCCTTCATAAAATCCATCATTAGTTCTTCTGTTACACGAAGGATCTTAATATCTGAATAAGCAATTATGGTGTATATAGCTGGCTTTTTAGTCAGAATCCCAAATTCTCCAAAACAGGTTCCAGGTCCAAGAAGCCCTAATAGAACCTCATTCTCTGTCCCATAACCTGTATACATTTCTACATGGCCCCTGAGAATTTTGTACATATCAAGATTAATTTCGCCCTCTTTTAGGATTGTCATTCCCTGAGGAACATCATATATCTGGTTTCTGATAGTTACGCTTTTTTCATCAAATTCTTTTACCATATTTACTTCATCCTATCATTGAAAGATGTTTGTTTTACATACCATAGTATATATTTTTGCGTATAAAAAATCATCTGTAATGCGATAAAGTATCTGTAAAAAAAATCTTAATCTTTGATTGATGGTCTCTCAAGCGACACATGAAGTCAATGTTCGGATAGCACTTCTTTTACCTTGGTGTGAAAAACTTGCGGATCATGACTTCTGCCTCATAGGCCAAATATCCACTAACGTAGACAAAAAGGATCATGAAAAAGATAGTCAGCAAAATATGTCGTTGCAACCAGCAACGCATACGAAGGAATGAACATCATACCCCGGTGAGTGATGTAATATAGCAGGTATAAAGCCATTCCAATGACGATGTATATCAGGTAACGTATTAAATATTCTTTTATTATTGTATTCATTTTTCTTCTAGCATCCTCAATTTTTTTTCTTCCAGACGACGGCATACGTTACAGCACAAAGTGCTGCGAAGGCGATGCCTATCCAGTAGGCAATGTGTACGTTGACACCAAAGCCCTCTTTAGCAATCAGAATGTATGTGATACTGACTGCTGACATGAATATGGCTGGAACTGCAGTGATGAGACTATGGTATTTATTCTTTGACTCTTTTAAAAGATAAGCAGTTGATACCCACAGACTTATCATGGCCAGTGTCTGATTGCTCCAGGAAAAGTATCTCCACAAAACATTAAAATCAAGCTGAGTAAGAAAAGCCCCTGCTCCTAAAAGAGGAATCGTTATAATAAGACGGTTTACTATAGGCTTTTGCTCCAGGCCTGTGATCTCACTTAGGATTAGTCTCGCACTTCTAAAGGCTGTATCGCCCGATGTGATAGGACAGGCGATAACACCGACTATAGCCAGGACTCCGCCAATTCCTCCCAGCATACCCGTTGATATATCATATACTACTCCGGACTGTCCCAGCGTACCGATTGCATCATTGAGCTCATGTGTAGTTCCATAAAAAGCTACACCACCTGCTGCCCAGATAAGTGCAATAACAGATTCCATGAGCATTGCTCCGTAAAAGACTTTTCTTCCATCATGTTCAGAAGATATGCACTTAGAGATCATTGGAGACTGAGTAGCGTGAAATCCAGAAATTGCCCCGCAGGCAACTGTAATAAACATATACGGCCATATAGGAAGCCCCTCTGGATGGAGATTTTCAAATCTTATTTCCGGAATGTGATATCCGCCTATAATTATACCTGCGAAAATTCCAACAGCCATTGTTATTAGAACAACTCCAAATACCGGATAGAGCTTGCCGATTATCTTATCTATTGGCAGGAGTGTTGCAAGCACATAATATATCAGGATTACAACAACCCAGAAGGTTACTCCAAGGCTCTCTGGTGTAAGCTTGGCTATAAGCGCCGCAGGACTTGTGACAAACACTGTTCCTGTCAGTAGTAGCAATAGTACCGAGAATACCCTCATCCCCCACTTAACTTTTTGTCCCAGGTAAATGCCAGATAATTCAGCTATGGATTTGCCTTCGTTTCTCTCAGATATCATGCCAACCATAAAATCATGTACTGCACCTGCGAGAATTGACCCAAAGATTATCCACAAAAATACAACAGGTCCAAAGCACGCTCCCATTATTGCCCCAAAGATCGGCCCCGTGCCTGCGATATTTAGAAGTTGAATCAGGAAAGCCTTGCCGGATTTAAGTGGTACATAATCAACTCCGTCATTATATTCATACGCGGGAGTCTTCCTGTTATCAGGATAAAAAATCTTCTCGACTAATTTACCATAAGTCAGATATCCTACTACCAACACGCCAAAAGAAATAATTAACGATACCACTTTTTTACCCCTTTTCCTTCTATGTAATGTCGTTCCCACTATTCCCATGCCGGTCCATGTTTCATTTTCAGAGCAATACTCCTACTTTATTAGTTTTCTTAGCTTGTGAAGACACCATAAACAGTGAACTGGCATCAGAGAACATCTCCGATAGGGCCGCGTAATTACGCGGTCCTATCCCATTATATGCTGTCTCTCTTCCTTTTTGCAGCCTCTAGCACACTTACTCATCTATAGTCCTTGAAGACCTTCTCGCTCTCATTTTACTTTGCGCTACAGATGTAATCCCAGCTGCAATCTCCACAAATATCACTTCTAATACCGGCGTTAATGATCTTATCCCTTACAAGTTTAGTAAACTCGGCAAAAGAAATCTCTTCACCCTCCGCTAAATCACAAGCTTTGAGGACCGCCTCGTCATATCTTTTAACCTTATCAGCAGTAGAACACACTCCTGCCTCATTGTTAGGACAATTCTCACAGACGATATCTGTCTCTACCTTCAGCTGAATCTTCTGCGCAGGATCTGCCTCCATCTCCCTGATTATCCTGCCCATGTGATCAGTGAAGTCCTCACTGTATCCTTTTCCTTCATAAAACTGAAAACACATCCCATGATGTGGCCTTAAATAATTGTTCATCTTATTCCTCATCTAATTTCTGCCCGTCATGAACCTTCCATGCCTTAAGCCTCATAATCCAGGCAGCTTCTGATCTTGGTATAAGGTCTTACCTTGGAATCTGCAACTGCTACATGCTCAGGATGTACAGAATATCCCTTAAGTGCCTCTACACTCTCAAAAGTTGAATCAAGCATCAGGTCTGCATTAGAGGACTCAAGACCATTGATATTAACCTTGATATCAATAATTCCAGGAACCTTGCCCTTTAATCCCTCAAGACCTTCTTTTATTCCCTGCTTGATAGTTTCCTTCTCCTCTGCAGAAAGCTCATCCTTAAGTGTCCATAAAATCACATGCTTAACCATTCTCGTTCCCTTTATCCTTTCCATCAATTCTTTATTCCGCTCAAGCGCATCATAGATTCCATCTTCAGAAAGTACTCCGCGCTTCAAACCTTTTGGTAAACGCCCATCTTCATCCAAGGTAAAATCATCTTTCCAATCCTGGCTGGAATAATACACATCAAGCTTCTTTATCTCTGACTGATAGGCTAAAAGAGCTTCTGGTACCTCCTCAGCCTTATCCATTCTTCTCAATGCCTCTTCCAGAATGGATTCCATTTCAATAATACGCTTTACAACAATATCAATCGTATCCATTACCAAATATCCCTATACTGTCTTTCAAGTCACGCCGGAATCGCCACTACTACAAAAACTTATTTTTACTATAACAGAAAAAAAGCCATTTAACAGTAAATTATCCTGTCAAACGGCTTTTTTTCTGACATATTAAACTTGTTCTCGCTTCATCATCAGTGTATTCCTTCGCATTAACATGAGGTATTTAAAGTTTTTGAAGGTCATTTTTTTATTCCGATCAGCTCTATCATCCTTTCATCTGAGATGAAAGTCTTAATGGCAAATTCTTTCTCAAGCAGCTCATGAAATTCCTGATCTGAAGGAAGCCCCCGCGACACATGGCAAGCTCCATTTGCGTGGCATTCATCTATAACCGCCCTGCTGGCTCCATGAGCGATGCAGATACTCCCATTATCCGCCAGAGCTGTTGATAGATTATGCAAAAGAACTTCCGGAGATGGAAAATGAGGAAATGCATTATATATAACGCATACGTCATATTTTTCGTCAAACTCAAACTGCTCCGCATCTCCGTTAACAAAATCAACCTCGGAATGATTTCTAAACTTATGTCTGGCCTTTTCCAGCATTTGAGCTGAAATGTCTACTCCGGTTACTTTTTTTGCCCCAGCTTCCAGATAATACGGAATCATGAAGCCTGTTCCGCAAGCAATATCCAGCACCTTTTTTCCTTCAAGCTGACCTAGATTTCTGATAATATCACGCGTAACAGATTCATCATTGTTTGCAAAGTCATCCCATTTTTCGGCCAGTCCGTCAAAAAATTCAATTACCTGTTCTTTACTGACAATATCCATATGTTATGCAGCCTTTTTTACTGTACTATTTGTTGCTAATCCTGCTTTATACAAAGCAAATACTATTGCAGGTATGAATATAAGCTGAATAATAATTCCAGGAAGGCTTGTCACAAAGTAGCTTATAGCCCATACCTTTATGGAATATTCACCTCTTGCAAAGATGAGAGCTCGGGACAAACCACCGATAACCCTGCCTGCAAGCATGGCTACAACTAGGCTTATATAAAGATCCGCATAAAGCTTTCCTGTGTTGACAAGTTTTATCATAAGACCAGTACAGATGCCATAAACAGCCAGTTCAACCATCATTGCAGGTAAAATAGCCATTGGCGGCATTCCTGTAAGAATTGATGAAAGAAGCGGTCCGACTAGTCCGCAAACAAGACCATACTGCCATCCGCATACCAATCCGCAGACAAGTACCGGAATATGCATAGGGCTAATCACTGATCCGGCATTGGGAATCATGTGAAATGCCATAGGAAGTACCACACACAGCGCAATACACATCGCAGTTGTTACCATATTTTTTATTAAGTTTTGTTGTTTCATTTTTCTTAACCCCCGGTTTCTTTTTTTCAAAACTTCTATTATGGTAACAATACCACAAACCAGCCACAAGCCCCTCGGGGGGTTATAAAATCAGAAAATTCCTTTTAAATTGTTTTCATACGAATCACTTATAGTCATCCACATCAAATTTTCTGTCTTTGAAATAATAATCCTCAGCCGCTCGTTTGGGTAATGGCTAGTAAAAGTGTAACACAGGAAAGATAATACGCTCACAAAAATGTAATAATCAGTAGACCAAACGCTAGTAAAAGCGAAAATTATACTGGAGGTGATCATGGAAAGACTAGCGTATAGAAGGTTATTAGAATGGAAAAATAACAAGGAGCGAAAACCCCTTATAGTGAATGGAGCAAGACAGGTAGGTAAGACCTGGCTGTTAAAAGAGTTTGGTAAGAGGGAATACAAGTCAGTCGCTTACATAAACTGTGACGAAACAGAAGCCATGGAAAATGCGTTCACAGAATATAAAGGTGCATTTACGGAGCAGTAATTATACGTATTACTGTTCCGGTCATTTTTATCATTATTTATTTGTAATAGGCAGAGACTTCAAGAAAACTCTTGTTGCCATCTATGTAATCTTTATATGCTGTTTCTGCATCTTTTCCGCGGAACACCTTACAAAGTCCGCACATGTCACAGTCAGAAATGCATGGATATCTTTCTTTTATGTATGCTCTGCGCTCTTCCAAAGTGGAATTTCCTATCTCAGGTGCACCTGCCATAACCACAATCTCCTCAGTGTATCTGCCTGTCCTGGCGATACTTTTCCATATACTCCATGTTTATCTCACGAATTTCCTTTTTACCATCGATGTAATCCTGATATATGTCCCAGGGACTTCCGCCTCCAAGCCAGCATGAAGAACAGTTTTCACAACCGCCTCCGCAATCAAGAGAATTCTTTATTATCTGCTCACGTTCTTCTTTAGTTGTATCTTTGATCAGGATAGACTTCATTACACACCCTCCTAAAAGAAACTTGTGAATAGGAATTACATACTTTGTTCAGAACTCTTCTCTATGCTTTTCAAAAAACTCAAAATATGTCCGCACTCCTTCAAGTTCCGTCCACTTCTTTATATCTACAGGTCTTTCATCCAAATCATAAATTCTTGCACCTTTAAGAGCCAGCAAAAACGGCGAATGAGTTGCTATTATAAACTGGCATCCGAAAAATCTCGCAGAATTCTGAATAAACTCAAGCAGTTCCAGCTGCCTCTGTGGTGATAATGAGTTTTCAGGTTCGTCAAGCAGATACAAACCATTATCTTTGATCTTTTCAGAGAAATACTGCAATGCGCTTTCTCCATTGCTGTGTTCTATCACATTTTTTCCAATTGTGTCCCTGACATACCTGGACTGCGTCTTGGAACGCGCGGCCACAACTTTCTTCAGATGCTCATAATCATCAAGCGACTTCATCTGGAATTTTGAATGCTTGTTCTCGATCCATTCATCAAAGACCTGTTCCCTCTTCCGATCAACGCCTTCATTCAGAGCCCTTAGGTTCAGCATGAAATCAAATACATCATCACTTGTGATCATTCTAATTTCAGCCGGTTTCCCTTCATAGGTCATCTCATAAGCGCACATACCGATGTAATCGCCAAAGAAACTACTTTTGTTAAACAAGGTATCTCTTTCAGCCTTCAGTTTCTCTGCCATAAGATTCAGGGCAGTGCTTTTTCCAGAGCCATTGTTTCCATACAAAATCGTTATTTCAGAAAAAGACAACTCCCGCAGCTGATTCTCTGCAAACACTCCAAAAGGGTAAAACGAGGTATAGCACGTTCTCTGTATATAGTTCACGAACTTTTCTTCATTTTCCACTCCGGGAAATTGAAATGAATCAATATATATCATTTAACCCTCATGATGTCTACAACTTCTCATCCGTTATTTCAAAATAACCAGGTCGCCATCGACAAATCCAACAGCCACGCCATCAAGCTCATTCAGCTTATCAGCGACTCCCTCTGTCTTCAGGTACTTGGTAAGCTTTGCTCCAATGTCAGTAAGCACTGCCTCCCAATCGCCTTCAAAGTTCCAGGTAAATGGATTATCTCTGGTTCCAAAATCCGATACTTCATCACAAGCCCAGTCATCATCATCCGGGTCAAAAGAGCTGCAGGCTACCAATTCCATTGACCAGCTGCTCTCCCCGTCTTCATAAACATTAAAACACACTGCAACTGCATCTTCAGGGATTCCCTGTGCAAGTGCTTCATCAATCCATGCTACTAATTCGTTATACATATTCCTTCACCTTCATTTGTTGATCCCATTTGCAAGACCATTCTCCGTAAACCAGTCATCTTCCACTGACACAAGTTTCTCATTATATGCTTTTCTTCGATTCTTTCTATAGGTCTCAATTTCTTCCGCTATTGTGTTATAGTCTCTCTCAAACAATTCCTCATATGCCTGCTTCCACAGGATTTCATCGGGAACTTTTTCAAGGAGCTTTTCCTGAACAAACAGCTTGCTCTTTTCTTTATATTTGGGAAGATCATTTCTCTCTAAAAGATGATTTAACTCAGTCCTCCACAGAATGGAGATTTTCCTCTTATCCTTGACTCTGGGATTCACCTCTGCTTGTCTCATCACATAAAAGTCAGGCGCACCGCTCTCGTCAGCTTCAACAGTGATAATTCCCCACCAGTCAGGTACATGCTCTTTTACATGTGCTGCGTGTGTTGAACCAACAACAATAATGTTACGATCATAATACCAGTTGTAGTTCTTGACTTGTTTCTCAAGCCTGGCATATGTATCAGCATCGCTTTTGATCTCTATGCCGTACAGAAAATCCGGTGTAATCATGACGACGTCTGCTCTGGCACTGCCGGTTCTTTTCTCCTCAAGGATCCTCACTTTTCCAAATGAGTCTTCCAGAAAATCAAACAATGGTTCCCGGATATCCTTATCAAAAAAAATGTCCTTACTCATCTATAGTCACTCTCCAGAAAAGTGCGAATTTATCCCTTACTTTATCTCTAAAACAACATCACCATTACCAAGAAGCTGTGTCAGCTCTTCCTCAGATAGATTAATGTGCCCAAGCTTAGTATATGCCCAGGAATTTGAACCATAGAAAACCACAATCTGATTTCCTGAATAAAGCACGATATCCCCAAACTCTGTTGTGATCTGCTTATCATCCCGGCTTATGCCCTGACCTATTGATCCAACCTGCTCAAAGCCGCCATACATTGACATGTTCACTTTGAGAGGCAAGATTTCCTTCAGCTCATTTACCGAAGCATTATCTTCCCAAGTAACCGGCATTTCTTTTCCATCAATAGAAAGTGTCATAGCTGTCTCTTTTGCCTCCTCTGTAATAACCTCTCCAGTCCAGTCGATAATTCCGCCAAACTCAAAGACATTAGTATATCCCATATCAAAAAGTTTCTGCGCTGCCTCTTTGCTGCGCCTTCCACTCCTGCAATAAACAAGAATTATCTGCTCAAGATCAGGAAGTTCCGATGGCATAGAATCAGTAATGCTTTCGTTAGGGATACATATAGCTCCCGGAATGTGCCCTTCATCATACTCATCCTGACGCCTGACATCTACAATCACATGTCCATCATTAAGATCCATCATCAGCTTTGCTGTTTCCTGATCAATCTGCGTGTAACTGTCTTTATCGTTCTTGGACGCAAGAAAAACAGATGTCGGTCCATCAGCCCCACCGATAATAGTTACATCCGATTCAGTTTTAGATCCACACCCCGTCAATACCATGGCTAGCGTAAGCAACCCCAGGGCTAAATATCTTCTTTTCATTTAATGGTCTCCTCGTTCTGCTTTATGAGTTATTACAAATTCAATTTGTTATCTTTTTTAGATATGCCCATATCAATTTTTCTATAAGTTTCCCGTTAGTAACGGGAGTATCTTTCAGGCTCTTTGGTATTGTCAGCTCAATCACGACATTCATCCGTTTCCCAAATCTGCGGTTCTTTTCAACTTTGGTAACTAAAGCATGGGCCTGAACCTTTGGATCTTCCAGAAGCGGAAGCACCACATAGTACAGTTCATCCTCATCAAAGGATACTGTTCCAAGAAGCTTGCCTGTTACTATTTCTTCTACCACAGCCCTATCTTCTCTGAGGAAAATATTCAAAGGCTCTCCTAAAGTTGCTGTTGAAGCTTTCGGATCTGAAAGATTCTCTTTTACAAATCCATTGAATGTAAATACTTCTTTGTCGCCATCCTCACGAACCTTTTTGCCAATCTTCCTGGCTGCATCTGCCGGAAGGACATACTCCTGCATCATGAGATGAAAGATATCTTTTACCTTATCAGGCGTGAGTATTGCCCTATAGTCTGTCATGATATCCTTACAGGCTTCCAGAACGCTTTTGGAAAAGAGCCTGAATTCCTCCATATCAGGATCCCAGACAAATCTTCCTCTGGCCATCTTGGAAAGTGGCAGTTCCTCATCATACATCTTGAACTGGACATAGATGTTTCTCTCAGAGAACGCTGCCTTGTTCTCAAAGGCATCCCAGGTAAACTCGTAGGTATCGAAGTAGGACTCTCCTTCAGATTCCTTGATCTTTTTATAAGCTTCTATGACCTGTCTTATCTTTTCATCATCCTCAGAATTCCTTTTCCTGGTCGGATCAGAGTCAGGATGGTACATAATGAGAAGCTTTTTGTATTTTGCTTTTATCTCCCGATCGTCATCCTGCTTGGATGCGCCAAGTATCTTGTATGCTTCCTTAAGTGTCATGAACTGAACCCACTAATTCTTTTGCTAACGTCTTCATCTGCGGTAAGGTCATAAACCATCCTGTAACAGTCAAGTGCCTGATCTTTGTCGCCGGCATTCTCCGCCTCTTCTGCAGCCTTATACAAAAGAGCAAGCGTCACAGAATTGGCTGCTGTAGGAATTTCGTTATCTTTAAGGATCTTCTGGATCTGGTCCAAGTCTTTTTCTGCAATCTTCTTACCAATAGCCTTCTCCAGGAATTCCAGTTCTGCATCAGCCTGCTGAGAATCCTCAAAATATTTGCTGTAGAGATAACATGCTGCTGAGACTTCCGGCTTATACTTCTCAAGATAGTACCATCCAAGGTTTCTGTAATATGCTGCAAGTTCTGCTCTGGTGCAGCAGTAATTAAATGACTCAGTAGTGTATGAATACTCTCCTTCTGAATCTCCAAGCTGTTTGCAACACAAAATGATTCCAAGTATCACTTCCATATCCACCGGATTCTCAAGGTGTGCAGCAAGCCACTCTTGTTGAGCACCTGAATAATTACCGGAAATCAAAAGCCCTTTTGCCTTCTCCTTGTGTGGTGTCAAAGTATCCTCATCGGATATTTCATATTCATCATCGCCCAAGCAGTAGTATTCATATAAAAAGACTTCCGAAATATGCCTAAGGCAAACCTTTAGTTTACTCATCTTTTTCTTTCAACCTCTTATTAAGAAACTCGTAGCGGCGCCTTTTTTCCTCTTTGGCAAAATGAACTTCGCGAAATTGCTCTAGGTTATCTGTAGATCAAATGCACAGTCTCCGATTACATTATAGCAATGGTAGTTGCCTTTGAGATAAATCTTTATATTCTGATATAATGCTCATTCCAACAAACTGGAATTGTTAACACTCTGTCTTATTGCACTGGAGGCATAAAGCATAAAATGCAATCGCCAGAAACTGTGATACCACAGACACAGTGACAAGATACACAGGATTCAAATCATACAGGGCACCGAGAAGCCAACTGCCCAGAAACCACGCAATACC